>JAOAPO010000244.1 GCA_025462945.1 Bryobacterales bacterium
GAAGAAAGCAGAAAGACGGCGCAAAACCCCCCTCACCAGGGCATGGGGCTCACGATTACCCGCGGACGGCTGGAGTCACTATACGGGTCGCGGCAATCGCTGGTGTTACGGAACCTGCCTGGAGATCCACGGTACGGAGATCCGGGGAACCCAGAGCGGGCAGACGGCGTCGAGGCACGTATCACGATGCCCTACCGAACACAGGCGAAGAAGAGCGGTAGCAGTTTCGGAGCGGAAGACCATGTCGAACTTCAAGATACTCATCGTTGACGACGAACGCTTATCACGCCGCAGGATTCGGCGACTACTTTCACTCGAGGCAGACTGCGAGGTAGTGGGAGAGTGCGCGAACGGAGCCGAAGCACTGGCGTCGCTGCGCGTCACGGTCCCCGACATTCTGTACCTGGACGTGCAGATGCCGGAACTGGACGGCTTCGAAGTGATTGCGGCGCTGCAGGAGGTAAGGCCGCTGATCATCTTTGCCTCGGCCTATGACGATTACGCACTGCGCGCCTTTGAAGTGCATGCCTTCGACTACCTGTTGAAGCCGTTTGACGGCAGACGCTTTCTGGAGTCACTCAAGAGAGCGAAGGCGCGAGTGGAGCAGGAACGGACGGGCAAGTCGGACAATCACCGGCTGTTCGAGCTGTTCGAGAATCTGTCGAAGCCCCGAAAGAGTCCTGACCGCATTGCGGTGAAGAACAACGGGCGGGTGGTCTTCGTCAGGCTCGACGAAATCGACTGGTTCGAGGCCTCAGACAACTATGTCTGCCTGCATTGCGGGCGCGAGACGCATGTGGTCCGCGAGACGATGAACGAACTGGAAGCGCGGCTTGATCCGGGACAGTTCCTGCGGGTGCATCGTTCAGCGATTGTGAACCTGGATCGCATCCGGGAACTGCAGCCATGGTTTCGCGGCGACTATCGCG
Source organism: Bryobacterales bacterium (assembly GCA_025462945.1). Lineage (GTDB taxonomy): Bacteria > Acidobacteriota > Terriglobia > Bryobacterales > Bryobacteraceae > BOG-234. The sequence goes on from JAOAPO010000244.1 coordinate 930, forward strand.
TGATCCTGCGAGACGGCACGGAGCTGACGTTGACGAAGAATCACCGGGAGAAGCTGGAGTCGCGGCTGCTGCTCGGTTCGAGCGCAAAGTAGACGGCAACAAAAAGGCCCTTCTCGCGAAGGGCCCGGCTTGCTGGTCTAAGTTGCTGCGTCAGAGTTCAGACGCCTCGAAGAGTTATTTCTTCTTCGAGACGGGCTTCGCTGGAGACTTCTTGGCAGCTTTCTTGGTTGCGTTCTTCATCGAAGTGATTCTCCCTTATCGATTGAAAGTCTGCGGCACGAAACCGCAGCGTGTGATTCATATATAGATTCACGCCGCAATAAAGTCAAGAAAAAAAATCAGTTGTAAGACGCCGCCCCTTCCGGGCATCAGTCATGGGGCTGCAGCCGTTATTCTGGAGTCGTGGAACAACTCGACATTAGGGAAAAGGGCGGCGTCCGCGCGGGCGTCCAGCAGACCTCTGAGAAGCGCCTGTTTATGCAGTTGCTGGTGTTCGGAAACGCGCGCGATACAGATGCTCTGGCGGCGGCGCTGAATGCTTCCGGTATCGCGGGCGTCCTCTATGAAGACGCGAACGATCCGCAGGGCGTGGGCGTGCTGACCTGGAGCGACGATCCGAATCACTTCCTCGACAAGGTGAGGCAGGTGCTCAACTCCACTGCGTTCGCGGGTCTGGTGCTGAAGCCCGAGTACACAATGATGGGCCGGAGCTATGCGATCGGGCATGAGCCCAATCTTGAAGACTGGCTGTTGCAGAGGTCGCCGCGTTCGGTGACTTCGCCAGAGTGGAAGTGGGCGGTCTGGTATCCGCTGCGGCGAAAGGGTGAGTTCAACTCGCTGTCAGCCGAAGACCAAATGTCCGTACTGCGTGAGCACGGCTCGATTGGGCACTCGTTCGGCAGCGCGGGTCTGGCTCAGGATGTAAGGCTGGCCGCCTTCGGGATCGACAAGAACGACAACGACTTCGTGATTGGGTTGATCGGCCAGGAACTTGCGCCACTCTCGATCTGCGTACAGGCGATGCGGAAGACGAAGCAGACGTCGAGCTATATGGACAAGATGGGTCCGTTCTTCATCGGGCGCGCCCTTTGGCAGAAGAACGCGTAAGCCAGCCGAGCTGAGCCTCAGAGTTCGAAGACGGATGTTATTGAAGCGTGTTGCAATCAGCGCGCCAGCGGTGATGCAACCCAGGCGATGTCATAACCTCGAAGCTTGCCGAAACGTTCGCTCTCGCCGCTGGTGTCCGCCGGCATTCTGATCGCCCTCTACCTGGTGGTGACGCTGCTGCTTCCCCGCCCTGTGACCGTGAGGCCCGAGGGATGGCGGCTGACCGGCCTTTTTGCAGCTACCATCGCCGGCCTGATCCTGCAGCCCATACCCGGCGGCGCGCTCGTGCTCATCGCGATTGCCCTCGCGATTCCGCTGGGAGGGCTGACGCCGCAGAGGGCGCTCTCGGGATTCGCCGATCCGGTCGTCTGGCTGGTGCTCTCGGCCTTCTTCATTTCCAGCGCGCTGATTCGGACGGGTCTGGCGCGCCGAATTGCTCTTGGGTTCGTCAGGATGTTCGGACGCTCGTCGCTGGGAGTCTGTTATTCACTGGGCCTGACCGATCTGTGCCTGGCAACGATTATCCCTTCGGCCGGGGCGAGGTCGGGCGGCGTGGTGCTGCCGATCGTTCGCTCGGTGGCGGAGATCTACGGTTCACGCCCGGGAGAAACGGCATCTTTGATCGGCTCGTTTCTTATGGTCGGGGTGTATCAGGCGATCTGCGTGTCCTCGGCCACCCTGCTGACGGCTCAGGCCAGCAACGCCCTGGCGGCAAGAATGTCGGCGCAGTTCCTGCACTACCCGATTACCTGGCTGGGTTGGGCGCGCGCGGGCATCGTGCCCGGGCTGGTCTCGATGGCCATTGTGCCCTGGGTTGTCTACCGGCTGTATCCGCCCGCCGTTCGGAGCACTCCGGAGGCGGCCGCGTTCGCCCGCAGGGAACTGACGGCCATGGGCAGGATGACCCGGCAGGAGTGGATCGTGTGCGCAGTGTTTGCCGGCGTCTGCAGCATGTGGATCTTCTCGACACTGGATGCGAGTGTGGCAGCGCTGATGGGGACGGGCGTGCTGCTGGCCACCGGAGTGCTCCCGTGGTCAGACATCGCCGGCGATAAGGCCGCGTGGGATGTGTTCGTCTGGTACGGCGGCCTGTTCGAACTGGCGCGTGCGCTGGGCGAGGCCGGAGTAACGCAGGCGTTCGCAACGGCTGTGGGAACCGCGCTGGCCGCTTACAGTATGTTCGCCCTGTTCTTCGTGGCGCTGCTGGTGTACTTCTTCGCTCATTACGGCTTCGCCAGCATCACCGCACATACCGTGGCGATGTTCCCGGCGTTCGCGGCGGTAATGTTTGCCCGAGGTGTGCCGCCGGGTCTGGCGGCTTTTTCGCTGGCCTGCTTCGGCAATTTGTGCGCGGGCTTGACGAACTACGGGACGACGCCCGCCCCTATGTTTTTCGCGCAGGGGTATGTGCCTTTTGCGCAGTGGTGGCGTATCGGATTCGTGGTTGCGTTAGTCAATCTATTGGTCTGGAGTACCATCGGCTTT
>JAOAPO010000273.1 GCA_025462945.1 Bryobacterales bacterium
AAAGCCGACTTCGACGCCGGCTCGCGTTACATGGAAGCCGCTCTCCAACTCACCCCCGAATCTCTCTACCTGCAGGGTCGTGACGCCTTCTTCGCCGGTCGCGCGAAGCTCTTCGAGAAGGACTTCCCGCAAGCCGCCGACCTCCTGGAGCGCTCGGTCCGTATCGATCCCGGCGAGGCCTACGGCTACAACGCTCTTGGCATTGCCTACCTCGAACAGGCCGCCTTCCCCAGAGCGATCCCGGCCTTCAAAGACGCCGCCCGGCTCGCGCCCAACTGGTCCTATCCATTGCACAATCTCGCTCTCGCTTACGTTGAGGCCGGCGATACCGAAGGTGCTGTTCGTGCCTATCAACAGGCGATGAAGGTGACGCCACAGTACGCCTACCTCCCCTACAATCTCGGGCTGGTCTACCAGCGAACCAATCGCCGCCGCGAAGCCGAAGTCTCTTACCGCCGCGCCGCAGTTCTTGCCCCCGATTCTCCGGAACCACTGAACGCACTGGGCTCCCTGAAGTCACAGGACGGCAAGACTGCCGAGGCGGAGAAATTCTATCGCGCCGCCCTGACCAAAAACTCGAACCCGGTACCCTCTCGGCACAATCTCGCGCTGCTGCTCGCCGGCATCAAAGGTCGCGAGCCAGAAGCGATCGACCTTTGGAAGCAGAACCTCTCTGAGAAGGCCGACTTCCTCCCATCCCGCCTCGCACTGGCAGAACTCCTGGGCACCCGGAACGATCCTGCAGGGGCCGTCGAACAGTACCGGCTGGTGATCGCGGCTCGCCCGGAATACATCGCTGCCCGCGTGGCTCTCGCTGCCCAACTGCTGAAGGCCAATCAGCCCGAAGCCAGCCTCGATCAGCTCGAAACAGCACTCAAGGTAGAATCCGGCAATGCCGCTTTGTGGGAACAGGCCGGTGACGCTCACCGCCTTCTGAAACAAAACGATAAATCACGCGCCGCGTACTCCGAAGCGCTCAAATTAGAGGAAGATAAGGCCGCCCGCAAGCGTATTCGGGCGAAAATGGCATCCTAATGGCTGACGCTAGCGCTCGACTCAGATTCTGGGGTGTCCGTGGTTCCACCCCCACGCCCACCATCGAAAACCTCACGTTCGGCGGCAACACTCCCTGCGTGGAAATCCGGACAGCTGACAATCAGGTCATCATCTTCGATGCCGGCAGCGGGATTCGCAACCTTGGCCAGTCACTGATGAAAGAGGCAGGTGGGCAGAATATCGACGCCTCCATCTTCCTCACTCATTTTCATTGGGACCACATCCAGGGGATACCCTTTTTTGCTCCCATTTACGGTCCAAAAAACAAGGTTTCCTTTTACTCGGGCATTCAGGGCCGCCCCCTGCAGGAAACGCTCGAAGGGCAAATGGCAAAGCCCTACTTTCCAGTGAACTTCGACCAGGTCGCAGCGCAGCGCAGCTTCCACCTCATCCCCCGACAGGAGTCCGTGAAGGTCGGTTCAGCCACCATCATCCCATTCGAGATGAATCACCCGCAGGGCGCTGCCGGCTACCGCGTCGAGATTGGCGACGCCGTCATCGTCTACGCCACTGACTACGAGCATGGCGATCCAGAGCACGATAAAACTCTGCGCAAATACGCCGAAAAAGCCGACATCCTCATTTGCGACGCGCAGTACACGCCCGCCGAGTACGAGTCACACCGGGGCTGGGGCCACAGCACCTGGCTCAATGCAGTCCACGTCGCCAAAGATGCCGGTGCCAGGCGCCTGTTCCTGTTCCACCACGACCCCACGCATGACGACCAGTCCATGATGCGTATCGCCGAGGACGCTCGCATGCACTTCGAGAACGCCATCGCAGCCTGGGAAGGCTTTGTCGCTGTCCTCTGAGGCACGCCACAATAGAACTATGGATGCCGAACTTGATCGTCTCGACCATGTCGCCGTCGTGGTTCCCGATATCGCAGCCGCTGTCGACTGGTACACCAGCAACATGAAATGCGAAGTGAAGTATCAGGATGCGACCTGGGCGATGCTGAAATTCGCGAACACCGGGATTGCGCTCGTGATGCCGGGCCAACATCCCGGCCACTTAGGCTTCGTGAGCAACGAAGCCGAAAAGCACGGCGAACTCAAGACGCACCGTGACGGCACAAGGTCCTGCTACATCCATGATCCGGCAGGCAACGCCGTAGAGATTCTCGCGGCCGACTCCATGCCGCCGCACTAGCCTACTTGCCCGTAACCGAAAACGGCACTTCGCGGTCGGCATTCAGCCGAGTCGTCAAATCGAGATCGATCAGATTTAAAGACGACTGATTGTGCACATTCGCGGCCGTAACGTAATGCAGCGTCTCGCCGTCCACCCAATAGGCCAGCGCCGTGATCACATGGCGGTTCTTATAAGCAATCAGGTAATAGTCGCTCGTGGGCGCGGGCTCACCGGGCGCAACCGGCGTCCTGATGCCTGAATTCAGTGGAGCTTCGTCCTTCCCGTAGTACTGATTGACGATCACCGTCTGCGGTTGCGGTACCGGCACGGCATCGCTGAACTGGATTCCACCTGCGCCGCGCACTGGCCCCGACTGCCCAGGCCCATACGCTGAGTTCCCGGGCTGCTCGCTGTCCACATCCGAGAACGTCGGTCCGAACGCATTGGGAACATAGTAAACCGGGCCTGAATAGCGGTATCCCGACCGGTTTCCACGACCCCCGTCACGAGGGGGCAAACTGCTCGGCGGACGAACGCCGACCGGGTATGAAGGTGGCGCAATCCCACCCAGCGGCCTGCTCATCCCCTGGCCCGCATAACTGCCGCCCAGCGCGCCTTGTGGCTGCGCCACAACCGCACCGGTGGACCCGCCACGATAGCCACCGCCTCGATACTCGCCCCCGCGTCCCTGCGCCAGCAAACCACACGGAATGCATGCCGTAGCAACAAACGCTAATGTTATGAGGGTTCGCATATCCGCAGTCCCAGATTATCACTTTTTGTCAGCGCTCCTCCCGCACAGATAGTATGGATGGCAGTGAACTTCGCTACGCTCCCCCGCCGCGCCTTCTTTGCCCTCGCCGCAGCCCCCGCCATCCTGGCCGCCCCCGGCACCAACGCGCGTATCGAAGAACTCACGCACTCCTTCGAGGACTTCCTTTACCGAGCCCCCTACAAATTCGGAGGCAAGGAGGTCGACCGCGTCACCGTTCTCAACGTCCGCTGCCGCCTCGCCGCTCAATCCGGCAAAACCGCCGAAGGCGCCGCCTCCATGCCACTGGGAAACATCTGGTCATTCCCGGCCACCGACCTTCCCTACGACACTACCCTGAGCGCGATGAAGCTGCTGGCGGACCGCATCGGAGCTATCACCCTCGGCTATCGGGAGTACTCGCACCCTCTCGACATCAACCACACGCTTGAACCCGAATACCTCAGAGCCGCCGCCGACGTGACGCGCGCCCTCGGCCTCCCCGTAGCCGTGCCGAAGCTCTGCACCATCGTGACCGCCAGCCCATTCGACGCCGCCCTCCACGACGCCTTCGGCAAGCTCCACAACGTGAATGCCTTCGCCGCCTCCGGCAAAGACTTCGTCCGCCACGACCTCGCCCACTACCTGAACGCCGAGTTCACAGGCGAATACCTCGACCGTTACGTCGCCCGCAAAACAGTTGCCCGCGTCCGCATGTACCACTCTGTGGGTGCGTCCGACCCTCTCTCCGCAGCCGACCCCCACCAACCCATCGGCGACGGTCTGCCCGAAACCCTCGAAGACTGGATCCCGTACAGCGGCGTCACCGCCATAAAAATCAAACTCAACGGTGCCGACCTCATCGCCGACTCCGACCGGGTCGCTGAAATCGACCGCGTCACGACCCGCGCGCAGGCAAAACGCAACTTCACCTCGTGGATCTACTCTCTCGACTTCAACGAGCACTGCCCCAACGCCGCCCACGTCCTTGAATTCACGCGCCGGCTAGAAGAAAACGCCCCGGACGCCTTCGCTCGCGTCCAGTACATCGAACAGCCCACCGCCCGCGATCTCTCCCGCGACCGTGCCAACACCATGTTCGAAGTCGCGAAGCTCCGCCCCGTCGTCATCGACGAATCCCTCACCGATCTCGAGGCCCTCCTCCTCTCCCGCGAGATGGGCTACACCGGAGTCGCGCTGAAAGCCTGCAAAGGTCAGTCACAAACGCTCCTCATGGCAGCTGCCGCCCAGAAGTACAAGATGTTCCGCTGCGTGCAGGACCTGACCTGCCCGGGCGCAGCCCTCGTCCACTCCGTCGGCATCGCCGCTCACATCCCCGGTACGTCAGCCCTCGAAGCCAATGCCCGCGAGTACGTCCCGTCGGCCAGCAAGGGCTGGGAGAAGCGCTACCCCGGAATCTTCAACGTCCGCGACGGCTATCTCGCTACAACTGGCCTCAGTGGCCCGGGTCTCGGCACCAGCTGATGAGATGCCACCTCGGTGCAATTCGGCCTTGACGTAACTAAACTGAACCGTTTAGTATTCAATTCATGATCAAGGTGCAAAATCTGGTCAAGACCTACGGCCAGATCGAAGCGGTTCGCAATATCTCGTTCGAAGTACAGCAAGGTGAGATCTTCGCGTTCCTCGGTCCGAATGGCGCAGGTAAGACCACTACTATCAAGATGCTCACAACGCTGCTCCGCCCAACCAGCGGAACGGTCGAGATCGACGGCCTCGATGCCGCGACGAACCAGAACGAGGTCCGCAAGCGTTTCGGCATCGTCTTTCAGGACCCCTCCCTCGATGACGAACTCACCGCGTGGGAGAACATGGATATCCACGGTGCGCTTTATGGCATGCCGCGCAAGATCCGGCGCGAGCGCACTGAGATGCTGCTCAAGCTTTTCGAACTGAGTGAACGCCGCGACCACCCCGTCAAGCAGTTCTCGGGAGGCATGCGCCGCCGCCTCGAAATCGCGCGGGGACTGCTCCACACCCCGAAGATTCTCTTCCTCGACGAGCCGACCCTCGGCCTTGACCCGCAAACCCGCAACCAGCTCTGGTCACACGTGCAGAAGCTCAGCCAGGAAGAGCGAGTCACCGTATTTCTGACCACCCACTACATGGAAGAGGCCGACCGCGTGGCACATCGCATCGCCGTCATCGACCACGGCACCATCGTCGCGCAGGGCACCTCCGCCGAACTGAAGCAGCAGACAAGCACCGAGACTCTCGAGCAGGCCTTTCTCGCTCTCACCGGCTCCCAAATCCGTGACGAAGGCGCCGACTCTTCCAACGACATGCGCAACATGGCGAAGATGTTCCGGAGGCCCCGCTAGTGCTCACAATCTACATCCTCTGGCTCCGGCAGCTCAAGCGGTTCAGCCGCTCACGGGCGCGCATCATCGCCTCCTTCGGGCAGCCTCTCCTCTACCTGCTCGGCCTCGGCTTCGGCTTTGGGCCCATATTTGAGAAGGCGGGGCAGGGCAACTACATCCAGTTCGTCGCGCCCGGAATCATCGCAATGACGGTACTGTTTGCGTCCATCTTCTCCGGCATCGAGATCATCTTCGACCGCCAATTCGGCTTCCTCAAAGAGATGCTCGTCGCCCCCGTCCCGCGCCTCTTGATCATGGTCGGCAGAACCCTCGGCGGAGCCACCGTGGCCATGATTCAGGCCCTGATGGTCACCGTAGTCTGCGTCCTCGCCGGCTTCCGACCCTCCGTCGCAGCCTTGCCGGTCGCCTTCGTCTTCCTCGCCCTCATCGCGATCGTCTTTACCGCCATGGGCACCGCCATCGCTTCGGTCCTGAGTGACTTTCAGGGTTTCCAGTTAGTCATGAACTTTCTCGTGATGCCCATCTTCTTCCTCTCGGGAGCACTGTTCCCGCTGAACAACCTCCCAAAAGCCATGGACATCATCGCCCGTATCGATCCCCTCTCCTACGGTGTGGACGGGCTCCGCGCCACGCTGATCGGGGTCTCCCACTTTGGAGTCGGCACCGATCTCATCGTGCTCACCGTCCTGAGCGTCGTGTTCATGGCGATCGGCGCCAAACTCTTCGCGAGGATACAGATCTAGTTGGCCCGAACACCCAGCAACGAGGCACACCGGAAAGTCCTTCAGGCGGTTCTGCAGCTAATCGGCGAGCGAGGCATCGAAGGCACCAGCATGGACGCCATCGCCGCCGAGGCCGGTGTCAGCAAAGCGACGGTCTACAAGCACTGGCAGAACAAGGATGCACTCCTCGTGGACGCAATCCGCGATCAATCGCTGCAAATGCCTGCGTTTGATTCAGGCAATACACGGCAGGACCTTCTCGATCTCCTGACGCACCTCGCCCACAACACCAAGTCGGACGAACTGGCAAAGATCTGGCCGAGGATCATGAGCTACGCGGCCACGAACAGTCCATTCGCCAAAGTCCTGCATGAGCGCCTGTTCGACCGAAGAAGGGAACGTCTGGTCGCCATGCTGGACAAGGCAGCCGAAGCGGGAGAACTCGTGCCCGGCATCGAACCCGACCTCGCCGCGGACCTCCTGATAGGCCCCATCATGCACCGCCGCTTCATCACCAACAACAACGTCCCGAAAGACCTGCCGAAAAAAGTAGTGGAAGCGTTCTACAGGGCTTTTAGGCCAAAGGAGTGATTGACGCACTAAAGCGAGCCAACTCACTCACTACGCCACCCTCCTACTGAGCCGCGCCGTAATCAGGAAGCGGGACCGACAACCTTCGGTGCTCTCCTGCCTCCCGGAACCGAACGCCCGCCACCCACCTTTCGCAACTCCATCACAAGTCGCAAGGCGTCGTTGACATCTTTCTGGTTTCTGAATTCTTTGTGAACGTCTGGCTCAAGAACTACGACATTCGATTCAGCACTATATCGCTTGGCGTACTTGCCCCGCACCCCGCCCTTCAGCAAAGCCGTTAAGTCGTACTCCGGCCGGAGTTCGTCGCCCTTATCTTTCGCGGGCTTCATAGGCTCTTCTCTCTCCTCGGGTAAGTGTGCGTGCACTGAGGTGGTGTAAGTGAATCTGTGTAAACGCTCTGCCAGCGTTTGCTTTGACTGGTCTCTCGCAGAGAATCACCTCTTAGCTCATCCCGCCGGAGCCGCCCGTCGCACGACCATCCTGGCAGAACGGCGCGGAGGGTGCAAGTGCGCGCCCGGTCTTGGGCGCGGCGCAGCGAACACTTGCACCCGAGCACCGTTCTGCGATCCGCGCCGCCATCGACGGGCGGCCCGGTGGGTGAGCGGCTCATCCCGCTAGTGGGCTCTGAAGCGGCTTGTTTACCGGCGGACACCGGCGTCGGCGATGCGGTCCGCACATACCGTATCCAGGTAGTTGAGCATGTGCTTCCAGTGCTGCACCGTTTCCCACTTGGCTGCTACACGCCGTAATGCCAGATACAGCAGCTTGAAGGCAGCATCTTCAGTCGGAAATGAGCCTCGCGTCTTGATCACCTTTCGTAAGCTCATGTGCAGCGACTCCACCGCGTTTGTCGTGTAAACCACCTTGCGCACTTCTTCAGGGAAGGCGAAAAACGGAATCACCCGCTCCCAGTTGTCGCGCCATAACCGCCCGATTGCCGGGTACTTCGGCCACTTCGCTTCAAACTCCGACAGCTGCCGCTCCGCTTCATCGGCGGTCACCGCTTTGTAGATCGGCTTTAGATCCATCACTGCTTTTTTTCGATCCAGCCACGTCACGTAGTTCAGGCTCGCCCTCACCATGTGTACGATGCAGAGTTGTACCTGCGCCTTCGGGAAGATGGATTCGATCGCTTGCGGAAAGCCTTTCAGGCCGTCCACGCACACCAGGTAGATATCACGGACACCCCGGTTTTTCAGCTCCGTCAGCACATTGAGCCAGAATTTGGCTCCTTCGTTTGCGGATGTCCAGATGCCCAGAACGTCTTTCCTGCCCTCCAGATTGATGCCGATTACGACGTACACCGCGCGGTTTTCAACCCGGCCCTCGTGGCGCATTTTTGCGTAGAGCGCGTCCAAAAACACTACGCCGCAGAAGAGCTCCAGCGGACGGTTTTGCCAGGCACGGGCATCTTCCATCACGCCATCTGTAACTTCGCTGATCAGGCTCGGGCTGACTTCGACCTGGTACATCTCTTCGAGGTGCCCCTGAATATCGCGCGTGCTCATGCCACGTGAGTACATGGACAGGATCTTGTCATCGAAGCCAGTAAACCGCGTTTGGTTCTTGCGGATGAACTGTGGTTCGAACTCGCCGTTCCGATCACGCGGCGTCTCGATTTCCACCTCTCCGAAATCGCCCTTCAGGGTCTTGCGCATTACGCCGTTCCGGCTGTTGCCGCTGTTGTTCCCGGCCGGATCGTGCTTCTCGTAACCGAGATGCGCGTTCATTTCGCCGCGCATTGCCCGCTCCGCGACCGCTTTGGTGATCTGCTTCAGAAGATCGTTCAGATCCTCCGGCTTACGCCCTTCTTTTAGCCATTCGTCTATCAGGTCTTCCCTGACTGGCTGCACTGCCTTCTGTTTCGCCATACCGTTTCTCCTAATTGTTGCCGGAAAAACGTTTACACAGAATTCAATACACCCTCTGCACTGATGATCCGAACGCGCTGTCCTCTTTGCGTGTGTGCCACCATCAATGGCCGCCCGCTTTGCGAACACCCGATCGTGATAAACCGGCGCTCCGCTGCCGAATGATCGGGATCACCGACCGTCACACTCAGTGCATCCCCGAACACAGTAGCTGCCTCACTGAAGGCGACCTTGTGCTTGCGTAGATTCAGAGCGGCCTTGTCCGCATCCCACTCAAACTCCACTTAGCAGGTCCAGCGCGCCCAGCTTTCTTGGATCACAACTGCCAAACATATTTCTTCTCAAGCTTATCAACAACTTCCGAACCTCACGCGCCGATCTCGCTCACCCCAACTGCTAACTATTAGCCGAAAGGGAACTCCCATGTCCACAGCCAAACAGATCTTAGCCAACCAGGCCAACGCCGCCCACTCCACCGGACCCCGCACCGAAGCCGGCAAAGCCAACACCCGCCTCAACGGCCTCAAACACGGACTCACCGGCCTCATGCGCCTCATGCCCGACGAAGACCAGGCCGACTACGTCCGCCATTGCGAAGGCATCGTCGAATCCCTCGTCCCCGAAAACGAACTGGAACTGCGCGTCGCACAATCCATCGCCGACGACTACTGGCGCATCGACCGCATCCGCCGTATGGAACAGCTCCTGCTCATGCGCGGTTACGACCAGGTCGAAGCCTCCATCGAGAACGGCAAGCAACTCAGCCTCTACAACCTGTATGAGTCACGCCTCAACCGCAACGTCCGCAACAACCTTGCCGAACTACGCAAAATCCAGGCCGACCGTCGCGCTCGCGTAACGGAAACGCGCGCACAGCAGACGACGCCTGAACATGCAGATAGATCCGGCAGCCAGCCAATTGGCTCCGGTTTTTCATTCCCATCCATCCCCCACATGATCGAAGCTGAAATGGCAGCCCTCGGAGCCACTCGCCTCCACGACGTCAGCGAATTCGACCCGGCTAACTACGGAAAAGCGGCCTGAACCCGAAGATCCAGACCGCCCTTACCAACTCACACGAACTGCGGACGCCCGAACTGTGCTTACTTAGCCCAGGCGCGAATCCGGTCTACGGCCTTCATGAGGTTTTCGTACGAGTTCGCATAGCTGAAGCGCACATAGCCATTGCCGAACTCCCCGAAACCAGCACCATCGAGGCACGACACGCCGGCTTCATTCAACAGCGCGTCCGCCACCTCTTTCGAGCTCCGGCCCGTGGCCTTGATATTCGCGAACGCATAGAACGCCCCGCCCGGAACCTGGCACTTCCAGCCAGGAATCGTGTTCAGGCCAGCGCAGAAACCATCCCGACGCCTGCGGAACTCCGCAGTCATCTTCTCCACATCGTCCTGTGGTCCGGTCAAGGCAGCCAAACCCGCCAGCTGCGTAAACGTAGCCGTGCACGAAGTTGAATTCACCATTAGCTTGCCTACGGCAACTGCCAGCCACTCCGGCATCACGCCGTAGCCCAGCCGCCAGCCAGTCATCGCATAAGTCTTGGAAAAGCCGTCCAGAATCACGGTCTTGTCCAGCATCCCCGGCATGCTGGCGATTGAAACCGGAGCCTGATCGGTGTAGTAGATCCGCGAGTAGATTTCGTCCGACATCACAATCAAATCGCGGTCGCGAACCAGTTCCGCAATGGTCGCAATGTCAGCCGCCGGAATCAGCCCGCCCGTAGGATTCTGCGGCGAGTTGAGGCAAACCATCTTCGTCTTATCCGTCAGGCTGGCCCGGAACACATCCAGATCGAACGAGAAACCCCGCTCCTCAACCAGCGGAATCGGCACCGGAGTCGCCCCCGTGTACCGAATCATCGACTCGTAAATCGGGAAGCCCGGGTTCGGGTAAATCACTTCATCGCCCGGCTCCAGCAGTGCCAGCATCGGGAAGAAGATGATCGGCTTGCCGCCCGGCACGACCACCACGTTCTTCATACCCACGTTGATGCCGCGCGTCCGCGAAATGTACTCGGCGATAGCCTCCCGGAACTGCGGCAGGCCCGGTGTGGGTCCGTAATGCGTGAACCCGTCGTCAAGGGCCTTCTTCCCGGCCTCGATCACATGGCGGGGAGTATCGAAATCGGGCTCGCCGATTTCCAAATGGATAATGTCGCGTCCCTGGGCTTCCAGTGCCCGGGCACGTACCAATACGTCGAAAGCGGACTCTACCAGGAGCCGCGACATGCGTTCAGCGAGTTTCATGTTTTTTGAAGAAAGGAATTTCCGATTTTGATGCGACTTCTATTACAAGATTACCGATCTCAACCCTCTGGCCGTCGATCCGGGCCGTGCATCTGCCCCCGCTTTCCAGTTCCACAATCGCTACCTGATAAGGTGCGTCAGCTGTGAATCGCTCCGGAGCCGCGTGTACAACTGTTTCCGTGTATACAGTTCCGCGCCGCATGCTACGCCCTCTCCAGGATCGAAACGACGCACGTAGCGCCGCTTCCGCCCAGATTTTGAGCCAGCCCGAGGCCGATTTTGGTAAGCTGCCGGTCGCCAGACTGACCCCGCAACTGCTGCACGATGTCGCAAAGCTGCCCCACTCCGGTCGCGCCCACCGGGTGTCCCTTCGACTTCAACCCGCCGCTCGCGTTGATCGGAATCCGTCCACCACGCCGCGTTTCGCCGTCAAAGGTCGCGAAGCCGCCCCGGCCGCGCGCCACAAAGCCCAGATCCTCCATCGCCACAATCTCCGCAATCGTGAAGCAGTCATGCAGTTCCGCGAAGTCGATGTCAGCGGCCTCTACGCCGGCCATCGCATAAGCCTGCCGAGCGGCCTCGCGCACCGCCGGGAACGTCGTAACGTCGGCCTTCTGGTCGAGCGCTACGTAGTCGGAAGCCTGCGCCACCCCGCGCACCGCCACATCGCCGCGACTCGCCGACAGGATCACCGCCGCCGCCCCATCGCTCACCAGCGAGCAGTCAAAGAGATTCAAGGGTTCAGCAATAAATCGTGCCGCCATCGCCTGCTCCAGCGTGATCACCTTCCGCATCTGGGCATCCGGATTCAGCGCGCCATTCTCGTGGTTCTTCACCGCCACGGCAGCCAGATGCTCCCGAGTCGTGCCGAAATCATGCATATGACGGCATGCAATCATCGCGAAAACCGAGGGGAACGTCGATCCCACTCTCATCTCGCCGGAGCAATCGCCCGCGCCGCCCAGAATCTCGGCCACTCGCGGCGTGGGCTGGCAGGTCATCTTCTCGGCCCCCAGCACCATCACCGTCTCGTAGATGCCTGCCGCTACGGCCATGAATGCATGAAAGAACGCCGCCCCGCTCGACGCGCACGCAGCCTCGAATCTTGTCGACGGGATGCCGGTCATCCCCAGGGCGGTTGAGATGTAAGGTGCCAGGTGATTCTGGCCGGTAAACTCGGGTCCCGCGAAATTTCCCAGATAGAAGGCCTGTACGGCATCGGACTCCAGACCCGCGTCATCCAGGGCCTTCCGGCCCGCAGCAACCGACAGGGACCGCAGATTCTGGTCCGGAAAGGCACCGAAAGGTGTCTTGCCCGCACCAGCAACCCGCACTTTTCGCCCAAATTTCATTGCCGTTTTCAAGTCTATACTGAACATAGCCAGCGAGTTTCTTCTCCACGCCCCGGCAGATTGGTGCGTCAGTCATGGTGAGGATGCACGTTGCGGCCACACTTTCGGCGATGAGCGAAACTCCAGTCGCGCCCGTTTCACTGGAAGCGCAGGAGCGCTTCGTCAATGAGCACATGCGTCGCATCTTCCGCCAGATCTACCGTCTGGTGGGAAACGTTCAGGATGCACAGGACCTGACGCAGGAAGCCTTCATCAAGGCCCTGCAGCGTTCCGAACAACTCAAGGATGAGGACAAGGCCGCTCACTGGCTTTCCCGCATCGCCACCAACACCGCTCTCGATTTCCTCCGCCGCCACAACCGTGTGTCGTTTTGCCAGATCACGGAAGCGCCCGAAGCGCATATGGAGACTCCTGAAGCCACCGTGCTGCGCTCCGAACGCCGCCAGTGGCTCGCCGAAGGTCTCGAACGCCTCACACCCCGTGAAAGGGCAGCTCTCGTGCTGAGAGACATGGAAGACATGCCCGCCGAGGAAGTCGCCCTCCGCCTCGACTGCTCGAAGGCGACCGTCCGCTCTCACATCGCCAACGCCAGAATCAAGCTGAAGAAATTCGCCGAAAGGAGACGAAGCTGACCATGACCCACCCGAAAGAACACGATCTCGCCCTCTTTGCCACACGCGATCTGAGCTTCGTCCAGAACTTCCGGCTCAACAGGCACGTCCGCGACTGCGCTCAATGCTCACAAACGGTAGCCGAATATCGCGACTTGACGGTTGCCCTCGCTGAGCCCGACCTCGAAATCGCCAACTGGGATGCGCTGGCCGCCGAGATGAAGGCCAACGTCCGCCTCGGTCTGGAAGCCGGAGCCTGCATCGACAACACCCGCTTCTCACGCAAGAACTCTCTTTCACGCACCAACCCCCTCTCACGCACCAACTCTTTTCTGAGCCGTGACAGAAACGGAGCGGGTCCAGCAACGCTCTTCAATCCCCGCTTAACCCTGGCAGCGGCAAGCCTGGTGGTCTTAGTCTCAGCCGGACTGCTGATGCGCCAGCCCAGACCGTCCCAGCCCGCCCCACCAGCAACCGAAATCGCATCTCAGCAAAGCGTCAAAGTTGACACGGAAGGTGTGACTATCACCAATGTCTACCTCGAATAAACTCCTCTGCCTCGCAGTGCTGACCCTGCCGCTGCTGGCTCAGGACCTCGAAGCCCCGAACGCCGTCAGGTTCGAACTGGCCCCCGACTCTCCGCTCTCACTGATCTCCACCACGTTAGGGGACTCCAGAGCCACCACCAGGGGCGGAGCCGTCGTGCTCGACCTCCACATGTCCGTGACCCTCCGCAACACCACGTTCCGGCGCGTTCGCGGTGTCACGCTGCTGATCACTGCGCAGGAATTCGCGCCCGGCGGCAAGGGTTCCGTCGCGCGTCCCTCCATAGACGTGCCGCCCAGCCAGGAATTCACCGTCCCCGTCGACATCCGCCTCGTCCGCCCCGTACAGGCCAGCGGAGGCCCGCTCGTAAAGCTGCAACTCGATGGAGTTCTCTTCGACGACCTCAGCTTCTTCGGCCCCAACAAGCTCAACTCCCAGCGCGCCATGACCTTCTGGGAGACCGAAGCACAGCGAGACCGCGCATACTACCGCCGCGTCCTCCAGGCCAAAGGGGAGAAGGGTCTGCGCGACGAAGTTCTCGCCGCGATGGGCCGCCAGTCGGATCGCCCGCAGATCGATGTAGCGATGAGCCGTGCCGGGCGCTCCACCGCTACGGCGCCCGCAGCCTCCGAGAACGTAGCCCAGCTTGCCTTTCTCACTACCCCGAATTCACCGGTCGAAGCTCTCGAAGGGGCGGCCACGATCTCTGGAAACGAAGCTTCCGCTCCTCATTTCGACGTCGTCAACCGCTCTCGCCGCCCCATTCGCTATGTGGAAATGGGCTGGCTGGTTAAAGACCGTGATGGCCGCGAATACCCGGCCGGAGCGGTTCCGGGCACCACCACTTCTATCGCGCCCGGTCAAAGGGCCCGCATCACACCCGACGCTGGCCTCAGGTTCTCCAAAGCCGGCAAACCTGTCGAACTTCTCGGCATGACCGGCTTCGTGAAGCAGGTCGAGTTTGCCGACGGTAAGGTCTGGGTCCCCTCCCGCGAAGACATCAACGCCTCACCACTGCTTCGCGTTATCGCACCCTCACCCGAAGAGCAACGACTCGCCGACGTTTATACGAGGAAGGGAATAGCAGCCCTCATGTCCGATCTGAACCGCTACTAGCAACTCGTGGCGGAAGCCCATATAAAATATTGATAGTGCGCCTCTTATCTGTTGCCGCGTTCCTTCTGGTCCTCGCCTCCTGCGGCGGGACCAAACCCGAAGCCCCCGTGAAGCCTCTGGGTGCAATTGTAGAAATCAAAGCACCTCTGGGACTTCCACCCGTCCCCATCCCGGCCGACAACCCGCCAACTGCCGACACCATCGCCCTTGGGCGCATTCTGTACTACGACAAAAAGCTCTCGGGTGACGACAGCGTCGCCTGCGCCAGTTGCCACCGCCCCGACAAAGGCTACACCGACAATCTGCAGTTCTCCGTCGGTGTTGGCGGCAAGTTCGGCGGTCGTAACGCGCCCACAGTCCTGAATGCCGCCTACAATCCCGAGCAGTTCTGGGATGGCCGCGCCGCTAACCTTGAACTCCAGGCCGAAGGCCCTATAGCCAACGATGTCGAGATGCGGCTGCCGCACAAAACGGCCGTCAAAAAGCTCAACCTGAATCAGGAATACAAGAAGCTCTTCGAGAAAGCCTACGGTCCGGGCGATATCAATATGGTGAAGATCCGCAACAGCGTGGCCAGCTTCGAGCGCACCCTGCTCAGCGGTAACTCGCGCTTCGATCGCTACC
>JAOAPO010000283.1 GCA_025462945.1 Bryobacterales bacterium
ATTGGACGGTAACCACGATAACCAGAGGCGCGCCTACTATTTAAAACCCCGTTACGACAGCGGGCGCAAACACCCTACACCCCGGGGTTGCGCCCGCGTTTTTATTTCCGCTCCCTTCGCAATAGACACTGCCTTCCAGCCGTAACTGAATCGCTGTAGAATCGTTCTGATGCGAGCTTCTGCCCTGTTTGCTGTGCTTCTTGCCGGGCTGCCGATTGCCTCCGCTGCGGATCCGACTCCCGCCGACTTCTTCGAGTCGAAAGTGCGCCCGGTTCTCGTATCTCGCTGCTTCTCCTGCCACACCGATACCCAGCAGGGCGGACTTCGAGTCGATTCCCGCGAGGCCCTGCTCAGCGGCGGCAAACGAGGACCTGCTCTGGTCGCCGGAAAGCCGGCTGAAAGCCTGCTCATTCAGGCCGTCTCGCAGCGGCACGCAACGCTCCGGATGCCGCCCGGCCCCCCGCTTGAGCCGCAAGAGATCACCAACCTGGAGCAGTGGGTTCGCGACGGCGCGGTCTGGCCCGAGACGCCCCGCGAGTTCTTCCTTTCCAGCGTTCGCCCCCTCATTGAGAACAACTGCCTCGGCTGCCATTCGGAAAACCCGCGCGCCGGCCTGCGTCTCGATACCCGCGAAGGCATCACCAAAGGCGGACGCTCGGGTCCCCCGGTCATCCCCGGCGACCCTCAGCACAGCCTCTTGATGCAGGCCGTTCGTCAGGAGCACGCCACCATCAAGATGCCCCCGGCTGGCAGGCTGCCAGACGCCGCGATCGCCAAACTCACCCGCTGGATCCAGGACGGTGCGCAGTGGTTCGATGCGCCCTCCTCCAACTCCACCTATGTTCTAAGGCCCGACCAGAAGGCGTTCTGGTCATTCCAGCCTGTCAAAAAGACCGACCCGCCCGCCGCTGCTGACCCCAACTGGAACCGCAACCCGGTCGACCGTTTCATCTACGCGAAGCTCCGCGAAAACAGCCTGACGCCCGGCAAGCGCGCCGACAAACTGACGCTGATCCGCCGTGCCACCTTCGACCTCACCGGCCTGCCCCCAACGCGAGATGAGATGAACGCTTTCGTCGCCGACCCGTCGCCCAATGCCTACGAAAAGCTGGTGGATCGCCTCCTTGCCAGCCCCCGTTACGGCGAACGCTGGGGCCGTCACTGGCTCGATCTCGTTCGTTACGCCGACACCGCCGGTGACGCCGCCGACTTCCCCATCCCCGAGATGTACAAGTACCGCAACTACGTGATCGATGCCTTCAATAAGGACAAGCCGTACAACCAGTTCCTGAAGGAGCAGATCGCGGGCGACCTCTTGCCGGCCGCGAACGACGATCAGCGTTGGGAGCAGATCGTTGCCACCGGCTATCTCACCGTGACCCGCCGTGTCGGCGTCAGCCCCACAGCTGACCGTCACGTCACCATCGAAGACACCATCGACAACTTCGGCAAATCGCTGCTGGGGCTGAGCGTCGGCTGCGCCCGCTGTCACGACCATAAGTTCGACCCCATCCCCACCGCCGACTACTACGCCCTGTACGGCATCTTCGACAGCTCAAACTACCCCGCCAGCGGCGAGGAGCATAACCCCTACCGCAACGGCATGGTCTATCGCGTGGGCGCGGAGAAAGCAGCCGAGATTCTGAAGCCCTTCGAAGACGCGCTCGCCCCCTGGAAGAAGCTGGAGCGCGCGAAGTTCAACGAGTATCAGGAGTTTCAGGACAAGAAGATCCTGACGCCCGGCCGCTCCCGCGAGATCGTTTGGAAGGAACTTTCAGAAGTCCGTGCGCAGCTGCGTCCGGTTGCCGAGTCCTTCCCTCCCCTCGAAGCCGCGTGGGCCATCGGCGAAGGCACGCCGCATGACGTGAAGATCCAGCGCGGAGGCGAGCCGAAGAATCTCGGTGAAGAAGTCCGCCGCGGCTTCCCGTTGATCCTGGGCGGCCAAAAGGTTCCGGAAACAGAGACGGGGAGCGGTCGCAGGCAACTCGCCGAATGGCTGGCGGACGCGAAGAACCCGCTGACCACGCGCGTGATCGTGAACCGCATTTGGCACTATCATTTCGGCCGCGGCATCGTCGCGACCACGTCCGACTTCGGCGTCCGGGGCTCCGCGCCCACCCATCCGGAACTCCTCGACTTCCTCGCCGCCAGGTTCCAGGAAGACGGCTGGAGCTTCCGCAAGATGCACAAGTTCCTGATGATGTCCGAGGCATACCAGCTCTCCAGTCTCGACGTCGCCGCGAACTCGGCCACCGACCCTTCCAACAACTTCTTCTGGCGTCAAAATCGCACCCGGCTCGATGCGGAAGAGATCAGCGACTCCATCCGCCTGTTGAGCGGCACCCTCGACTTTTCACGCGGCGAGCGTCACCCGTTCCCCAACGAGCGGACCTACTTCTTCCGCCAGCACGAGCCTTTCACCGCCGAGTACCCGAACCCGCGCCGTTCCGTCTATGCGATGCAGCAGCGCATCGTGAAAAACCCGTACCTCGATCTCTTCGACGGTTCCGACGGCAACCTGCCGATGCCCGAGCGCAAGTCCACCACCACGTCCCTGCAGGCGCTGTACCTGATGAACTCCGAGTTCATCAGCGAGCAGAGCGAGGCGATCACAAAGCGCCTGCTCGCGGCCGCAGCCACAGACCCCGCGCGCCTGCAATGGGCGTACTCGACCATCTTCGGACGCCCTCCGGCCCAGACCGAAATCGCCGAGGGCACGAAATTCCTCTCGAAACTTGCCGGCGAATACAAGACCACAGGCTGCGCCGGAGCCGCCTGCAGCCAGCAGGCCTGGACCAGCTTTATCCACTCGATGCTCGCCAGCAACGCCTTCCTTTTCGTCGACTAACCAGGGAGAAAGATCATCACTCAACCAAATCGCCGCCACATGATCCGCTCCCTCGCTGCGGGGGGATTGCTGCTGCCCGGCTGCCTCAGCGAGATGCTGCAGGGCGCTACCGGAGGCGTGGAGAATCCTCTCGCCCCCAAGGCGCCGCACTTCCCAGCGAAAGCCAAACGCGTGATCTTCATGTTCATGACGGGCGGAGTCTCCCACGTCGATACCTTCGATCCGAAGCCTGTCCTCAATGCCAGCCACGGCAAGCCGAAGAACGCCAAGAGCTTCTATAAGGGTGCCGACTGGAAGTTCCAGCGCTACGGCAAGAGCGGCATCGAAGTCAGCGATCTCTTCCCCCACATGGGCAGCGTCGTCGACGACCTCTGCGTCATTCGCTCGATGAAGAACATCAACGGGGACCACTTCGGCGCGACTATCGGAATCCACACCGGCTCGGCCACCTTCAACCGCCCCAGCATCGGCTCGTGGGTCAGCTATGGACTCGGCACTGAGAACCAGAACATGCCGTCGTTCGTGGTGATCGCCCCGCAGCTGCCGTACGCGGGCGGTCAGGTTTGGGGTTCGGATTTCCTGCCCGTGCTGCACCAGGGCACGCGAATCATCCCGGGCCCTGAGCCGATCTCCAATATGAAGCGACGGGCCGCCACGCCCGAGCTGCAGACGACGGAACTCCAGCTCACCGAATACTTCAACCGCAACCATCTCGCGACCCGCGAAACGGACTCCAACCTGGCCGCCCGCGTGAAGTCGTTCGAAACCGCTTTCGGCATGCAGAAGGAAGCCCCGGAGGCGTTCGATCTGTCGAAGGAATCGGAAGCCACGCTGAAGGAATACGGACTCGAACGCGGCAGCACCAAAGGCTTCGCCTGGCAATGCCTGGCGGCCCGACGGCTGGCCGAGCGCGGCGTGCGCTTCGTGGAACTGATCGACGGCGGCACCAGCATCGACAACAACTGGGATGCCCACGCCTACATGCCCGTCTACAACCGGCTCGCGCCCAACGTGGACCGCCCCATCGCCGCGCTGATCCGCGACCTGAAATCCCGAGGCATGCTGGACGACACCATCGTCGTGTGGACCACCGAATTTGGCCGCACCCCAACAGTACCCGACCCGTCGGCCGAAGGGCGCGGGCATCACTCCGCTGTCTACTCGACCTGGCTCGCAGGTGGAGGCTTCGCGGGCGGTAAGGTCTACGGAGAAAGCGACGACCTGGGAGAACAGGTCGCCCGCGATGCCGTGACCGTCCACGATCTGCAGGCTACAATTCTGAACCAGCTCGGTTTCGACCACACTAGGCTGACCTACCGCCACGCCGGCCGCGACTACCGCCTGACCGACGTGCACGGCACCGTCATGAAGGGCCTATTAGCGTAAATCGATGTTACGCCCGTTATCACAACCGGTTCCGGCCGCCGCCGTCGCCTTCCCCATGGGAATCGCGAGCAATGATCCGCTCGTGCCCACCGGCGATGAGTGGTGGCAACCCGTGACCGAAGAGGAGGTTGCAGAGTGGTACAGCAGACCCTGCCCGAATCGCGTTACTGAGCCGTGACCGTGAGGGAGCGGGACCGACTCAGCCGAGGGACCGCCGAGGGTAGCAACCCAGCCCTACGGAACAATAACCCGGTTCGGAGCCGTTTCACTTCCCAGCCCCGCATACTGTTCCTTCACCTTGACAACCTTCGCACCCTGAAACGTTACGAACGTGATCTTCCCCGGAGCCTGTCCGAAGATCCAGTCCTCCAGATCCACTCCGTCCTTCGCCTCACGGTACTTGCGAATCGGTAACCCCAGCGCAAGCTTCACCTGCTCGCGGTCCATACCTTCCAGCGCCCGCTTGTCTGCAATCGCCTTTTGCATCTCCGGCGGCAGACTCTCCAGATAGTTCGCCGACACCGACCGCAGATCGAATGTCATCAGCGGAGCCAAAAT
>JAOAPO010000364.1 GCA_025462945.1 Bryobacterales bacterium
CAAGCCCGCCGCCCCATACAAGGGCGGCCCCATTCATATCGCGTTCACCGGCGGTCCCGGCACCGACAATCCCACCCGCATCGCCTTTTCCAACGCCACGCTGTCGATGGTCTTCAAGACCGCCTTCGACCTGCAGGACACTCAGAAAGTCAGCGGCCCGGACTGGCTGAACATCGACATGTTCGACATCGCCGCTAAGCTCCCGCCAGGCGCGACCCAGAGCCAGCTGCGCACCATGCTGCAGAACCTGCTCGCCGAACGCTTTCACATGGCGTGGCATCGCGAAAAGCAGAGCTTGCCTGCCTACGTCCTGACCGCAGGCAAGGGTCGTATTCGGTTGCCTGTTTCACGGAGTGCCGCATCGAGTCCGGCGCACACTGACAAATCCGGCCCCGGTTTTCGCCGCATCACCTGCGACACCTGCACCGTCGGACAGTTCGTGAAGTTACTCGGGCACCCTGACGATCGCCTCGTCTTCGATGAAACCAACCTCACGGGTGTCTACGATTTCGCTCTGACCTGGGAACCGGGCTACGGCATCTGTAAGGGCTGTACCGTCGGCGGAACCGGCGCGCCCTCGCCGCCACCTCCCCCGGACGAAGCTCCTCCGATTCTTTCCGTGGCGCTCGATCAGCAACTGGGCCTCAGGCTTGAGCGGCAGCAAAGGCCGGTCGATGTAATCGTGATCGATCACATCGACCGCATCCCGGTCTCAAACTGAAAGCCCGGCTTCGCGCTCCGGGCGTGTAACCTCAGCCGTCAGCCAGCACTGCGTCGATCTGGCCCATCGCCGCCGTCAGACCCTCTTCCATGCCCATTCCGAGCAGCTGCTCAAGCGCTTCGAGCGACGGAAATGTCGTAGTCGTTACCATGCGCGTGCCCCCGTCGTGAGGCTCGAAATTGAACACCATCGTCATCACAGGCATGCTCTCCGCTTGCTGGCCGTCGGGACCGAGGAAGCCGTCGCGGACCTTGAAGGAACGAGGCTCATCAATGCTCAGGAACTCGAAAAAGCCTGCTGACTGTCCGCCGTCCGGGCCGGTCATGTAGTACTCAGACCGGCCGCCCACCACGAAGTCGTGACGGACGAATTTCGCCGGCCAGGTCGGCGGGCCCCAGAAACGTTCCAGTTGACGCGCGTCGGCGTACGCGGCCCAAACACGA
Organism: Bryobacterales bacterium; assembly: GCA_025462945.1. Taxonomy (GTDB): domain Bacteria; phylum Acidobacteriota; class Terriglobia; order Bryobacterales; family Bryobacteraceae; genus BOG-234. Next base: position 1,165 of record JAOAPO010000364.1, read on the forward strand.
TTCACCGGTGCGGCAAACTGCGCGACAACCGTCATTGTCAGCGCCTCAGGGTCTTTCCGAATTTCAACAACGGGCATTCTATTCTCCTTGATTTGAAGTGGACAGCAGCTCGTCGAGGCCACCGACGCGACTGCGCCAGATCTCCTCGAATTGCTGCAGCAGGCGGTTGGCACGACGAACCGCATCGGGATTACCGGCCACTCGCTGCGTGCGGCCATCCCTGCGCTTGACTACCAACTGTGCCTGCTCCAGCACGGCCACATGTTTCTGTACGGCTGCAAACGACATGGGGTACCGCGCGGCCAGCTCGCTGACGGAGGCTTCTGCGTCCATCACCCGAGCGAGGATATCGCGGCGCGTAGCATCCGCGAGCGCCCCGAACAGCCCGTCCAGGTAGTCGGCCGACGGCTCAGGACTTACAACCATTTGGTTGTACGATAGCACGGGCACGCTGTCGGCGCAAGCGACTAAGCTCCCTAAAACAGCAGCTTCAAAGCCAGTTGCCCGATCCGGGGATCCTGGGCACTGGTGATACTTCCGAAGCCGCCGGCGCTCTGCGTGACGTTCGGATTATTGAAGTTGTGCCGGTTGGCTGAATTGAAAAACTCTGCGCGGAACTGCAGCTTCGTGCTCTCCTTCCAGAGTCCGAATTCCTTGAACAGGCCCGTATCCCAGTTGATGAGATTCGGTCCGCGCAATAAGCCCTTGCCGACGTTGCCGTAAGTTCCTGTCGCGGGCAGCCCGAAAGCTAACGGCGACAGGTAGCTCACGCAGCTGCCGGTCGCGCCGCAGGCACCGTCGCCATAGGCCGAGCCGCCAAGATAATTGGCGCGATCCGAACCGATTCCCGTCTGCGATTGATCCTTGCCCGCCAGCACGGTAAGCGGACCACCGGTCTGCACAGTAAAGATGCCGTTGAACTGCCACCCGCCCGCCAGCATCCGCACGGCACGATTCGAATTCTTGAGGCCGGGCAGCACATAGAGATACGACCCCACGAAGCGTTGCGTATGATCGAATTCCGAGGGCCCGCGATCATATTGATGGCGTCCCGGAAAATTCCACGGCACGGGCGAATTGCTGCCCGCCGCGACCCCGGTAATCCCCTGGTTGTACGGGAGCGTATCGATCGACTTCGACCACGTATAGTTCGCCAGCACCGACAGCGAATGTGTGAGCCGCTTCTGCGCCGTCAACTGGAGCGAGTTGTAGCCCGAGTTCACGTCCTGGGTCGCCTGCGAGATCGAGCCGTACGGCTGGAAGGCACGCCGCGCATCGGCACCACGCGTGTCGCCCGCCTTGTAAACTGCCGGATTCAACTCCAGCGATTCCAGCAGCCGGCTGGCGTGCGATCCGACGTAAGCGGCGCGCAGCACCCAGTCAGCAACCTGCCGCTCGACGAGTAAATCCCAGTTGTAACTGACAGGCGTCAACTGGCGTTGATTGTTCGCGGGGTCGTAGGTGATGACCAGGACCGGTCCCGGAAATGCCGTATCCTTGGGCGGAGGAAAGGGTGAGGGGTACGGGTTCACCAGGCCGAGCAGCGGATTGGAGAACGTTCCCTGCGGCTGCGTCAGCGCAAACTGGGGGCTGAACGGGGTCACGTCCACGAACCGATTGTTGAAGATGCCGTCCTGCAGCGCGTCGTGGAACATGCCACCACCGCCGCGAATGCTGGTCTTGCCGTCGCTGCCGAGCGCGTAAGCGAAACCAACACGGGGCGCGAAGTTCTTGTAGCTGCCCTTCGTGCCCCATTCAGGCACGCCTTTGTCGCCCGGGAACAGCAGCCCGGCGGGCGCGTTGGTGAACACGCTGGAGCGGACGTTGGCCGCGTAATCGCTCACGCTGAACTGCTCAATGCGCTTCTTGGTTTCTTTCCACGGAAACTGAGGATCGTAACGGAGACCCACGTTGAGAGTGAGGCGATTGTTGACGTGATAGTCGTCCTGCAGGTAGAGGTTGTAGGTGTTGACGACATTATCCTTGAACTCGCCGAACCCCTGGGTGAACGTGCGAACGTAGCCGAGCATATAGCTGGCGAGGGCGTCGTTGGTAACGTCCGCCGTAAAGGTGTAAGAGCCTGAAGTGCGGAACTGATTACGCAGCAGCACCTGCCCGCGAATTGCCGAAGCACCGAACGAGAGGCTGTGCTTGCCCTTGACGAGGTTGAAGTCGTCGCTCAGGTTGTACTGGTTGCGAATGAAGTCGGCCGGATCGGTCTGACTCGGATTGAAGAAACCGGAGACATTGATCCCTTCGAGCGTCTTGACGCCGCCGGGCTGGTACAAATTCACGCCCAGATCGCCCAGGCTGATGCTGCCGGGTGCAGGACCGCGGTTGGAGGTTTCGCGCGAGAAGCTGGCGCGGAATTCATTCAGCGCGTTCGGTCCAACAATGTGCGTCTCGCTGATGAGCGCGTTCTGCGAAATGATGGTCGAGTAATTCGAGTTGCTCAGATAGTTGCTCTTATCCAGGAAGCCGGTGTTGTGGAACTTGTCGTTGAAGTAGCGCAGCGACAGCCGGTCCTTTTCAGAGAAAGAGTGGTCGCCCCGGACCAGGTACTCATTAAAATCCTGCGCCAGAGGCACCGAGTAGAAGTAGCGGCCATTCCCGCTCGATGCCACCGGCAGATACTTCGTGAACGCCAGTGCGGCTGGATCGAGGCGCGTGGCCGGAATCTTGTTGCCGGGGAACTGCTGGTTCGTTGTCGGGTCGATGACCAGTGTCGCCTTCGCGAAGGGATTGGCAGGATCGCTGGCGCTGAGCACGTTCGAGAAGTCGCCCGTGAGGTTCTGGGCGAGCGGCGCAAACGCTGTTGACGTTCCGCCCACATTGCGGATCTTCGTGCCCTGATAGCCGAAGAAGAAAAAGTCCTTGTTGCGACCGTCATACACGTGCGGGATTGTGATCGGACCGCCGATGGTTCCGCCATACTGATTGCGCTTCAGCTGGTCGCGCTTCGCCGCGAAGAAATTGCGTGCGTTGAATACCGCGTTGCGATTGAACTCGAGCAGGCTGCCATGCAGTTCATTGCTGCCCGAGCGGGTAACCACGTTCACGACGCCGCCCGCGTTCCCGCCATACCGAGCCGAGTAGTTCGAGGTCTGGACGCTGAACTCCTGAAGCGCATCGGGGAAGGGAAACGGCTGATTCGAATTCGTGTACAAATCATTGTTATTCGCGCCATCGAGGCGGAAGCTGATCTGGTTCTGCCGCGACCCGTTGGTGGATACCGTGACTGCCGAAGGAAACGTTTTGGTGTTCCCCTGATCCACATCACTGCCAGGCGCGGGAGTTGCGCCTGCCACGATGAGCAGCAGGGACGCGGCGTTGCGTCCGTTCAGAGGCAGGTCGACGACGCGCCGCTGGTCCACCACATCGCTGACTGTGGCGGTCGACGTATTCACCTGCGCTCCCAGCGCGTTCACCTCGACGGTCTGCGTCGACTGCTGCACGGAAACGACCTGGTTAACGGTCGCACTCTCATCCGCCTGGAGGCGAATGCCTTTCAGTGTCGCGGGCGCGAACCCCTGCGCGTCTACGACCAGCGAATAGCTGGAGGGACGCAGCGATGGCACCACGTAATATCCCTGATCATTGGTTTTGGTGGCGCGCGAGGCCGCTGTGGTCTCGTCCGTCACCGTGATTTTGGCGCCCGGAACAACGGCACCTGAAGGATCGGTAACGGTACCGACCAGCGTGCCAAATCCCTGCCCATAAACGGCGCTGCATACAGCAAGCGCCAGCACGACGCGCACCCCGACGTGGAGCGCCTTTTCTGGCTTCATATATCCCCTGACTTTCCTCCTGCCGGTTACGAATTCGACAGTGACATATCAAATCTACTCCAGAAGCAGGGGGGTGCGTGTATCAATTCCTGTACAGCAGGCTTCGCTGGAGGGAGGCGATGGGCTGCCTGTCCACACAGGGCAGGGCAAAGCGCGGGGCAATCCGGATGCTCGTTCCCACCCGCACGCAGACAGATCGATTCGCTTCGAGAACCTACAATGAAAAACGGAATTTTCGATGAGGCCAATAGGATTCTCAACAGGGGCACTGGCCCGGTCGGATTTCCGGCGTGCTCTTGAGCAGACATCGCAGCGATTCAGTTTCCTCTCTCAGTGCAAATTGCCCGCACGCCGGAAAGCACTCCGCCGCGCTCGCCACGCCGGGTTTGCGCCTAAATCGAATCAGGCTGCACCCGCAAGCTACGCGAAGGGCAGCTTGCGAAGCCGAATCATTCCCCGCCGGAACGTCACCACGCAACCTGCCTCCAGTTCACGCTCGAACGCAGGCAGATTACTGCAGATCAGCCGAACGTACTCATCCGGTCGAACGATGTCTGGCTCTCGCATAAGGATGAACGACGGCTTGTAGAGACGCAGAACTGCCAGCAGCATGGCAAAATCCGAGTCGGCTGACACCACCACGCGTTCCTCGTTCGCAGCGCGTTCGAGGATCACCGAGTCTTCAGCCGCCTGAAGTCCATACGCACGAACATGGACCGCATCGTGCCCGGCCGCCAGCAGAAGTCTCGCCATCTCAGGCGGCAACGCATTGTCGATGAGGAACTTCAAGCTGTGTGCAGGGCAGCGATTTCTCGCTCTGCGACCGATGCAGCGGCGAATCTCAGGCACTCGCGGATGTCGTCGCTCTCCAAATCAGGGTAGGCGGACAGAACTTCATCATTCGCCATCCCCGCGCCTAACATCCGCAGTACCGTGGCGACCGGGATGCGTAAACCCCGGATACAGGGAACACCGCCCATCTGATTAGGGTCGATTGTGATCCGCTCGAAATTCGTCCTCATCGCCGCCATTCTTTGCACCTCCGTCCATTATCCCGAAGTTGGTCTCGCCGAAGTAAACAACCCTCCCCTGAACGGAGTCGCCACCAGCGAACAACGCGCACTCCGTCTGTGCCCAGAATCCCCTGTCCGATCAACTCCAAAACACGATGTGCGCCGTATCCTGGGGACACTTCGCCAGCGCCGCGTACTTCGCCGACGTCCATAGGCGCAGCACCCCGCCGTGAGGGGATCACGCTTTTCCAAAATAAATGTCCCTCAGCAGAACCAAAGACTTACGTCCTTTTTCACTCCCGAACTGCCTCGAATCGAATTGTCGCCCTGCCAGCCTGAAGCCGAGGAAATCACAATGCACGCACCACCCGACCAACCCCGTTACCAACCCGACCCCAAAGGAGCCCCGCCCTTGCGACCGCTTCAACTTATCCTCGGTCCCGCGTACGACGAAACCGCCGAAAAGATGGATGCCCGGCTACGGCCACTCGACATCCTGGAGGCCTCTTTCGTCGCCCAGATCGTTCGCGCTCACTGGCGCCTGCAGGCCTGCGAAAGATTCGAGAACCCCAACGGCCCCGAAATCGACCGCCTTCGGCTAAATGCCGAGAGTTCCATCCGCCGCAACATGGCTGAACTGCGCCAACTGCAGGCCGACCGGCACCTCAACGAACGCCTCAACATGGACGTCCCCGGCATCGCGCGAGTCCGCGACATTCTCCAGAGTTCCATCCTCGCTCAAAAGCTGGACGGCAACCCATCCTCACCCGACCCCTCCGCCGACGACGTGGAAACCCGCCTCGTCAACCTCCTGACAAAAGAGCAGGAGCTAACCGCACTGGATTTGAAAATACGAACCCATTCCGAAGGTGAAAGCTTCTCCTCGTCCCCGGAAGAAGTCCGTGCAGGCAAGAATTCAGACCAACGGCCCCATTTCGCAGGAGAAACTCTCTCCTTGTCTGATTCAGCGGGCCGCCAAAGTGGGTTCTTGTCCCCAAACGAGGCCGGTGTGGGCGAGAATGCAGCCGATCCCACCCGATCGTCCGGCCAACCGGGCCGAAACACCCCCTGTCCCTGCCATTCAGGCTTGAAATACAAACACTGCTGCGGCTCCGGAGCCCCTCCAACGCTCCTAAGAGCCGCCTGAATCGCGCCCACCCGCCCGCCACGTGTCGCCCGGACGCCACAACTCCGGCAGGGCCGAACCGCGACCGTCAGCAAGCCCGCACTCTGCCCGTCCAGACGCCAGAACTGCGCCCAAAAGGCCGTTATCGACCCGTCTTTGACGCTGCCCGGTGATATACTCCCCCTGATGTGGCATGCTTCAGCCGCATCACCCAAATTGCCTTAAGTAGGGATAAGGAAAGGTTCCCGTAATGAATAAGCTGTCTTCAGTAGCCCTCGCCGCCTCCCTCACCGTCTGCCTCACGCAGGCCGCCGACTGGCCAGGCGTTGGCGGAAATCCCCAGCGCGAAGGGTGGGCCAAAAACGAGATCGCCTTCACCAAAGAAAATGCGGCGAAGCTCGAACTTCTCTACAAGTACAAGGCTGACAACGTGGCCCGCAGCGTGAACTCCCTCACCTCGCCCGTCATCAACGGCTTCATGATCACCCACCTCGGCTTCAAAGAGATGCTCGCCTTCGCCGGCAGCAGCGACAACGTCTTCAGCATCGACGCCGACCTGAACCGCCTCTCGTGGAAAGTCCACTTCGACTACAAGGCAGCCAAACCCCAGATCACCGCGTCCACGCCCCTCTGCCCCGGCGGACTCACCACCTCCCTGGCCATGGCCGGTAGCAGCACCGCCGCAACAGCCCGCGGTGGCGGCGGCATGCGCGGTGCCGTCCCCCAACTCCTCTCCCTCGGCAACTTCGGACGAGCCGCCAACTTCTCCGTCGTGTCCGGCGACGGCAACCTCCACGTCCTCAACTCGTCCACCGGCTCCGAACGCACCACCGCCCCCATCCCCTTCGTCCCCCCGAATGCGAAGCTGAGCGCCCTCAACATCCTCAACAACTTCATCTACGTCGCCACCCAGGACGGATGCGGCAGTAACCCCAACGCAATCCACGGCCTCGACCTCACCACGGAAACGCCGAAATCCTTCACGTTTCTCACCAACGGAGCCTCGGCCGCCGGTGTCGGCGGCACGGCCATTTCCAGCGATGGCACCGTCTTCGCCCAGATTCCGGACGGCAAAGGTGAAGTCGCCGGTACCTATCAGGACACCGTCCTCGCCCTCTCCCCTGATCTCACAGTGAAGGAGTTCTTCACGCCCGCCACCCCGGTTGCCGGCGACGCCCCCGCTGTCACGCCACTTGTATTTAGCTGGAAAGGCCGCGACTTCGTTCTCGCCGGCGGCCGCGACGGTCGCCTGTTCCTGCTCGACGCGAAAACTCCGGGCGGAACCGATCACCACACCCCTCTCTTCACAACCGCGCCCATCTCCGGCACGAAATGGCAGGGCACCTTCACCAGTTGGGAACCCGAGAAGACCGACACCCGTTGGATCTACGCCCCCAGCGCCGGCAACCTGACTGCGTTCCTCCTTGAAGAGCAGGACGGCAAGCCCGTTCTGACGGAAAAATGGAAGTCGAAGGACATGCACTCTCTTGCACCTGTCGTCACCGCCAACGGCCTCGTCTTCGCTCTGGCCACCGGACAGCCCGGACCCCAGAAAGCGGGCACCCGCGCCACCCTTTACGTCCTCGAAGGCGACACCGGCAAAGAACTCTACTCCTCCGGCAACGCCGTCTCCACCTGGTCCAGCGCCGGTCTTGCCGTAGCCAACCGGCGCATCTACTTCACTACACACGACAATTTGGTTTACAGCTTCGGCTTCCTCGCGGAACAGCCTCAGCTCACGGGAAAATAGCCATGCAGAGACTCCAGAAAACGCAGCGACTCCAGAAAACCATCCTCCTCGCCGGCCTCGTTTGCGGCCCCATCCTCGCCGCCGACTGGCTCATGGACGGTGGCGACGTCTTCCGCACCAACTGGCAGAAGGACGAAAAAATCCTCTCCACCTCCAACGTCAAAAACCTGCAAATCCTCTGGAAACTGCAGCTCGACAACGTTCCCCAGCAAATGCACTCGCTCTTCCCGCCCCTCATCATCGAACAAGTCAGAACCGCCGCCGGACCCAAACAGATCGCGATCGTTCAGGGCATCTCCGACAACCTCTACGGGATCGATGTCGCGGAAGGCAAGATCCTCTGGAAGAAGCATTGGGACTACCCAGCGCCAACCAACGTCCGAGCCAACAATGACGACCCGCTCTGCCCCGAAGGCGCGCTCGCGGCCCCCATCGTGGGCCCCCCCGGACCCAACGGCCAGCGTCTCCTCTGGGCCCTCGCCGGCGACGGTCGCCTCCACAAACTCAACCCGGCCGATGGCGAAGAACTGGCGCAGCCCGTCCCGTTCATCGGAGCCAACGCCAAGGCCTACGCCCTGAACATCTTCGACAACACCATCTTCACCACCACCGCCCAGGGCTGCCACGGCAACCCCAACCGCATGTGGGCCATGAAGCTCGATGATCCGACCCACACCGTCATGTCCGCCTTTCCCAAGAGCGGTGGACTCTGGGGCCGCTCCGGTGCCGCCATCGACTCCAACGGCGTCGCCTGGGCTCCCACCGGCGACGGCAAGTACGACCCCGACACCCAGACCTACGGCAATGGCCTCATTGGCGCAAAGGTCGTCGGCAACGAACTGAAGATCGTCGACTACTTTATCCCCTCCAACTGGTCCTGGCTCCAGAAGCGCGACCTCGACTTCCAGGTCACCCCCGCCATCTTCAAGTACAAGGGGCGTGAGTTGATGGTGACCGCCAGCAAGGAATGCCGCGTCTACCTCATGGACGTCAAAAACGCCGGCGGCGAAGACCACCAAACACCCCTCGACCGCACCCCACTTATCTGCAACGAAGAGGTGAACTTCGCCTCAGCCGGCATTTGGGGCTCCATGTCCACCTGGGAGGACGCCAAAGGCACTCGATGGGTACTGACGCCCTTCTGGGGACCGTCGCACCCCAAGTTCAAGGTGCCGATCAGCAACGGCCCCGTGACCAGGGGCGGCATCGCAGCCTTCAAGGTGGAAGAGAAGAACGGCAAGCTGCAACTCACTCCCGCCTGGATGTCACGCGATATGGACCAGGCGGAACCGCCCGTGATCGCCAATGGAGTCGTCTTCGGTCTCGCCAGCGGTGAGAACACAACCCAAGCCTACGCCGACATCGGCCTGAGGGACTCCAGCAAGCTCAGGATCGCCGCCTCCACCCACGCCACGCTCTACGCGCTGGACGGACAAACCGGCAAGGAACTCTACTCCAGCGGAGACCAGATCAAGTCCTGGGTCCACTTCGGCGAACTGGCCGTAGCCAACGGCCGGGTCTACGTAGGAACCTACGACAGCATGCTCTACTCCTTCGGCCTCCCCGCAACAAAGTAGGAACCAAAGGAAAAGGGCCGATCAACCGATCGGCCCCTTTTTTTCCTGCGGAACGCAATCTCCACGAACAAAAACTTCACGAACGAAATCTTTCTGAGCCGTGACCGTAAGGGAGCGGGGCCACAAACGCCCTAATCTGCGAACTAAGCAGTCTTCTTACTAAGAACTTCCAAAGCCTTCTTCAGGATCGTATCCTCAGAAGTCTTCTTCACCGGAACATCCGGAATCCCGTCGTCGTCCGAATCAGTCACGTTCGCATCGACCTCGGCAACCGCCTCATCCGGAGTAACACCGTTGTCCTGAATCGACTTCCCCTCAGGGGTGTAGTACTTGGCTACAGAAAGGATGATCGCCGAACCGTCTTCCATCGTAATCGGGCGCCGCACCGAAGCATCGCCGTAAGTGCGCTCGCCAACCAGAGTGGCGCGTTTCGTACCCTGCAGCGCCGCGGCGCCCACTTCAGCGGCCGCCGCCGTACCGTGGTTCGTCAGCACCACCATCGGAAGCTTGCTGATCACCTTCGCCGCATCGCCCGTGTACGTCTTCTTCGGGAACTTCTGGCCCTCCGCGTAAGTCAGCGTACCGCTGCCGGCGAACATCCCGGCCAGTTCCGCGCCGTCTTCCGGATCGCCCGTCGCGCAGTTGCGAAGGTCTATCACCAGTTTCTTCGCGCCCTGCTTTTCCAAAGCCGTAACAGCCGTCGAAAGCTCCTTGACCTTGCCGTTAGTCAGAATGCTGACCTTGACGTATCCGACGTTATCCGCCAGCATCTTCGATTCGAGGGCCGGGTAAGCAATCACCGTCCGCGTCATCGTCAGCTTCTGCGGTTCCGGCTTGCGACGGAGCACCGTCAGATCGATCGTCGAATTCGGCTCGCCGCGCAGCAGCAGGGAAGCGTAGGCGAGAGGCATGTCCCTCGTCCCAACGCCCTTGATCGTTTCGATGAAGTCGCCGGTCGTCAGTTGGGCCTTGTCAGCCGGTGAACCCGGAACGACCGAAACTACGGTGACGTAACCGAATTTTTTGGCCAGCACCATGCCGAGGTCGCCCTTGTAAGTGTCGTAGTTCTTTATGTATTCCTTGAACTGAGTGGCGTTGAGGTAGCTGGCATAAGGGTCGAGAGCTTCCAGCATCCCGTTCACCGCGCCCAGCGAGACGCCGTTCATATCCGGCTCCGCCACGTATTCGCTCTTGATCCTCGAAAGGACCTCGGAGTACACCGCGATATGCGGGTAGACACCGTTGCGGCCGGTATTCGTATCGGCCGCGACCGACCTTGTTACGACCGCACCCAGCAGCAGAAATGCCACGAGACCCGTGGACGAAAGGACTACCCAGAATTTGGCGCGGCTGTTCATAATGTGTGTGACGCGGAAGACCCTCGTTTTGGTGCACTATTCCGCTGATCCGATTATATGCCCGTTGTCGCGGACCAGTATGCAACACTCATCTAGCGGGGCCGGTTCTGTCAGGAACACCCCGTTGCCAACACCCCCGAGGCGCATGATCGGCACCACCATCTCGCATTACGAAATCCTCGAAAAACTCGGGGAAGGCGGCATGGGCGTTGTTTATAAGGCTCGCGATACACAGCTTGGCCGTCAGGTGGCTGTCAAAGTTCTGATCGCGACGGCCGGCGGCTCCACCGATATGCAGGCCCGGTTCCTGCAGGAAGCCCGTGCCGCTTCCTCGCTGAACCACCCGAATATCATCACCATCCACGACATTGTGGCCACCGGTGCGGGCGACTCCATCGTCATGGAACTCGTTCGCGGCCAAACCCTGGCTGACCTGATCGCCGCAGGCAGAATCCCGACCCTGGAGGCCCTGAAGCTCGCGATGCAGATCGCTGATGCGCTGGCCGCAGCCCATAACATCGGGATTGTCCACCGGGACCTGAAGCCCGCCAACGTCATGGTGACGCCCGAAGGCCTCGCCAAGGTCCTCGACTTCGGCCTCGCCAAACTCGCCGGCCAGGAAAACGCGGATGTCTTTGGCTTCGAGGCGTCCGACGTGACCATGTCGATCCAGCTCAACACCGGCCCGAAAACGGCTGAGGGCGCCATCATTGGGACTGTATCGTACATGTCGCCCGAGCAGGCTCAGGGACACCGGATCGACGCCCGGTCCGACATCTTCTCGTTCGGCTCCCTGCTCCACGAAATGCTCACCGGGGCGCGTGCCTTCCACGGCAAGTCGGGCATCGAAACCCTCGCGGCGGTCCTTCGAGATGACCCGAAGACTCTGGCCCAGGCCGGTGCCGATCCACTCCCCGAACTGCAGGCCATCATCTCGCGCTGTACGAAGAAAGACCCGGACCAGCGCTTCCAGTCGATGGGCGACGTTCGGAACGCTCTCGAAGAAGTCTACTTCGCCAGCCGCTCCGGCGTCATGAACCTTGCGTCCGGGATCTGGGCCCGACAGGGGGTGGTGAAGCACTCGCCCTCCATAGCCGTCCTGCCGTTCGTCAACATGAGTTCGGATAAGGAGAACGAGTACTTCAGTGACGGCCTGGCCGAAGAAATCATCAACGCCCTCACCCGCGTCGAGAACCTCCGGGTGACGGCCCGTACCTCGGCCTTCGTCTTCCGCGGAGCCCAGCAGGATATCCGCAAAATCGGCGAGACCCTCAACGTCGCCAGCGTGCTCGAAGGCAGCGTCCGCAAATCAGGCAATCGCGTCCGGATCAGCGTCCAGTTGATCGACGTCGGCGACGGCAACAACCTCTGGTCCGAGCGCTACGACCGCGAAATGCTCGATGTCTTCGAAATTCAGGATGAGATCTCCGGTGCCATCGTCGGGAAACTCAAAGTCAAGCTGGTGGGTGAACCCAGCCAGGCAGCCGCACTCCCGCCCACCGTCACGGTGGTTCGCCGCTTCACGGAAAACCTCGAAGCCTACGACGCCTACCTGAGAGGTCGTTACGAACTGTACAAAATGACCCGGGAGGGTCTCGATGCGGCCAAGTTGCTCTTCGCCGAAGCCATTCGCCTTGACCAGAACTACGTGCTCGCGCATGATGGGCTCGCCTACGCGTGGTACTCCGAGGGCTTCCTCGGCTTCGCGCCTCCAAAAGAGGTGATGCCGAAAGCCAAAGCGGCCGTGCGGCGGGCCATCGAACTCGATGACAGCGTCGCCGAAGCCCATGCGACTTTCGGAGCGATTCTGGCGCTCTACGACTGGGACTGGGCAGGCGCCGAGCGTGAACTCCTCCGCTCCATAGAGATCAACGGAGCGTCGCCCGTGGCCCGCGACGTGTATGCGTTCTACTTCCTGCGCCCTGTCGGCCGTGTCGACGAGGCCGTGTCGGAACTGCAGAACGCACTGTCCCTCGATCCGCTTTCGATCCTCTTCAGGGTCCACCTCGGCTTTCTGTATTACGTGAACCGGCAGTACGAGCACTCCATCGCGCAGTTCCGTAAGGTGCTGGAAATGAACCCCCAGTACTACCTGGCGCACGCGATGATGGGCCAGGTTTACTCGCAGGCACGTCAGTACCCCGCCGCCCTTGCCTGTTACGCAAGCGCCCGGGTGGCCGATGCCGACAGCAAGTTTATCGACTCGCTCCAGGCCATGACCCTGGCCGCTTCAGGGGACCGCGACAAGGCTCTGGAGTTGCTCGCTTCCATCGAGCGCCGGGCCTTCGGCAGCTACGTTTCGCCGGTCAGCATCGCTTATGTCCACACGGCACTGGGCGATAAGGACCGAGCTTTTGAGCACCTCGATCGTGCAGTGAGCGACCGCGACCCGAACATCCTCGGGCTCAAGTCGAACCCAATCTTCGACAGCCTGCGTGACGATCCCCGTTATCACGCATTGTTGGCCAAAATGCAATTGTGAGCAACGCCGCCGTGATTCGTCTCGTCCTAAGGTCCATGCGTCTCGTCCTCTTCGCTGCTCTCCTTAGCTGTCTGCTCCAGGCACAGACCCGGCGCGCTGTTCTGGGCGGGCATGTCCCGCAAGCGCTGCGGGCTGCCACCGATCTTGGACGTGTCGCCCCAGACCTCAGCCTGCCTTCGCTCCGGATCTCACTCAAGATCCCCGCCGAGAAGCAGGCCGCACTCGACCGGCTCCTCGCTGCCCAGCAAGACCCCACTTCGCCGGAGTACCGCAAGTGGCTGACGCCGGAAACGTACGCCGCACGCTTCGGAGCGACCGACGCCGATATCGCCGGAGTATCGAACTGGCTCGTCAGCCGCGGCTTCGCCGTAACCAGGGTGGCGAGAGCACGCAACGCGATCTCGTTCATCGGCTCCGTCGCGCAGGTGGAAGCCGCTTTCGATACCGAGCTCCACCGCTATTCGGTCAGGGGCGAAACACACTTTTCGAACGCCAGCGAGCCGTCCGTGCCGGTCACGCTGGAGCAAAAGATCGGGGCGATTCACGGTCTGAACGACTTCCGCCTTAAGCCGCGGTTTAGTGTTTCCAGCGGTGCGAACTACCTCGCGCCGGACGACTTTGCCACCATCTACAACCTGAAGCCGCTCTATGAAAAGGGCATCACGGGGGCGGGCCAGAAGGTGGTAGTGGTCGGTCAGACCCGGGTCACGCTGGCTGACGTGCAGCAGTTCCGCACAACCTTCAACCTCCCTGCGAAAGACCCGGAACTGGTGCTGGTCCCGCACTTGGGAGACCCAGGTGTGAGCACCGCCGATGTAACCGAGGCGCTGCTCGATATCGACTGGGTTGGGGCAGTCGCAAGGGACGCGACAGTGCTCTACGTCTACTCCGAGTACGTGACCGATGCGGTCGGGTACGCCATCGACGAGAATCTCGCTCCGGTGATCAGCATGAGCTACGGCCTGTGCGAATCAGACTTCGGAGCCTCCGATGCGCGGATCTTCCGGACCTACTCCCAGCAGGCCGCGCTGCAGGGCATTACCTGGGTCGCCGCTTCCGGCGACGTCGGAGCTGCCGACTGCTACGACAGCAACTCCCGAAGGCCCTTCGATCTGGGCGTCGACATTCCCGCCAGCCTTCCCGAAGTCACGAGCCTGGGCGGGACCCGCTTCGACGAGGGCAGCGGCACCTACTGGAATACAACGAACGACCCGAACGGTGCCTCGGTGCTCTCCTACATCCCCGAGGTCGCCTGGAACGACGTGTCCAGTGGCTCGTCGCGGTCGGCATCTGGCGGAGGGGCCAGCATGTTCTTCGGCAAACCCTCCTGGCAGACCGGTACTCCGGCGGACGGCGCTCGGGACGTGCCGGACGTCTCGCTGTCCGCTTCGGCCCAGCATGTCGGCTACATCGTGTACAAAGGCGGCAGCCCCTTCGCAGTGGGCGGTACCTCGGCGGCCGCTCCCCCGTTCGCAGGCCTGGTGGCTCTGCTGAATCAGTCTCAATCGACGTCGGGGCTCGGCAATATCAACCCGCGCCTGTATGCGCTGGCAGCGACCGCACCGAATGCCTTCCATGACATTACGAGCGGGAACAACATCGTCGATCCATGCTCTCCCCGGGTGGCCCTGTGTACCGCCGAACGAATCGGCTTCAACGCGGGTGTCGGGTACGATCAGGTCACCGGGCTGGGAACGATCGACGCCTTCAACCTGGCGACCGCCTGGGCCGCTGCGGAGGCTGCCGGAACGCCGGTCGTGCTGTCTCTCGCGGCGCTGACGCAAGGCGGCGAAGTTGCCCTGATCGCGAAGGTGACCGGAGTACTCGGAGGAACCCCGACCGGGGCTGTCTCCTTCGTCGCCGGATCGACCGTCCTCGGGACTGCGACATTGTCGGGCGGGACGGCAACCCTGATCCTGCCCGCAACACAGCTCGCAGGCCTCGGAGCAATCACGGCCAAATACGCTGACCTCACCAGCGCCGCCGTCTTCCTCGAAATAGGCATCGCCGGTGCCGTGAACGCCGCGTCTTTCAAGCCGATCGCGGCTCCCGGGATGATCCTTGCAGTCTATGGGGGCTTAATGGCTGCAGAAACTCAAAGCGCCTCTCTCCCATTGCCCACCACCCTCGCAGGGGTGAGCGCGACGATCAACGATGTCGCATGCCCTCTGTACTACGTGTCGCCGGCGCAGATCAACCTGCAGGTGCCCCCGAGCGCCAAGCCCGGGCCCGCTACCCTCCGCGTCATTTACAACGGACGCACCGCCACCAGTTCCCTCACCATCGCCCCGGCGGCACCAGGCGTCTTCATGGACTTCGAGACGAATGCGCCAGCCCCTGATGAAGTGGCGAAGCGAGGGCAGACGGTCAGCCTGTACGTGACCGGCAACAACGGACAGCAGCCGACCGTGACTGTAGGAGGCGTCCCGGCGAACCTCACCTACTGGGGTGTCCCATCCTGGTCGGTCGGAGTGACGCAGATCAACTACACGGTGCCGCCGAATGCGCCGCTGGGTCGGGCCCCCGTGTTGGTTACGGCTGGTGGAACCGCCAGCGCGCCGCTCTACCTGATCGTCACGCAGTAACGCTCTGCCGCAGCGCAGTCAGCCTGTGGAGCCGCGGGGAGTCTTCGCCACAGTCACAGTGGCCGTGCTCGAGTTCGGCGGAGAAGCCCGTCCTCGCCAGAACCACTGGAGCGGTGCTGTCGTTCAGGTGAGTGAGAAGCAGTTCTTCATCGCGCAGAGTCGGGACGGCGACGTCCCGATCAACGTGCAGCCCGTCGTGGACCTCGCATTCACGCGCGATCACGCTGCCGTCCCAGCTCGCCAGCATCTCGAAGATGGGGACTTGAAAGGCACGCCAGAGCAGGTCCCGGTGGTGGTCGCCGAGCGGCGCGTCATCGACTCGCGTGACTACCGCGACGGCGATTTCAACGGACGGCAACTTGAGATCCCCGAACAGCTTTTCGCCCGCCAGCAGAAGCGCCATGTTGAGAGGCACGACCAGTGCGTCAGGCTTCCACGCAGCGACCATGCTGAGTTCGCTGCTCCGGAAGGCGCGTGCTGTGGGAGGCAGCGCGAAGCCATCGCAGAGCACCGCGATTCGATGCGCGGAAACCAGCGGAAACCGGAGCGGTTGCCGGCGGGCAACCTCGGTCCGTTCGGGCGCCTCGGAAGCTTCCAGTTCATCGAGCGCAGTCGCTGGACCGGCAACGTTGTGGTTCAGCTTATTGATCACCCTCCGCAGACGGGCAAGGCGATCCGTGGCGGTGGAGCCTGAACGGCTCCGCCGCCGCAAGAACGTTAGTAAAAACACGAGGCTTACAGCTAGAGTGCTGTGTCCGGGAAAAGTTCTCCTATGTTTCCAGCAAACGTCGAAGGTTGCCCCCGAAGACTGCGCGAGCGTCGCCTTCCGAAATACCGATCCGGCTGAGGGCGTCGGTCTGGGTGCTGAACACGTTCTTCACCCAGCCGCGCGGGAAGAACGACGAATCCGAGCCGAACAACAGCCGGGTTGGGCCGACCACATTCAGCGCCCGGCGGAAGACGCCTTCGAGATCCATCGACTCGGGCAGATACTTCGTCCAGCCGTTCGAACTGGACGTATCGAGGTAGACGTTGGGGCAGAGATCCGCGACCATCAAAGCCTCGCGGAAGTACCCGGCGCCGAAGTGGGGGATGACGAAGTTCAGGCGGGGGAAGTTGCTTGCCACTGCGTGCAGGTCGATGGGGTTGCTGAAGCTCATGTTGAAGTTCGACGGCAGGCCGAGCTTCTTCCGGAAGCCCAGCGAAAGAACGCCGCAGTGCACATAGACCAGCGCGCCCGGGTGCCCCGCGGCAACCTGCAACAGGCCGCGAACTTTCGGATCGTGCATCGAGTAGTGGTGCATGGCAGGGAAGAGAAAGATCCCGCTCACTGCGTCGTCGTTAAACGCAGCTTCCAGCCGAATATCCACTCCGGGGTGCAGCGGGTTCGTCATATACACCGCG
>JAOAPO010000390.1 GCA_025462945.1 Bryobacterales bacterium
TCGGACTGGCTACCGACGTCAGCTTCTGTTGCGAGAGGAGCGGCTGCGTTTCGCGGTGGCCCAGATAACCGGGAGGCGCGCCAATCAGCTTGGCGACTTCGTGTTCCATCTGGAACTCGCCGCAGTCGATCTTGAGAATGTTTTTCGAATTACCATGGAGCGCCTCAGCCAGCGCTTCGACGGTGCGCGTCTTCCCGGTGCCGGTCGGTCCAAGCAGCAGGAAGACGCCTGCGGGACGGTTCTCAGGGGCGAGGCCCGCCTGGAACATTTCGATGCACGGGATGATGGCGCTGATGCCGTTGGGCTGGCCAACGATTTTCGAGGCCATCGTGGCTGCTATGTCTTTTGTGACGTTTTCCATGGCGTTCTCCTGGTAATAATCCTCGGTGCTGACGAAGCTGACAGTCACCTGTTCGGTCTGGCTGGTACGGCGACGGCTCATGACTCTCTTTCCTGCCCTCAGCATCTTCCGCTCGCCGATGAAGAAGCGCGCCGAGAACGAGGTTGTTTGGACCGAGCTACCGCCGCAAGCCCTTGAAAACAGGCGCCGATAAGTGGCCAGAAAAAAAGTTCGCGGCTCCGTGACTGCGGGGGCATCAACAGATCCATGCCGCCCCGCGTCATAGTGTCGTGGCTCACCGGCGAACTATCATCCGCGCGCTCTCCTTCCTGCTGGCTGGCTTCCTCGTACATGCTCCCGGCGTGGCGGAAGGAACAAACTTCGATGTCGCCTCTGTGAAACTGCTCGGTCCCGACATTCCCAGAGTCCCGATCTTTTCCGGCGGTCCCGGCAGCGATTCTCCCGGCCGGCTCCATCTGCGCGTGAACATGTCGCTTCTGATCGGAGCGGCATTCGGCGCATCTGCCGATCAGATTCAGGGCCCTGAATGGCTTCGCGACTCTGCGATTCCTTTTTACGAAATCATGGCCACGATGCCGCCGGCCACAACGAAGAAGGGAACGGAGAGAATGCTGCAAAACCTGCTGGTCGAAAGGTTTCACCTGCGTTTCCACCATGAAACAGGCAACTGCCCCGGGTACGAACTCGTGCTGGATCCTGGCGGACCCGCGCTGGAGCCCGTTGTTCCCCATTCAAGTCCAGATGGTTTTCCGGTGCCTCCCGCCCCCCGGACCTCAGGACGGCGTGACGTGAGCGGTCACCAGCGGAATCAATATCAGGAACGAAGCATGGGAGATTTGGCAACGCACCTCGGTTTTCAGGTCGGCCGAGCTTTGGGGCGGCCCGTTGACGCTGGCTACTTTCAGCCGCGGGTGGTCGACAAGACGGGCCTTCCGGGCACGTACTCCTTCATTCTTGAGTACGATTGCCCCGGCTGCGTGGCCCCTGCCGCACCACCGACCGTCGACGCTGACGGGGGCGGCGGATTCGCTCGTCTGGCCCCGGTACCCGGTGATTTCCCGGATCTTTTCGGAGCCCTGAAGCGTCAGCTTGGTCTCAAGCTGGTCAAGACAAAAGATGTCGTGGTTGACATCATCGTTGTCGAAAGTGTAGACCGCACGCCTACCGAGAACTGAGCCGTTCAGACCACGTCCGGACGTCCCTGCGCGCGCAGGAACCAGCCGCGGATCCGGACGAAATGCCCTTTAATCGCGCGGTAGAACACTCGCAGCAGGAGCGCGAGCCCCAACAGCACGACAATCAGGACAGGAAGTGCAATCAGCGGGTGCTGCCACGCCAGCACGAGTACGCTTACCACGCCAAAATCTTCGGCGATGCTGATGGCTGAGTGAGTGACGGGGTCGGGAACCGAGTGCGCCGCCAATCGTGCCCCCATCTTCCCCGAGTGCGCGGCGAGCGCCACCGAGCCACTCAGGAGAACGGCTGCGACCCTCACGACTGGATCCAGCTCGGCTGCAGCCTGGCTCGCCAGCAGCGCGGCCCCCAGCGGACGGATAAAGGTGTGAATCGCGTCCCAGACCGGTGTGATGAACGGAACCTTGTCGGCGATGAACTCCACTGCGTACAGGGTTCCGGCGAGTGTCAACAGGAGAGGGTGACCCAAAACACCGAGTTCCGGTGGCAGCCCACTGATCCAGCCGAAACGCGCAGACAGGCCCAGGGTCAAGGCAGTCGCGTAGAGGTTGACTCCGGATCCCAGAGCCAACGCCAGAAGTCCAGCGAGTGTGGGCACTAACCTGATTCTACGGCAGATTGCGCCAAAGTGGGTCGGTTGGGCCCGGCACTGGTCCGTCGCGGACCACCGTCTGATACGCTGAGCCAGATGTCACCTGTAGCGAGCATAGATCTTCTCCCCGGGCTCCGAGGAGATTTGGGAAAGCGCCGAATTGGCGCGGGAATGGCCCGCCTGGACGAGTATTGGAACCGAGTAGGCCGATTTGACCCACTCGATCCTGATTCAGCCGTCATTCTCTGCTACATCGCGCAGTGGGTGGATGCCGGGTGGCGAGACATCGAGATCGTTCACGAGGGCCTCGCCAGCTTCTCAAAGGGACAGCGGCAACAACTCACTCTGAACGATTACGCACACGTCCTGATGGCGGAGGGCGTCGCGTCGGTGCAGGAAGAGAACATCGTGCGAGCGCTGTCGAATTTCAGCCTCGTGCTTTCGTTCCGGGGCGAGATTCAGGATCCGCAACTCCTGGCGCTGGCGCACTTTTGGTCGTCTCGCTGTTACCGAAAGAACGGAGAATACGAGAGCGCGCTGACCCACGCCGCCGACGCATTTCAGCTTGCGTTCGCGGCAGGCATGGAGCCGATGGCCGCTGCGATGCGCGTTCACGAAAGCTGGCTCCTCTTTCAGAAGGGCCGAACGAAAGACGCGCTGAAGCTGCTTTCGGAGGCCGAAACAGTCCTCAAGGAGACCGACGACTTCATCACCCGCGGCAATATCCAGTCGAGCTACGGTCGAATGTACCGCCGCGAAGGCCGTTACGATCTGGCGCTGCGGCACTTCGCGCACGCGATCGACGAGTACAGCCAGCGCGACCCGGCGCACCGCAACCTGGGGCGCTCCCTGGCCAACATGGGGTACGTGGAGAGGCTGATCGCCCTGCAGATGCGGAAACGCATCGATGCCGACGCAGCGCAGAGGCGAAAAAGCGAACCCGATTTGCGGCGCGACTATGAAGCGATGCGCGCCAAGGCGCTGGAGCATCTGGACCGTGCCAGTCAGATCTATGCCATCCACTCGCACCACCGCGGAGCCGGGACGGTTTCTGTGAATCGAGGTCATCTGCATCTGGACAGCGGCGATCTGCAGAAGGCCGCCGAAGAGGCAAAGGCCGCGTACACCCTGGGTCAGGAGAAGCAGGACTTCATTCTGATGGCGCGGGCCCGGTTGCTGGAATGCATGGTCGAAAACACAAAGCTGGAAGAGGAGATTGAAGATCCGGCGTGGGTGGCACATTTGGCGCTGGAGGCTGCCCGCGAGTCCGCGGAACTGGCCAAACATACGGAGAATCGGCGGCTGCAGGCTCGGGCTCAGATCTGGCTCGGTCTGACGATCTGTAATACCTCGCCATCCGGGGGCGACACCGCTCGCGAGATCTATGATCATGCCGCTGCGCTGCTCAAGAACGAAGTACAGGATCATATCTGGGAAGATCTGCAGACCCTGAAAGGCAAGGTTGTGCGCGGGGGGAACGTGGATTCGACCTTGCAGGCCTGGTCTCAGGGTGTGGTGGGCGAGCGAACTTTCCAGCAGTTGACCGAAGACTTCGCCGATCTGATCATTCCGAAAATCTGGGATCACGAGGGTCGCCGGGTCGCGCGCGTTGCGAAACGGCTGTCCATCTCGCCGAAAAAGGTGCGGCGCGTTCTGGCCCGGCTCGGGCTCCACGGCGCCTGATGACACCGCTGGGCGGCCTCAAAGTTCTGGATTTCTCTCATGCGCTGGCCGGTCCTTACGCCACCCTGCTGCTAGCCGACTACGGGGCTGATGTCTACAAGCTGGAAGCTCCAGGCGGCAGCGACATGGGTCGAGGCTGGGGGCCGCCTTTCCAGAGCGGAATGGCTTCGTATTTTCTCGGGCTGAATCGGGGTAAACAGGGCCTCGCAATTGACCTCAAACAGCCGGAAGGGATCGAGCTTTGCCTCCGGCTGGCCGAGAAAATGGACATCCTCATCGAGAACTTCCGGCCAGGCACGATGGACCGCCTCGGGCTGGGTTACGAGGCTGTCCGGGCGAGAAACAAGCGTCTGATCTACTGCTCAATCTCAGGCTACGGCCAAAACGGACCCTCGCGCAACGAAGCCGCCATGGATCTGATCGTGCAATGCTCCAGCGGTCTGGTCAGTATTACTGGCACCGAGGCTGGTGAACAGACCCGCTGCGGTCACTCGGTCGCCGACATCACTGCGGGCATGTTCTCGGTCATCGGCATTCTCATGGCGCTGGAGGCGAGGCACAAGACCGGGGAAGGTCAATACATCGATGTGGCGATGCAGGACTGCATGATCTCAGCCATGACGTCGAACTTTATGAATTACCTTGGTACCGGAAAAAGTCCAGTGCCGCTGGGGACGGGCTTTGCGACCGTCGCGCCGTACACGGTGTTCTACGCCAAAGACAAGGGCTTTGCCATGGCGGCGGGCAGCGATAAGCTCTGGCTGGAACTCTGCGCGGCCGTGGGGCACCCGGAACTGACAGAGCAGCCTGACTTCGCAACCAATGCCAGCCGGGCACAAAACCGACCGGTTCTGGAGGCTCTCCTGAACGGTTACTTCGCTGAGCGCCCCGCCGAGCACTGGATCAGCCTGCTGCGTCAGGCGGGCATTCCGGCAACGCCCGTCAATACTCTGGCCGATGTGGTGGCGCACCCGCAATCGGCCGTACGCGAGATGTTCCCGGCCATCGACCATCCCGTGGTCGGGACACATCAGGTGATCGGTCCGCCGATCAAGCTGTCCTCCACGCCCGGCAGAGTGACTTCGGGAGCACCAGGTCCGGGCGAGCATTCCCTGAGCGCGTTGACCGAAATCCTCGGCCTGAGTGACGAGGCCGCCCGCGATCTGGTGGGGCGGGGAATCGTATACGCGAACGATTCGCTATAGTGGCGACAAGTGCAAGCGAATCGCAAGAATTTAATCGGCGTGGGAGTGGTGGGCGCGCTGTTTCTGACCGTGACCGTCGCAGGTCTGGTCGGCAATGCCAAAACCGGGAACTACGTAGCGACACCGCTGCTGCTGACGGCGGTCGGCTTAGCTGTGATATTCCTCTGGCTGAGTCAGTTCCGTGTCCGGCAGATGTTGCTGGTGAATACGCCGGACAGGCTGATCACCCTCTATCACTAAACGGTTCGGCGCATCCCTCACGCGGACGCTGCCATCGCCTATCTTTCCGCGCTGGCCGCGACGTTCTTCGGTGAATTCGAACGCGCCCGCAAGGAACTGGAGCCGGTGAACTGGGACACGACGCGGCCCATGTATCGAGGCCACCGGCTCTATGTTCTGGCTCTGCTGGCGGTGCTGGAAGAGAACGACTACCAGAAGGCGCTGCGTTTGACAGCGCAGGCGAAGGAACTGGAAGAGCGCGACGCAGCCGGAGGTTTCGAACTACTGGATGCCGCGATACGGCTGGTAGCGGGCGGTGTCGCTCCTGACGAGATGGACCTGGTCGTGGAGCGCCTGCAGAAATCTGCGAAGAAGGCCGCCGGACTAATCCCGGGGATTTCGGCCTGGGCGCTGGCTTTGCATTACAACCGGCTGAATCAGCCGGATCTGGCGACTGAGTTTAAGGAAAACCTCCGCTCGGCCGTGCCGCACAGCATTCCCCTGAAGGCCTAGTCTTTTCGGTCCAGCGGACCCGACACAACGCACGCGTTGATCCCGCCGATGCCCATCGAGAGCTTGCCGCCCAGTCCGGCCGGTGCCTCACAGCCGGCATCGAAGACGATGTGGTCGTGGACCTCCCGGATGGAGGGGTTCAGCGACGCTTCATCCAAAGGCGTCGGGTAGAGTTGCTTCCTTGCATAGCCCAGATACTGGGCCGTCAGTTCCCAGCCACCGCCGGCGCTCATGCCGTGGCCGAAGGTACCTTTGCGGGCCGTTACCAGCACCGAGTCGGACATGACGGAACGGAGAGTCGAGATTTCGCCGTAGTCGCCCGGCGTAGCGGTCGCGTGCAGGTCCCACGTGCCCACGTCTTCCGGTGTGGCGCCGGCATCGTGCAGTGCCCCCATGATGGCCGCCCGGGGTCCGTCTGGAGAAGGCGTGATGATGTGGTGCGCGTCGGAGGTGACGCCGACTGCCAGCGGTTCCATGCCAAGAGGCTTGAAGCCCTTCGACAGGCAATAATCCATATCGCCGACAATCCAGACAACGGAACCACCGGCCACGTGGGTCCCCTGCAGCCGGGTCAGAGGACGTGAAAGCTTGCCGTCAGCCGCCAGAACGCGGGCGCTGTAGAACGAGCCGACGGTCAGCGCATGGGGCGGGGGGTCTGTGGCACCAACCACGACGAGCTTTGCTTCACCGCATTGAATGGCTTTCATTGCGAGATGCAGAGCGACGCCGAAGGTAGAGCATGCCGCCACGGGCGCGAACGCCATACCGCGGATCTTCGCCAGAATAGAAATCTGCGCGGCCGGAGTGTTGTTGATGTTCCAGATCAGGTTCGCCGAAACCTTCCAGGGGGCCTCAGGCGCACCCCAGCGTTCCTGCAGCCGGATCCGCTGTTTCTCTTTCTCGCGGATCGCGTTCAGTTTGCCTTGCGCCACGACGCCTTCGATGACAAGGCTTTCGATTCCGGCCAGTTCGGCGAGGTAATCGTGCAGAGACGCGGAGCGTTCTGCCCAGAAAGCGTTCCATTCGCGTTCCGCGTTTTCCCGCTCATCGCCTGAAACGGTAGCGGGGTCCACAGGTGCGTCGGGCAGAGGCGTCGTCTGGTGCTCCCGAACGGCAGGATTGCGCTCCGGGGCAGCCCAGAAACGGTTCCACTTGCGCTGCGTCTCGTAGAGCACGATCGAGGCATCGTGAACAGTGGCAATGCTGCCAAGGCCGGTGCCTACATACACGTGCGCCAGACTGCCGAGTTCCTTGAGTTCGTTCTCCAGCCCCTCATTCTGACTCAGGGCCTGAATGAATGCGCCGATGGCGTAGAGCGCGGGCAGGTCCATCTTCTCTTTCAGGTTGTGGAAATGCCGGGGCGGGCAGCGCTGGTTGATCCACGGCGCGTAGGCCTCGAAGTCAAACTCCGGGCGACCGACGAGGAAATTGTCAGGTCCGTAACCGTTGAATGGAGCCAGCCAGCTCTCCGAAGACTCCAGATTGCGCTCGAAAGCCTCGATATTCGGCGACTTCGGCGCAACGACTCCCCAACCGAAAACGCCCGTTCTTATCTTTGACAAACAGAACTCCCCGGGACGACCCCTGATGTAGTGACTGCAGCGACACTACGCGGCAAACGGCGCATTTTTCACCGCGCATCCTTCGCCTCGCATCCTACGAGGATAAGCCACGCATGGCTTTCCCTGATGCTGGTGCTGATCGTGCGACCCGTCAGCCCGTGCGCCGCTACCCTCATGTTAAAACGGGGTCTAACCCATATGGTAACTCCTGACGTGATGGCGCGAGCGGCAAAGATCAAGCTCCTTTTGATGGATGTGGACGGTGTTCTCACCGACGGGAAACTGTACTTTATCCCCGGCGCGGACGGCCAAATGGTCGAGTTCAAAGGCTTCGATTCGCAGGACGGGATTGCACTGCAGTGGTGCAACGCGAAGGGCATTCGAACGGGAGTCATCAGCGGCCGCAATTCTCCTGCGACGGTCGAGCGCGCGAAGCAGGCAAAGATGGACTACGTTTATCAGGGCCACACCGAAAAAATCCCGATCATCGAAGAAATCATGGCTCACGCCGGCGTGGCGGTCGAAGAAGTTGCGTACATCGGGGACGACCTGACCGATGTGGTAGTGTTTCACCGCGTAGGGTTCGGCATCGCGACCGCCAATG
>JAOAPO010000406.1 GCA_025462945.1 Bryobacterales bacterium
GAGAAGCCCGAACGCAAACACCGACCCAACCCGCTCGATGCCCATCGCCACCGCCACGGCAAGAACGATGCCCGTGGCGATGAACGGCAGGGCTGCGGCCACGTACAACACGCTGTATGGAAGCGTCCCAAGACCGATCCCGTGCGACGTCGCCGTCATCACACTCAGTGCACCGAGACAAGACGTAAACAGGCTGATGGTGCCCAGCCGGGTGCAGCACGCGGCCGCCTCCACCGGAAGACGATAAGCCAGCAGACCGCCCAGCACCAAGCCCAGCATGCAAGCCGTAACTGTGTACAGAGCCACAGTCTCGCCGGCCACCACTGTCACGATCCGGGCCAGAGCAAAGCGCAGCATCAATGCCGCAGCCGTGGTCAGTGCTGTTGCGAGATAGAGTAGTGGCCAACTCGGCGGTCGCAAGACGGGACGGGTAGGCAACGTCCCATTTTACCGACGCAGGATGGCCAGGTCGAGATGGGTCAGATCGGGTAAAAGGAAGTCGGGTTGACAGGCCTCCAGATGCCCCTCCGGAGTCACGCCTGTGCGAACCGCAATCGACTGAATCCCATTCTCCTGGGCCGCCCGGATGTCCTGCGGTGCATCCCCGATCAGAGAGATCTTCGCGTCCGGTTCGATCCAGCCCTCTTGCCGGGCACGGGCGATCGCCAGCTTCGCAAGTCCGCCGCGCGTGGCCGCCATCTCACCGAATGCACCGAAGCGGAAACGCCCGCCCAGCCCAGCGCGCTCCAGTTTTCGCCAGCCGATCCGAGTCACATTGCCCGTTACCAACCCCACCACGGTTCCCCGTTCGGCGAGACTGTCCAGCAGCGCGGGAACGCCCGGGCAGTGGCAATCGGGCAACTCCGGCGTGACGCTCAGGTAGTAGTCTTCCGCCGCGGCAACCAGTGCCGGCATACGTGCGGTGATTTCGGCTTCCTCAACATTGGCGGCCAGCAGCATGAGCGTCAGAATGTCGGGATCGAGCATACCGTGAACCGGGATACCCTCCGTTGTCGCCGTGATGCCGAACACCACCCGCACAGCTTCGCAGATAGCCTGGCGGTGCCAAAGGCCGGTTTTTCGCACAAGAGTGCCATCAATATCGAAAAGAACGAGTTCCGGGGACAAATCTCAGTTTAGGATGCAGCCGAATTCAGTCACTGCGCCAAAATCGCGCTGGTACACTGGAGTTTCCACCCTCTTCACCAAATCCAACGTTTTAACTAAGACCAGCCGTGATATCAGTCAGCAATGTAAGCATGCGCTACGGCGCAAAAATTCTATTTGAAGACGTATCTACCGTCTTCCAGACCGGTCGTCGTTATGGCCTCACCGGGCCCAATGGCGCAGGTAAATCGACGTTCATGAAGATTCTGACCGGCGAACTCGATGCTCAGAAGGGCACTGTTCACCGTCCGAAGCGCGTGGGCGTTCTCAGCCAGGATCAGTTCGCCTTTGATGCGTATCGTGTGATCGATACCGTCATCATGGGCAACCGGCCACTCTGGGTCGCACTCGAGGAGCGCGAGCGCCTGTACGAAAAGGCCGAGCTCACAGACGACGATGGCATGCGCCTCGGCGAACTCGAAGGCGTTGTCGCCGAGAACGATGGCTACTCCGCCGAGAGCGACGCCGCTATTCTGCTCGACGGTCTCGACATCCCCGAATCCCTGCACGACCGGAAGATGAGCGAACTGCAGGGCGGCCAGAAGGTCCGCGTGCTGCTCGCCCAGGCCCTCTTCGGAGGCCCCGAAGGCCTGCTGCTGGACGAACCGACGAACCACCTCGATCTCGAATCCATCCACTGGCTCCAGGACTTCCTCAACCGCTATCAGGGAACGCTGGTCGTCATCTCGCACGATCGCCACTTCCTGAACAGCGTCACCACCCACACCGCCGACATCGATTATCAAACGATCATCACGTACACCGGCGGGTATGACGAAATGGTGCTCGCCAAGACGCAGATTCGGTCCCGGATCGAATCGCAGAATGCGCAGCGTGAGAAAAAGATCGATCAGCTGAAGGAATTTATCGCGCGCTTCTCGGCCGGTACTCGTTCCAGCCAGGTGACCTCGCGTAAGAAGGAAGTCGAGCGCCTGCAGACCAGCGATCTGGCGCGCTCGAACATCGCCCGCCCCTTCATCCGCTTTGAAATGAAGCGGCCGTCGGGCAAGCATGCGCTGGAAGCCAAAGGTGTCGTCAAGAAGTACGGCGATGTGACGGTAATCCCCGGCTTCACCTGCAGCATTTCGCGCGGCGAGAAAATCGGCATCATCGGGCGTAACGGCTCCGGAAAAACCACCATCCTGCGTTCTCTCATCGCAGGCGCACCGGGCGTGACCGACGACTTCACGCGTGACGCCGGCGATGTCGAATGGGGTCACGAGGTCAACATCGGGTATTTCCCGCAGGACCCTCGCGCCACCATTCAACTCGGCATGACGATCATCGACTGGCTGCGCGAGCACGATCCGCAGGCTTCCAACGAAGAACTGCGCGGTCTGCTCGGCCAGATGCTCTTCGCCCGCGACGAAGCGACTAAGCCGACGGAAGCGCTGTCCGGCGGCGAAGTGGCCCGCCTGGTGTTCTGCCGTTTGATGCTGCAGAAGGCCAATGTTCTGGTGTTCGACGAACCGACGAATCACCTTGATCTCGAATCGATCAACGCGCTGAACTTTGCGCTGCAGAAGTTCGACGGCACGCTCTTCCTCGTCACGCACGATCACGATCTGCTCGAAGAGACGGCCACGCGCATCTGGAGCGTCAACAACCACCAGATCGAAGACTTCCGAGGAACTTACGACGAGTTCCAGGCGCAGGTCGCCGTCGCCTAAAAGGCGCTCACAGGCTATCCGGCGCATACCGCTTTCAGCTCTACCCCAGACGTGCAAAACCCCGCCATCTACCGGCGGGGTCTGCACTCGTTGTCTTTGATTCCTACCAGTACACCTTCAGCCCAACCTGCATCTGACGCGGATCATTCGCCGTATTCGTCACCTGCCCGAAATTCCCCGCATTCAGATTCGTCGACCCGGTCCCGAAAATCACCCGGTTGAACACATTGAACGCCTCACCGCGCACGTCAACCCGGATCTGCTCCGTCACCCGGAACGTCCGCGCCAGACTTACATTCTCAGACTGCCCCCAGAATGACCGCACCTTCGGGTTATACCGAGTCGCATTCCCAAACCCGTTCGGCTGAGCCGGGAAAGCGCTGGCCGGCTTCAGGAACCGATCCACTGCCGGATCGAAACTGTCGCCCACCAGCGGCGCACGCCAGTTGTCATACGAATCAACCAGCGGACGCGAACTCAGATTGAAAATTGGCAGCGGATTATTCCGCGTCAGCGCGATCGGCAGCCCGCTCGAATACACCTGAATCCCCGCCACGCGCCAACCGCCCACAACCTTTCCCACAAACCCCTTCGACAGCCACTTCTGCCCGCTCCCAAACGGCAAATCGTAAACCGTCGAGAACTTGATCGCATGCGTCTGGTCGTTCGCCCCGATCGACTTCTCCAGGCTCCGGTTGTACTGATCCTGCGTCGTCGCACCCGTCGCAAAGTACGTATCCGAATCCGTCAGAACCTTCGAGAACACATAGCTCGACTGGAACGTGAACCCCTTCGACACCCGCCGGTCCGCCTTGATCACCAGCGCGTGATATGTCGAATGCCCGCTCTTATCGCCGTTCTGCACACCCGTGTTGATCGACGAATACTGCGGATACGGACGTAGCGCCTGCGCCACCGTTGCTGACCCGCCCCA
>JAOAPO010000441.1 GCA_025462945.1 Bryobacterales bacterium
GGGCTGGCCGTGGACATCCTGAATGAGGCTGCGCGTCGTCAGGCGATTCACCTGGTCTGGGTGCCGATTGCCACCGGTTCGATGGATGATGCGCTTTCGCGTGGCGTGGTAGATGCCTGGCCCGCCCTGAGCCGGACTCCGGCGCGCGACAAGGTGCTGCATTTCAGCAAACCTTGGCTCGAATCAAACTACTGTTTGCTTTCAACCCAGGAAGCCGAGATCACCCGGGAGAATACGGCCGGAGTGACGCTGGCGGTGGCTCGTTCCCCGAGAGTTGCGGCGCTGGCGTCCCGATTTTTCCCGACTGCGGATCGCCGGGAACTGCCTACGAACATTGAGGCGATGCAGGCGGTTTGCCGCGGCGAAGCGGGAGCCAGTTTTCTGGATGCCACGACGCTGGACGCCGCCCTGCTGGCGCGCCCTGCTGGATGCGAAAAGGCGGTGTTCCGTGTTCATTTCGTACCGGAAGCCAGCAATCCAGTGAGCATTGCGGGGCGTCCGGGGGCGTCTGCGCTGATCGACGAACTTCGGGACGGAATCACGCCACTGATCACGAACGGCTTTTTCCTCCGGGCGCTGGATCGCTGGGCCGGCTTGTCGGGCGCTCAGGCGCGATCGTATTTCGAATTGAAAGAAGTGGAGACGAGGGCGTCCACCTACTTTTTTGGGCTGGTATTGCTGTTATTGGGAGCGGGAATCCTGTTCTGGCAAATGACGAGGCAACTGGCTGCAAAGCGGCGGATCCGAGCGGCGCAGAAAGCGACGGCGGACAGCGAGTCGCGCTTTGAGGCGTTCATGAGTCACAGCCCGCTGGTGGGTTTCATGAAAGACGAAGAAGGGAGGCTGGTCTACGCAAACAGCCGATTTCAGGAGGTATTCGAACCTCTGCTGGGCGAGTTTCTGGGCAAGTCCGACTTCGACCTCTGGCCGGCTGAAGTGGCGGCTAAGATCCGCGCAGACGATGTGAGGGTGCTGAGTTCGGGCCAGAGCGAGGAAACCGTGGATTCGGTACCCGGCGACGGAGAACCCCGGACCTGGCTCAACATGAAGTTTCCCTTCCGAATGGGGGACAATGCCTTCCTGGGCGGTTTGTCGCTGGACGTTACGGAACGCGAACGGGAAAAGGAGACAACCCGTCTTTCAGAGGAGAGATTCCGGCGCGCATTCGAACACGCCATGGTGGGAATGGCTGTAAATGCCCCCGACGGCCGGTTTCTGCGCGTCAATCCGGCATTGTGCGCCATCACGGGGTACTCGGCCGAGGAACTGCTTGGAATGACGTTCGTCAGCATCACGCATCCGGACGATCTTGACAGCAGCGCGCGAGTCAGGGCGAACGCACTGGCAACGGGCCAGACCGGATTTCGCGTGGAGAAGCGCTACATCCGGAAGGATGGCCGGCCGGTGTGGGTGCGGGTGAGCGTTGGGATCGTCAGGGATGCAAGTGGGCTGCCTGCCAGCCATATCGCTTTGACCGAGGACGTGACGGCAGACAAGATGGCTGAGGAACTGGCGCTCCTGAGCGAACGGCGCTGGCAACTGGCACTCAACGGCAGCTCGGATGGAATTTGGGACTGGGATGCGAGAGAGAACACCGTCTTCTATTCCAACCGCTACAAGGAGATGCTTGGCTATGAAGACGCGGATCTGGCGAATGTGCCGGAAATGTGGGAGATGTTGCTGCACCCGCAGGATTTGGTGTACGCGCGCGAAATGGTGAGCGAACATCTGCTGAGACGAACGCCGCAGTACAGGGCCGAATACCGGCTTCGCTGTAAGGACGGCACCTATAAATGGGTGCTGGCGCGAGGAGCGGCGATCTGGGATGCGGACGGGGCACCGATCCGGCTGCTGGGCACTCATACAGATATTACGGAGCGCAAGACTGCGGAGGAGCAACTGGTCTACCAGGCGCACCACGATCCACTCACCGGACTGGTGAACCGACGGTACCTTTTCGAGCAACTCGAGGCAGAGATGAACCGGGCACGATCGGCGGGGACAGCGCTCTCACTCTGCATCAGCGATCTGGACCACTTCAAGGCGATCAACGACCGCGAGGGCCATCAGGCCGGCGACGATGTACTGAAGGCCTTCGCGAACATTCTGAAGGAAGCGATCAGGAAACCCGATGTGGCCGCGAGGATGGGGGGCGATGAGTTCTGCGTCGTGCTGCCGGGTACTGATGATCGACAGGCGATTGCGTGCCTCAATCGAGTCCGGGACCGGCTGGAGAGCATTGCCTTCGGTGGAAACAGCGGCAACGTGTACGGCGTGACCGCAAGCTTTGGAGTTGCGGAGCTGGGCGCGGGGGAAACGGCCGCGGACCTGATTGAGGCCGCGGACCGGGCTTTGTATCAGGCGAAGCGCGAGGGCCGGAACGCGGTGGGATCGCGAGAGTTGTGAAGGGGGCGTGACAACTGGCCCTGCAGAGTGGCGAATTTTGCGCGTACCGCGGAGCTGGCGGGCTTTTTGGAATCGGCGTTCTCCAGTCGCAACCCGGCTGCGCACATCCGAGGCTTGCACGCGGTTTACCCACGGGCAGCTTGTCGGGACCTGACGCCCGCCAGCAGCACCTGCGGCGGCGCGACTTGCACGCTTTAGCTGGCCGTGGACGCAGTGGACGCTGCTCTGCTTAGATTGCCTGGTCACGCTCACGAGGGAGTCCTGGCGTTACCGAGTGCATAGTTAGGGTCGCCACCGTTGCTGGCCTTCACGGCATAGGATCCCTGGGTAACCCCGCCCGGGCGTCATCGTGGTCAGGACTGCTCTGGCCCGCCACTCTCCGGTTACGGGACACATCAGGCTCAATACGGACACACGTCAGGAACGGGGTCTCTCGTCAACGCTTATGTCCCACGCGGAGCAGCCTACTGCTGTACGATCTTCATCTGTTGTTCGTTCATACGGCCGCCCTGCACCTTGAACTCGGAGAGCGCGCCGGCGATCTCCTTCATGTCTTCTGGGGTCAGCACGAGTTTGCTGGATGCGATGTTCTCCTGGAGGTGCCTGACCTTGCCCGTTCCGGGGATCGGCACGATGAACGGCTTCTGGGCCAGCAGCCATGCAAGCGACAGTTGGGCCGTCGTAGCGTTCTTTTTCTTCGCAAGTGCGGTGATGCGATCGACAAACGGTTTATTCGCAGCTATGCTTCGAGGCTGGAAACGATCAAACCCCGAACGCAGATCCGATTTCGGATCAAACTTCGTTTGCGCGTCCAATTTCTGCGTCAGATAGCCCATGCCGATTGGACCCCAGGGCACAAAGCCGATTCCCAGTTCTTCGCAGGTATTCAGCAACCCATTCTCTTCCGGGTCACGGTTCATGAGCGAATATTCTGTCTGCAGAGCCGCGACGGGCTGGATAGCATGTGCTTTGCGGATGGTGGTGGGGCTCGCTTCCGAAAGGCCGAAGGACAACACCTTGCCCTCCTCGATAAGCTCTTTCACTGCACCCGCAACATCCTCGATTGGCACGTTTGGATCTACCCGGTGTTGATAAAAGAGATCGATGCGGTCCGTCCGGAGCCGCTTCAGGCACCCGTCCACCGCTCGCTTGATGTGATCGGGTCGGCTGTTTAAGCCGCCCGTGTCGGTGAGGTCGAAGCCGAACTTCGTTGCGATCTTCACCTCGTTACGGAACGGTTGGAGCGCACCCCCGACGATGGTCTCACTCGTGTAGGGGCCGTACACTTCAGCAGTGTCGAAGAATGTCACACCGTTGCGGTATGCCGTGCGGATGACCTGGATGGCGTCGTCAATGGGAACCGGTGGCCCGTAGTTTGTGGCCAGGTTCATGCAGCCAAACCCGAGTTCCGATACCTCAAGCGGTCCAAGCTTTCGCGTGTTCATGTTTTCCTCTTTACTTCAAGGCTAGGCCGAAACGCTCACGAGCCGGTAGCCTGATCGACTGAAAGTATTGCCTATTTGTCCGAGGCAGGCGCCAATCTGCACGTATCGAAGGTTTGTGGCTTATCCTCGAAGATGTCGAAGGAAAGGAACAATGGGCACTAAATCCTGGCAAGCCGACGATCCAGGCGTCAGGCATGCGCTCAAAGCGCTGGCTGGGTCGATTGACAAAGTACTGGGAGATGCCCCGGAACTTTTGACGGACGTGCCCGGACTGACGCTGTACAGAACCACTGCTCCTACCGCACCGAATCCCTGCACCTATGAGCCGAGTCTCCTTCTGATAGCGCAGGGAAAGAAGCGCGTCGATCTGGGCAAACAAAGCTACGTGTTCGGCGAATCAACGTTCCTGCTCACATCAATCGAGCTTCCAATAGTTAGTCGAGTATCCGTCGCTAGTGGAGAGAAGCCTTACCTTGCCTTTTTCCTCAAGCTTGAGATGGGCATCGTCCGGGACGTTCTCAACACGGAGGAGGTGCGGATTTCCTCACCATCCGTTGGAACAGGCGGCATGGTTGTTGGACAAGCGACGCCAGAACTGCTGTCCCCATGCTCACGCATGGTTCAGCTTTTAGACACACCGCGGGATGTTCCGTTCTTTGGCAAGATGCTCCAGCGCGAAATCGTCTACCGACTGCTACAGGGGCCGCAGGGTCATCGTTTACGTTCGATTGCGACGCTCGGGGACCAAAGCTATCGAACGGCTAAAGCGGTCACATGGCTACGGGAAAACTTCGAGAAGACGCTGAATGTGGATGAGCTTGCCTCGATTGCGGGTATGAGCAGATCAACTCTGCATCATCATTTCCGTGGTCTCACAGGAATGAGTCCTATTCAGTTTCAAAAGCAGCTGCGGCTCCATACAGCACGGCAGAAGATGCTCGCACAGGAAATCGATGCTGCGAGTGCAGCGTTCGAGGTGGGGTACGGAAGTCCAAGCCAGTTCAATCGGGAGTACAAGCGCGTCTTCGGAAAGCCCCCGATGCGGGACGTACAGGCATTGCGCGCGTCTCAGCTATCGTGAACTCGCGAAGATGTCCCGTCGGGCAACTTCAATGATTTGCAAGTACCTGCCGCCGGCTGGCGGGACTATGCGCACGGCATAAGCAGCGGGCGATGACGGTTCGGGCAACTGAGTTTCTTCGCCGCTTTGTCCAGCACATCCTGCCGCGGCCCTTCGTCCGCATTCGCCAGTTTGGATACCTCGCTAACACCCGAAGATCTGAACTGCTGTCGCTGGCACGGCAGTTTCTCGCCGCAGGGACGCCGTCGAATGCTGCCTCTCACTTCAGGTTTCTGAACACTCCAACTGGCGCTGTCCGGAATGCAGAAGCGAAATGCAGATTGGCCCCAATCTGTCCGCCCGCCAGTTGGCCCGCCTGTGCAGACCGCTCGACAGCTCTTAGCCCGGGCCATACCTCCCGGCGGACTCACGTGCCCCGGTGCGCGGTCGCCGAAGTGTCTCCGTTCACTTCGAAAGTACCCGCGACCCTGCAATAGTGGCAGCCTTTCGCCGCTCGTTGCCAGCCTCAGTTACGAACCTGAGCAGGTTCCGTAGCCATCGCGCGTACCCAGCAGCCTTGACTTGCGCCATCAGCACTCCCGAAACACGCTTCCGGCTCCATAGCCCGGACCGTCGCTCCAGCGGCTTCCTTCAAGTCGCCCCTATCGAAACTGCCTCGGCCCGAGCCCATCACCGAGCCCGCACCCTCACGCCCGAGGCAGTCCCGATAGGGCGCTAACGACTTTGCAGGCTAAACTCGGCCACATGTGAGGATCGGGGCGTTATACGTCAAATCGAACGGCGCGAAAATCGGTGCGAAACCCAACAGTATGGCGTTAACCAAACGGCCGTGGCCGCGTATTAACCGGCTGAGAGGTAAAACCTCAGCATGAGAATGACCCTGTCTGCCTCGATCGTGTTGGCGTGGTCTGCCCTTATGGCTCAACCTTCTGCACCAACTCCTTCCTTTGATGTCGCATCGATTCGCCCCCGTAATATCATGGGCAGCGTAGGCGGAGAGGTCAACATGGCTGGCATCAGGACCGCGCCCAGAGGGTTACGTCAATCCAAAACGCCGACGCTCGGCGATTGCGCCAATCCG
The DNA here is from genome assembly GCA_025462945.1 of Bryobacterales bacterium. GTDB lineage: Bacteria > Acidobacteriota > Terriglobia > Bryobacterales > Bryobacteraceae > BOG-234. The sequence goes on from JAOAPO010000441.1 coordinate 6,014, forward strand.
TCCAAGTGACCTGCGTTCTTTGCCAAGATTCGACGCGTAGCGATATGTATGAATATCGAGAGCTTGTATCACCCTACTGGATCGGGCGGTGCGTCGGGTGGAGCGGTCGCTGAAACCCAGACAAACGAAATTAAGGGGCGTCAAGAGCCAGTCGAAAGCCGATAATACTCATCTGATAATCCGCGGCATGCCAGTGACGGAAGCCCGTGCGAATATCGCCGGGATGATTCGTCCAGGACCCTCCGCGAAGTACTCTCGTTCCGTTCTCATCGCCGTGGCTTGGTCCCTTTGGATCATGCACCAATTTTGCGGCAGCGTAGGGCCCATAGTAGTCCGCGCACCACTCCAGTACATTTCCAATCATGTCGGAGAGGCCCCAGGGATTAGGCATGTACGTGCCCACAGGCGCGGTGTACACAAAGCCATCGTTCCAGATAAAATTTGCCTGGGAATTGGTAAAGCGGCGGCTAGCACTTTGGTCGGCTGCGTTGGCGTAACGGCCTCCATCATCGGGATTGTCGCCCCATGGATATGCCGTGCGCGTACCCGCACGCGCGGCGTATTCCCATTCTGCCTCGGAGGGCAAACGATACTGCCTGCCCTCCTTCCTGCTGAGCCACGCGGCGAAAGCCACGGCGTCGTTCCAGCTAATGTCCACAACGGGATGATCGTCGGTCTGGTCGACTCCCGCGTTTCGCCACGAGCCGCCACGGCGATGTTCCCGCGTCGTGCCGGTCCAGATGAGGCCGAAGCCCTGCTTTTCGGCGTCAGTCTTATAGCCTGTGGCATCGACGAAAGCGCGGAAGTGGCCGCGCGTCACTTCAAACGCGCCGAGCAGGTAGCCCCGGGTGACGCGCACTTCATGGAGAGTCTCGTTGGAATACCGTCCGGGCTCGTTTGGCGGCGTGCCCATCATGAAGCTGCCCGGCGCGATGCGAACGAACTTCATACCCACGGAATTGGTCCACTGAGGGACCGTCGGACCGCGCTGCGCTACGGCTGCCGCCCACAGGGCGAGGACCAGCGCGAAGTGGAGGTGGGAGCGGCCCTGTAATTTGTCGCGCATAAAGCGTGACACAATTCTAGATCTTTTCAGTGCCGGCGTTTGCAGCGTTATTCACTAAGATGGGTAGCTGCTTTCAGGACGGCCCCGGCCTGTTGGGATAGTCCTGCTTCCGGGCCGCGCAGTTTCGGTGCACACCGGACGCAATTCCTTGAAATCAGCGCACGCTGGAAGACGACCTCTTGACCGCAAGCTGCCGCCACGTCCAAGCGGACGCAAATCCTGTGTAGTCGCGAAGCGTTTACTGATTGAGCCCGGAGAACGGCGTTACCGGAAGCTACGGCTCCCCAGAATGTGTTGTACGCGGCGAAATTTACGCCTCACTCGATAAGCCGCTAACGAGGGATACTCGCTCCACCCCACATGAACGTCAGCGACTGAACCGAAGGCTGGTTGGAGCTCGCGTTGATCTTGATCAAAGAGCGGAACATTGTGCGAGACGGCCCAACGGCTGCCGCGCCAGTCTATCTGCAGAGCCGCTCCGGCTCAGGCGCTCCGCCGATTTTGCCTCGTAGTAGATGCGCCACCCTGGCATCGGGGACGCGTCAGGGCCGCCGAGCTGCGACTGTTTTCCGGGTGGTAACGGTCCTGAGTTTGGGCGCTCTGGCTAGAGTTCGGGGCTGGCGTTCAACACCTGTTCGGTGACCCAGTCGGTCTTGATGGCTTCTCTGATGGGGGCTGCGAGCGGGGTTCCGTCGAGCATGGCGGCGGTGAAGTTCTCGATCAGAGGGTAGTGGACGTTGGGGTTCGCGGGGAGGTTTTCTTCTACCGTGCCTTGGCGCGTGATGACGCGCAGAGTGGGGCCGGCGAAGGGCGTCAGGCTGATCTCGCCGTCGGTGCCGATTATGCGGCATTCGTCCCTGAGGAGGCGGGAGTTCCAGCGAACGTCGATGATGCCGTGGACTCCTTCGGGGTAGAGGATGGTCACGGTGGCGGCTTCGTCCACGGCGAAGTTGTGGATCGGGTTGGAGCGGATTCCGGTGGCGAACTCGGGGGTTCCGAAGAGGTAGTTGAAGGCATCGATGCGGTGTGAGGCGGTGTCGTAGAGCGGGCCGCCGCCGGCGAGCGCGGGGTCACGGAGCCAGGCGCGTTCTTCGCTTTCGAGCCAGCCGTGGAAGCTGGCTTCAGCAAGGACGGGGCGGCCGATGGCTCCATCGAGAATCAGCTGTTTTGTCCGGAGCAGCTTCGGGAAGAAGCGCCGGAAGAATGCCGCGCCGAGGAGTCTGCCGGCGGCTTCGGAGACTTCGGCCATGGAGAGCGCTTCACCGTAGTTCATGCCGACGGGCTTCTCGCAGAGGACGTCTTTGCCGGCAGTGAGGCTGGCGACGGTGTGCTGGTGGTGGAGCGCTACGGGGGAGGCTACGTAGACGGCATCAATGGCCGGATCACGGAGGGCGGCGGCGAGGTTGTTCCAGGCTTTGGCCTCGCGGTAGTCGGCGGCTTTGGTAAGGTCGCGAGTCACGACGCCGCAGAGGGTGCTGCGGGGCTCGGCGAGAATGGCGGGGATGACTCGTTTGCGGGTTATGTCACCGATGCCGATGACGAGCCAGTTCACGTTGCCCTTGTTTGTTTCGCGCATGCCTTCAGGAGGATACCGTAACCTTTTCTTCTGTCACGCATCTACCGGGTAGGAGGCAATAAGATATGCAGGCAGAGATGATGGGGCCGGCATCGCAGGCTCCGCGGCAAGAGACCGGACGGGCGCATGTTCATTGCCCGATGTGCACGCATTCGGTCCCCGCAGAAGTGAACTATGTGAAGAAGCGCATGGTGGTAAAAGCCGGGCAGAAGTGCCCTCGGTGCGCGGCGTCGCTGGATGTGGCGGCGGTACTGTATCTGCTCCACGCGGCGTGAAGTTAGCGTTGCTTGGGGGTGTGACATCATGAGAGAAGGCACATGAGGCGCAAATTGCACACTCCCGACCAGACCGTTGATCCAGAGATCATCGACCCTGAGATTATGCAGGGCGCGATTCAATCGCTGGACGCGGAACGTCCGAAAGTAATCGCGAAGTGTTCGGTGTGTGGGGCGGATGCTTCGTCTTACGCGCCGGAGCAGCTTTGCTGGGTTTGCCGGCGGCTGAAGATCAGCGCATGGCGAGATATCGAGACGCAGAGTCCGGTTCAGGAATAAGGTTCGGATGTTGGTGGGGTGGGGGAGGCTGTTGGTCCCGCTCCCTCACAGTCACGGCTCAGAAAGATTACGTTGGTGGGTTGTCGAGTTGAGTTGATTCGCGGGTTGTTGACTTGAGTTGGGTTGAGTTAGGCCGCTCTGATTCACTTACTGTGCGTTGACTGAGTACATTGTTCGTAGATCCAGGCGGCGGTTAGCACGTCCTGAATCGCCAAACCGTTCGACTTGAAGATGGTTATTTGCGCGGGTGAGCTGCGTTCTATGCCTGGACGGAAGTCTATGGCGGGGATGGCGGTTAGCCCGCGTTCCTGCATGGGGATGACTAAGTCTCCGGACTCGAGTTGGGCGTCTTCCACGGAGTCGACAGTGACGAGGGCGTTGCTGTCGAGGATGAGGTCTGTGGGGAGTTCGCGGCGGATGGTCCAGTTAGACCCCATTGCGTTGATGTGAGTGCCGGGGGAGATCCACGCAGCTTCGAGGACGGGTTCCTTTGACGCTGTTGCGGTGACTACAATGCCGGCGTTTTCCACTGCTTCTCGCGCGGTCGTGGTGGCTCGCACATTCAGGTTGAACCTTGCGGCGCATTTCGCGGCGAAGGCATGGCGGCGATCGGCCTGACGGCTCCAGACGCGAACTTGTTTCAGCTTGCGGACCTCGGCCATGGCGGCGATCTGAGTCTCGGCCTGGAAGCCTGTTCCGATGATGCCCAGTGTATCGGCGTCGGGTCTGGCGAGTTGGTTCGTGGCGGCTCCGCTGGCGGCTCCTGTGCGGATTTGCCCTAAGTGGTTGGCCTGGAACTGAGCGACCGGGAGACCATCAGCGGACCGATAGAGCAGGAAGGTGAAGTGCGCTCCGGTTTTGGGGTTGGTGGAGTAGATTTTGGTGCCGAAGTAGTCCGAGTTTCCGGCGGCCATGTAGTGGAGGATCGACCCGGTGGGGAGGATGACACGGCGGCGGGGGTGGTTGACCGCTGTGCCGTCTGCAAGTTGGCGGAAGCCGAGTTCCACGAGTTCGATGGCCTTCGCCATAGTGAGGGTGGCGAGGACCTGCTCTTCAGTGATTTGCAGCATTAGCGGTTAGCCTCGAGCATTTCGGAGACCTCTTCCCATTCGGTCATGAGCTTCTGAAGATCGGCACGGCGAGCTTCGAGGATCTCAGCGATTTCGATGCTTTGCTGGGCGCTTTGGTAGTCAGAGAGGGCGGTTTCGAAGTCGGCGACTTCGATTTCGAGCCGGGTGATTTCGTCTTCGATGGCGCGCTGGCGCTCTTTGGTCTGGCGGAGCTTGATGGGGTTGAGGCGGCGCTGTTTGTCGTCAACGACCGGCGCTGCTTTCGGCAACTGCTGCGGCTGGGCTTTAGCCGGGCCTCGTCCATTAGCCGGGGCCTGGGCCGGGAGTGCTGCTTCAGCGGCGGCCATGCCGGATTTGCGGAAGAGGTAGTCCTCGTAGTTGCCGTTGTAGAGCGTGACGGTGCCGTCGGCGACTTCGAAGACTCGGGTTGCGAGTTTGTCGATGAAGTAGCGGTCGTGGGAGACGAAGACGACGGTGCCCTGGAAGTCCTCGATGGCTTTGAGGAGGACGTCTTTGGCGCGCATGTCGAGGTGGTTCGTGGGTTCGTCGAGCAGGAGGAAGTTGCTCGGGTTCATCAGCATTCGCGCCAGGGCGTAACGGTTGCGTTCGCCGCCGGAGAGGACGCCGATTTTCTTGAAGACGTCGTCGTCGGAGAAGAGGAAGCAGCCGAGGACGCTGCGGAGTTCGGTGTTGGAGGCTCTGGTGGCGACGGTGCCGATGTCGTCGAGGATGGAGGCTTCGGGGTCGAGGACTTTGTATTGGTCCTGGGCGAAGTAGTCGGGTTCGGCGTTGTGGCCGAGGTTGAATTCGCCGGAGGTGATGGGTTCTTCGCCGGAGAGGATTTTGATGAGCGTGGACTTGCCGGCGCCGTTGACGCCGACGAGGGCGATGCGGTCACCGCGCTCGATGTTGAAGGTGGCTCCGGAGAAGACGTGTTTGGTGCCGTAGCTTTTGGAGACGTTGTTGAATTCGACGACGATCCGTCCGCTGGGTTTGGGTTGGGGGAAGCGGAAGTGGATGGTCTTTTCGTCGGGCGGGATTTCGATGCGCTCGATCTTTTCGAGTTCCTTGATACGGCTTTGGACCTGTTTGGCTTTGGTGGCCTGGGCGCGGAAGCGATTGATGAATGATTCAAGGGCTTCGATGCGGTCGCGCTGGTTGCGATAGGCGGCTTCGATCTGGAGGCGGCGTTCGGCTTTCTGGTTCTCGTATTTGGAGTAGCCGCCGGTGTAGAACCAGACCTTCTTGTTCCAGATTTCGACGATTTTGGTTACGGTTACGTCGAGGAAGTAGCGATCGTGCGAGATGAGGATGAACGCGTTGGGGTAGTTGGCGAGGTAGTTTTCGAGCCAGTTGCGCGCTTCAAGGTCGAGGTGATTGGTGGGTTCGTCGAGGAGGAGCAGGTTGGGCTCTTCGAGGAGGAGTTTGGCGAGTGCGATGCGCATCTGCCAGCCGCCGGAGAACTCTTCGACGCGGCGCTGCCAGTCTTCCCGGGAGAAGCCGAGGCCGGCGAGGACGTTGCCGACGCGGGACTCGATGTTGTAGCCGTCGCGGGCGGTGAATTCGGCCTGCAGATGGTGGTAGCGGTCGGAGATTTGCTGGTATTCGAAGCTTTCATGGTCGAGCACACCCATCTGGTGCTCAAGCTCTTTTTGCTCGGCTTCCATGGCGCGGATGTATTCGAAGACGGAGAGGCATTCGTCGAAAACGGAGCGGCCGCTGAGGTTGATGCCGTCCTGCGGGAGGTAGCCCGCGCGGATGCCCTTCATGCCGTTGATGGTGCCGTAGTCGAGGCCTTCGATGCCGGCCATGACTTTGAGGAGAGTGGATTTGCCGGTGCCGTTACCGCCGACGATGCCGACTCGTTCCTTAGGGGTGACGAGCCAGTTGAGGTCTTCGAACAGAATTTTGGGTCCGAAGCGCTTTCCGGCCTCGGTGAGTTGAATCATGGTGTTTTGGGGACGGGCCGATTAGAGCCAGTACTGCCATTGTCCCGCAAGGACTACGTACGCCGCCAGTGCCGCGTTGGTGACTGCATGGGCGAGGATGCAATCCCAGATGTTTTTGGTTTTGATCAGCCAGGCGTTGTAGATGATGCCGGTGAGGAGGCCGACGTCCCAGAAAGGTCCGTGTTCGGAGGCGAAGAGGAGGGCGGTGGCCCAGAAAGCGAGCGGGGCGTATGTGCCGAGGGCGACTTTTCGGAAGTCGTTCGAGTCGATGAGCCAGCGCATGAGCCAGCCACGCCAGAATAGCTCTTCGAGTATGGGGACGGCGATGACGCTGATGGCGATTCGGAGGATCAGGAAGAGCGGGTCGTCTTTGGAGGCGGGCGGGGTGTTACCGGCGGGGTGACCCATGACGGCGTTGTCAAAGAGGATGAAGTGGTGCCAGTTGGGGCTGATGAGGTCGGGGCCGATCCAGAGGACGAAGACGGCGAGGCCGAGGGCGATGCTGAGGGTGGGTTTTGAAGGGCGTCCGCGAAGGACCGGGAGGGAGACGGCGGCGATTGCGGCGAGGGAGAGTGCGAGGCGGAGCCAGACCGGGACGGGTATTACCTGCTGAAGGGCGAGGAGTCCGATGAAGACTCCGAAGGGGAGGACCCAAGGGACGGCGGGATGGCGGGGCACCTTTGGGAGTTTAGCAGGGTGACCCGGAGTACTCTCCGGGCCACCCTGCCTTCGGGGTTAACGCCTGGCGCTTGGGGATGAGCCGCGGGCGATGGCGGCGCGAATGAGCGCTTCGGTCTGGTTTACGTCGTGGTCAACACCTTTGGTTGCGTGCATCAGGGGAGTCCAGCCGTATTGGTCTTTCAGTTCGGGGTTGGCTCCGGCTTCGAGGAGGACTTTGGTGGACTCGGCCCGGTTGGCGAGGGCGGCTGCGCTGAGGAGCGGGACGTCCTCGACGTGGTTGGGGTCGGCGCCTCGCTTGAGGAATTCGCGGAGGACTTCCGTGGACTGGAGGGCGACGGCGGCTTTGAGCGGAGACATCGGGATGAAGCCGGCTCGCATCATGGGCTGGCGCATGTCGGCTCCGGCGTCGAGGAGGAGGCGGGCTACTTCGACGTCGCCGGTCCATGCCACTTCGACCATGGGATTGGCGTGGAACTCGGCTTTGGGACCCAGTTTGGCTGGAAGACCCAGGGCCAGCAGCTGCCGCACGAGCTTCGCGGTGCCGGCGTAGGTGGCCGCGACCGAGAGCGCGGTCTGGCCGGATTCAGCGGCGGCCTTCGCGTCGGCTCCGCGCTGGATCAGTGTGGCTGCACGGGCCGGATCGTTGGCGACGACCATCAGGGCAGTGCTGCCTCTGGCGGTACGGGCATTGGGGTCGATGGCCTTGAGCTGCTCGGTTGTTCCAAAGGCGGCGGCTTCGATCCAGGGTTCCGCTTTCGGGTAGACCTCAGCGATATCGGGGGCAGGCTGCTTCTGCTCGGGCAGCGCGAGAGAGAGCGCGGCTACGGCCCATGTGGTCCCGAACATTGAAGTGATCTGGTCTGTGCCATGGGGGAAGCCGGTGTCCATCTTGGGCGGGCTGATCTGGGCGACTTCATGGAGGCGAGATTTGACGTGCCAGGAGCCGTCCTTTTCCTGCGTCTTGAGTAGCCAGGAGACGGCTTGGTTGTAAGCGGCATCGGAGATCTTGCCGGTGCTCTTCAGCGCATAGAGCGCTTCGCCGGTGGAGTAGGCGTCAGAGGTCTGGCCGGGCATGGAGGACCAGCCGCCGTCGGGGTTCTGGCGCTTCATGAGGTCCGTGGCGGCGGTGTTGATTTGGGTTGGGGTGGCACCGGTCCAAACGAGCCCGAAGAGGCGGAAAGTGGCGTCTTCGTTGGTGACCGGCGTGTTAGCGGCGAGCCACTGCCGTGCCTTCGCGATAGTGGCTTTCTTCGAAACGGCGGGGGAGTCCGGCAGGTAAGCGCCGACGGCCTTGGACACGACGGCGGTGACCATGAAGTTGCTGTACGACTGGGGTGGCCGGGCGTCCATGGTGCGCCAGTGGCCGTCGGGCTGCTGGAGGTTGGCGAGGCGGCGGGCGTGAAGGGCGGCGCCGATGTTGGGGGCAACGCCGAGCTCAGGACCGAACATCATGATCTCAGAGGCATCGAGATTTTCATCCACGACGTGGGTGCCCTGGATGGCTGCGTCGATGTCGCGCATTGCGCCGAAGGTCTTGAGCATGATCTGGCGGCGCTGGGTTTCGTTGACGGTGACGCCGTGATTGCGCGCGACGTTCAGGGCAAAGAGCGGCAGCATGCCGTGGTGGCAAGTGATGCAGGGAACTTTGGGGTCAACCTGGGCCATGCTGGACTGCATGATGCCGGCGGCTTTGTTCGCTGCGTCACGGATCTGGGTCGCGGTGGGCGCGTCAGCCTGCACGAATGGGGGCAGCGCGAGGCTGCTGATGATCAGGATCGCTTTTGCGATGGACTTTGATGAGGACAACGTGGTCATTGAATTCTCCTACACCCCTTAATGCGCAAAACCGAAGGTGGCGGGATCAAGAATTTCTGGTTTTTTCCTGCTAGACTCGCCGCTGTATGAAGCTGCTCACAGTACTCGGATTGCTTGCGGCGAGTGTCGCGGGGCAGGAGCCTTCAACTCCCGCGACCATTGTGCCGCGGCCCAAAGCGGGCGACACGGCAGCACCGCTTCCCGGGGCCAACATTCGAGTGGACAGCAATCTGGTGCTGATACCTGTCTCGGTGGCCGATGCGCTGAACCGTCCGGTGACGGGGCTGGATCAGGACGTCTTCGAGATCGCTGAAGACAAGGTGAAGCAGCGGATTACGTCATTCGGCGGCGAGGATGCGCCGCTGTCGGTGGGCATTGTCTTCGATACGAGCGGGAGTATGTCGTCAAAGCTCGGGAAAGCGCGGCAGGCGGTGTCGGAACTCTTCAAGGTTGCGAATCCGGAAGACGAGGCGTTTCTGGTTGAGTTCAATGACCGGCCGGAGGTGGCGATGCCGTTCACGCACAATCTGGACGACATCCGTGCGCGGCTGGTGTTCACGAAGGCGAAGGGTCGGACGGCGCTGCTGGACGGGGCGCTGCTGGGCCTGCGGACGATGAAGAAGGCGAAGAATCCGCGGCGGGCGCTCATTGTGATTTCCGATGGCGTGGACAACAGCAGCCGGTATACGCAGTCGGAGCTGAAGAACGTGGTGAAAGAGGCGGATGTGCAGATCTACTCGATCGCGCTGTACTCGAATCCGAACGATCGGGAAGAGCTGATGGGAGTGGATCTGCTGCGGAACATTTCGGAGCCGACGGGCGGGCGGATCTTCGTGGTGGCGAACGTCAATGATCTGCCGGATGTTGCGGGGAAGATCGGGATCGAGCTGCGGAACCAGTATGTGTTGGGGTATAGTCCGTCGAACGGCGCTCGGGACGGGCGGTATCGCAAGGTAGCGGTGAAGATCATTCAGCCAAGGGGGCTGCCTCCGCTGCATGCTTCGTGGCGGACCGGATACTACGCACCGACGCAGTAGGGGCGAGGGCGACGCTTACTCTTTCGATCATGTAGCGGGTCAGTACGTGCACGGTCTGGTCGGTTTGGCAGAGTTGACCGTCGATGGCCAGCATCGCGATCCCGTGCACGAGGGACCAGA
>JAOAPO010000468.1 GCA_025462945.1 Bryobacterales bacterium
AGCCGGCTTACCTTCTCCGCCGCGTTCAGGTAACTCTCCATTGAGGTGGGCGAAACGAAAAGAAGGTCGGCGATATTGTCGAAGCCACTGCTGGAATTGTCCGGTGGCAACAGAAACGCGTACTCCATCTCTTTTGGGAGCGAGTCGAGAGCGAGGACGTCGCGCACGGCGTTCTGATACTCGGTGCGGGTCAGACGACGAAGCAGCGGCACCTTGCCGGCAGATGTTTTGGTCGCCGCGCCGCGGTCGAGTTCGCCCTCAAGGTAGCTCAGCAGCTTCGCGTAGGTTGCGGTGTCTGGCCGAGGCATCCCGGGTGGGGGCATGGACTGGCTGCGCAGTTTGCGGATGACCTTCTCCCACTGCTCAGCCCTCGCTGAGACGTTTGTCAGGGTTGCCGGGTCGAGTGTCAGGCCACCCATCTTTTGCGCCGCGCTGTGGCACGTGCCGCAGTACTTCGCAATCGCGCCGCTCGCTTCGCTCGCACTGGCAGGAACCGGGGCGGCTGCAAGGGTGCCGCTCAGCATCACCGTGATTCCGGCAACTACGGCGAAACTGAAACAACGTACTGGTCGATGTCGGGGACCGGGCATAAGCTTCGCTGACGCCCATCATATATCTGTTCGGCCAGGGCTGCCGGCTGGGGGACCGAAGCAGATTCATAATATACTGATCGCCGGGGGGACACGATGGGCCGCAACTTCGTAAAGCAAGCTTGTTTGGTGGCGATCTTTTCGTGCGCGTTGCTTGCCTCCGACGAAGGCTCGCGCCTTCTCGACGCCGCCGCGGCGGGGGATGTCAGCACCGTCCGGGCGCTGCTCGCAAAGAAGGTTCGGCTCTCCGAGGCAGGACCGGACGGCATGACGGCTCTCCACCAGGCCGTGCGTTACGACAGGCTCGAGGTGGTGAACCTGCTGCTCGCGGCGGGCGCCGATGTGAAAGCAGCCACCCGGTACAAAATCACCCCGCTCTCGCTCGCCTGCTCCAACGGCAGTCCGCAAATGACCGCTCGCTTGCTGGAGGCGGGCGCGGATCCTGAGAGCACGTCGGGAGAGGGACAAACTGCGCTGATGAGCGCGGCCTTAAGCGGTAAGCCGGAAGCTGTCAAGTTGCTTCTGGCGCGGGGCGCCAAAGCGAATGCGCAGGAGCCCGTAAGGGGTCAAACTGCCCTCATGTGGGCCGCGGCCGAAGGCAACACCGGAGCCGTGGAGATGCTGATCGAGTTTGGAGCGGATGTAAAGGCGAAGTCCAGGAGCGGCTTCACCCCACTACTGTTCGCCGTGCGGAACGGGCACAAGGAGACCGTCCGCGCGCTGCTGGCGCACGGGGCCGATGCCAATGCCAGCGCGCCTGACGGAACCAGCGCCCTGAATATGGCGGTGCTGAACGCCTATTTCGAACTGGCGGCAGTGCTGTTGGACGGGGGCGCCAATCCGAACGCGCCGGACGCGCGCGGTTCTGCGCTGCACACCCTCGCGTGGCTGCGTAAGCCGGGGTCGGATGGAGGCAATGGGCTCGGACGCCGTTCCTACGGGACGCCTCAGCCTTTGGGGGAAATGACGGCACTGCAACTGGCGAAAGTTCTGCTGGAGCATGGCGCCGATCCGAACCGTGTGATCGAGATGAAGGAGACGGTGGGCAACCGCGACCTCGCTGCGCGAAGCGTCCCGCTGATTACGCTCGGACGGCATTTCCTCAGCTTCGATGGCGCCACCGCGTTCTACATTGCGGCGCGGAACGGCGATGCGCCCTACATGCGTCTACTCGCTGAGCACGGGGCAGATCCGAAGAAGAAAAATGCTCTGGGGATCACGCCCCTGATGGTTGCCTCGGGCCTTGACTATTGGGAGGGCGAGACGCCCGGTCCTTATACCGGAGTGAGCGAGGCAGAGCGTTTGGAAGCCGTCAAGCTGGCCCTTGAGTTGGGGAACGACATCAATGCGTCCGCTGATTACTGCAATGTGGAGATGGCAGGCGACCCGGAGTACCTGCTGCTGTATCCCCCGAAGAACATGGCGGAACTAGCGGGCAAAGTGCCCAGCGATCCGAGGTGGAGCGGCAGCACGGCGCTGCACGGAGCGGCGGTCTCGAATCAGCCCTCCATCGTGAAGTTCCTGTTGGATCACGGTGCCAATCCCGAGGCGAAAACCAAGAGCGGTTGGACTCCGCTGATGATGGCGGGCGGCACATTCTTTGCGAATGCCCGGAGAGATTTTCCGGAAGCAGCGGCGCTTCTGCGCGCGGCAATGGCGACGAAGTAGCCGCGGAGCGGCGGACTGCGAACCCTTTCCAACCTTCCCCAAAGTGCTGCCGCACGCGGGCCCGATCGCTGGACCGCTGGCCGCCGATAAACTGTGGCCCGCAGGTCTACTTCGGCGTTAGCTTCAGCAGCTTGCCGGATTCGGTGAGGACATAGACCGCTCCTTCGGGTCCTACACGGACGTCCCGGATCCTGGCCTGCTGATCCAGCAAAAGCGGCTCTTCTCCGACGACCTTCTTGCCCGCAAGGCTCAGCCGGATGAGCATCTGACCGCGCAACGCACCGATAAACACGCTGTTCTTCCATTGCGGGAAAAGGTTAGCGGTGTAAATCGCAAGGCCGGAAGGCGCGATTACAGGATCCCAGTAATATCGCGGTTGTTCCATGCCGTCCTTCTCAGTGATCCCCTGGCCGATGGTTTCTCCCGGGTAGTCGACACCGTGCACGATAATAGGCCAACCGTAGTTCTTGCCCGCCTCCGGCGTGTTCAGTTCGTCGCCGCCGCGGGGCCCATGTTCGGTCTCCCAAAGTTCGCCGGTTTCGGGGTGAATGGTCAGACCTTCCTCGCTACGGTGTCCATACGACCAGATCTCAGGCAGGGCGCCTGGTTTGCCGATGAACGGATTGCCCGGCGCCGGGGTTCCGTCCGGCGTAATGCGGATGACTTTCCCCAACGGCGTGTCGACGTTTTGAGCGATGGCCCAGGGCGGCGATTTCGAGCGATCGCCAATTGTCACAAATAGATTACCGTCCCGTGCGATCGCAATGCGTCCTCCCTGGTTCGAAGAGAGAGTTTTGGGCAGCGGCGGGAACGTTCGGTAAATCACGCTTCTGTCCCTGACGGCTCCACCCGCTTCATCCAGCGTAGCCCGCGCTACGACCAGGTTGCTGTGCGTTTCGCCCAGAGGCTCGCTGTAAGTGAAATAGATGCGGTGGTTGGTGGCGAACTGCGAATCGAGGGCCAAATCCAGAAGACCGCCCTGACCGATGGCGGACACGGGCGGAACCCCAGTCAATGGTTCGGAGAGTACGCCAGCTGCAGTCACGATCCGGAGAGCTCCGGACTTTTCCGTGATAAGCATCTTCCCGTTCGAAAGGAATGCCAGGCTCCACGGCAGTTTCAGCTTGTCGGTGATGGTGGTGACCGAGAAGGCGGCGGTGGGCTCATAGGGCGCTCGCGTCTGACCCGGAAAGGCTGGCTTGTCGTCGCTCTTCTCCGGAACTCGCGTCTCGATGGCTTTTCCTTTTTCCCGCAGCGGCTCCGGAAAACCTGTTGAGTTGCCTGCCCGCATTGGCGCAACATCATGGGGCACACCCACCGGCACTGGGGAGAACACCGTTTTGCCTGTGGGAACCGTCTGGGCAATCGCGAATACTGGAACGCTAATGGCGCAAGTCCATAGAACTTTCCTGAATGTCTTTTTCGTAAGGATGAATGCGTTCAATTTTTTCCTCCCGGGCCATCACCTTGGGCGGTCCCGGCTGTCTGATGTTTATTGAGCCTGAATCTTTGAAAACGGTTACCCGGATTCACTTCGGATGTATACAGGTTGCCA
>JAOAPO010000491.1 GCA_025462945.1 Bryobacterales bacterium
CTCGGCGAAGTCATCGACTACCTCCTCGGCGACCTCAACATCCCCGTCCTGTACGGCCTCACCTTCGGCCACACCCTGGACCAAATCACCCTGCCGTTAGGAACCATGGCGACCTTGGACGCCGACCAGCAAACCCTCACGCTAACCCAGCCCGCAACAAGGACATAGCCACCCGCCCAACCCCATTAACTCTGTCGCGCTGGCGCCTGATAACTCCCGACCGCAGGCCGAAACGGCTTCACCAGCCGGTTCCATGCATTGATCTGAGCCACAGCGAGCGACAGGCTAACCAACTCCTCCTCGCTGAACTGCTGCCTCACTCGCGCAAACACCTGGTCCGACACTTCGTTCCCGGCAATTAAAGTCAACGCCTCAGTCCACTCCAGCGCCGCACGCTCTCTATCGCTGTAGAACGGAGTCTCCCTCCACGCACTCAACCCATAGAGCCTCTGCTCCGACTCCCCCAGCGCCCGCGCATCTTTCGTATGCATGTCGATGCAATACGCGCACCCGTTCAACTGCGACGCCCGCGTCTTCACCAGTTCGCGAAGCGCCGGCTCCAGAGTTGAACGCCGCAGTGGTTCCTCCAGCCCGAACATCGCTTTCATCACCCCGCCGTACGCCCCGGTTCCCAACGCCAGTCTCGGTTCCATAATGTCTGTACCTGTTGCCTGTGTCATTCTGTTTCGTCCTCTGATTTCTCGACGAAACACCATCTCACTCTGTGACGGCTCTCAACGCTTTTGTACCCTGAAAAGTCATGACCGACCGCGAGCGTACACGCCTGATCTCCCTCGCCTACGGTTACCTCGGCAGCCTCGCCGACAGTGAAGACATCGTGCAGGAGGCTCTGCTCCGCTTCCAGGCATCGGACCGCACTGCCATCGCGAACCCCGAAGCCTGGCTCACCACCGTAGTCACCCGCCTCGCCATCGACAAGCTCCGCTCTGCCCAACACCGCCGCGAGGTCTACCCCGGCGAATGGCTTCCAGAACCCGTCTTCGGCTCTCCCTCACCCGAGCAGGACGCCATCACCCGCTCGCGCCTCTCCCTCGGGCTCCTCTATCTGCTCGAAAAGCTCAAGCCCGAACAGCGCATCGTCTTCGTCCTGCGCGAAGTCTTCGAGTACTCCTGGCAGGAGATCGCCGCCATCGCCGGCAAATCGGAAGCAGCCTGCCGCCAGCTGATGGTCCGCGCCCGCGCTGCCCTCTCCCGTTCCCAAAGTGACCGCGGCACAGACGCACCACTCGTACAAAACGCCGTGGCGGAAGGCATAATCACGCGTTTCATCGCCGCCGTGCAGCAGGGCGATCAGAAGGAACTGCTGGGCATCCTGGCCCTCGATGCCGTCCTCATAGGCGACGGAGGCGGAAAAGTCCCGTCAGTGCTCAACCCCATCTATGGCGCGGACCGCATCGCCCGGTTTCTCATGGGCATAAACGGCAAGCACGCCCTGATAACCCATCCCGCACTAGTCAACTCCGCTCCCGGAACCCTCACCTGGCTCGACGGTCACCTCCACGGCGTAACTGCAGTGGAAGTGCGCGATGGCCTGATCCGCGCCCTGTACTACGTCAGCAATCCGGATAAATTAACTCCCCGCCGAACTTAGCCGCGCGCACGACTTACAATCCAGCCCGAAGTTTCTGTACCATTCCGGACGACGACGGTTACAATGAATGATCAATCGTATGACAACTCACCTTTACCCTTGCGGACACGGCCCGTGAGTCAGAGATCCAACAGCAACGAAGGCGATGCCAA
Source organism: Bryobacterales bacterium (assembly GCA_025462945.1). Classification (GTDB taxonomy): domain Bacteria; phylum Acidobacteriota; class Terriglobia; order Bryobacterales; family Bryobacteraceae; genus BOG-234. The sequence continues at coordinate 1,765 of JAOAPO010000491.1, forward strand.
ACTCACCGCAGCCCAATCCCGCCTCGAACGATTAACCGCTCTCGCCCAAAAAGAACTTGAGGCCGGTGCCCTCAACGCCATCAGCGTCACCATCGCCGCCCACCTGTCCCGCAAACTCGGCGCCCCGCCTCTCAGCTTCTGTGAAGACCTCACCGCCGAAGTCGAAAGCGAAAGGCTCGACGACTGGACTGTCCGCTACCGAAAAGCCATCTGGCATCAGGCCTGAACGCTACCCGCGTTCCCGAACCCACTCCAGCAGCGCCAGCTGAGCCCGCTCCGCCGCCTCCCGAACCCGCCACGCCCCGCGCTCCCGATTGCCCACCGCGTTACTGATCCCACGAACCTCGCCCACCGCGATCCCCGCCAGTCGCGCGACATGCACCACTGCCGCCCCCTCCATTGACTCCACGCACCCGCCCGTCCGCCCCGCCAAAGCCGCTGCAGCCGCGTCGTCCCCTGTACAGGTATTCACCGTGACGAAGCGAACCGCCCCAGCCCCCACCCCTAGCTGCAAAGGCAAAACGTTGTAGACCGGCTCCGGCCCCGCAATCAACGGAAACCCCAGCTCGCGCATATCCAGAAACCCCTCGGCCGAATTAGCCCCCAGATCCCCGTAGCACTCGCTCGAAGCCCACGCCACATCACCCACCGCCAGGCACGACCCCGGATAAGCCCCGCCAATCCCGCAGGCCATAATCGCCCGCACCTCATGCCGCTCAATGAACCGCGTCAACGCATAAGCCGCATTGACCGCCCCCACCCCCGCGCAAACCACCGGCAAGTGAGGACGCACCAAAGAGCACTCCAGCTCCGTAGCGCAGCAAACAACTAAATCGACAGGCAAGACGCCAGATTACCAGCCAGTCTTTACTTGGTCGCAGCGGCTTCAGCAATCAGCTGCGAAACCCGCGAACCCGGATTCACCGGCTCTACAAACACGATCGCCGACGCCGTCAGGATCATGCGATCCGGACCGTGCCACTCCTTGCCGCGCTTCACCAGCGTATTGACGGCAGGCTTACCATCCTGTCCAGGCCGGCTCTGCACGTAATAAACTTCTTTCAGCACCGGATAAGCCGAACCCAGCCCCTCCAGTCGCCCGAAGTAAGCCGACCCGTTGGACAGCAGCACCGCCTGATAAGGAGTCGTCATCGCAACGGTCTGCTGACCGCGCACCACCCACCACGCCCCACCCGCTAGAGCGAGCAGCGCAACAACCCCAAGAATCGAGCGCACGCGACTCACCTCTTACCGTGATCTCGCAGCCGTGGCCCGGGCCGGCACCTGCGCCAGCTGAGCCCGCCGCCGCATCGCCGCAACCAGCAGCAGGGCAGGGAACAGCCCCGCAAACGTCAGCAGTACCGTCGAAGGCTCCGGCGTCGCCGTACTCGCGTCAGTCACCTGCAGAAAAATATCATTTGATCCCACCAGCAGCGAAAACGCCAGACCATCCACCGTCGGCATCGTCCAGTCTGCGAACATCCCGGACAACGTACCGCCCCAGGCGAGAATCCTGAAGCTGTCGTTTGCGGTCGGCGTGTACCCCTCGCGCAACCGAACGTCCAGCAGTCCGTCCAGCGTCACGTTGCCGCCTACAACCAGGTTGCCGAAGTCGAGGCCCCCCAGATCCAGCTGCAGCAGACCCAGCATCCCCTGGAGGTAGTTTCCACTAACCGTCAGCGTCCCCAGATCCGACTCACTATCGATCGGAGCGACCGTGGCATTGTTCTCCAGGTTGCCGTCAATCGTGCCCAAACCCGTCAGTATCCCGCCATTGAGCACCACGTTCGCCCGCAGCGTGCCGTTCACTTCTGTTGCAGACTCGTCCGGCGCGACCGCCGCGAACGTTGCCACCGTTTGTGGCGCGACCTGCAGGTAAAGACCATTCGACACCGTCAGCGTATTACCCGCGCCGATCGTCACAATCCCCTGATCGTTCGTGAAGTCGCCGTCCGCCACCGTCAGCTCATTGGCGCTGCAGCCGCACAGCGAAACCACCCCGTTATTGGTGAAAGCCCCCGTCGTCAACTGGCTGCCGCCGTGCAGATCCACTTCGCTGGCGTAGTCGTTCTGGAAAGCGCTCGTCGTGACCGTGCTGCCGCCGATATCCAGCAGGCTCCCCCAGCCGTCCAGATCCTTGTTGTTGAACGCGCCGTCGAAGGTTCCGGTCGTGCCGTTGCCTTTCGAAACCTCGATGGCCTGAAGGCCCTGCGCCGGAATCTTGCCGAAATCCGTAAACGTCATCACCGTCCCGTGCTGTGAGGTGTCACCCGCCACATGCAGCGCCGAGCCACCCACAAACGTCTCGGCCAGACTGCCATAGGAGTTGGTCTGCGTGAAGTTGCCAGCCACCGTCAGTGTGGCGCCCCCCAACACATCGACTGCCGAGTATCCACCATCCAGCGCGCTGTTTCCCAGATTTCCCGCCACATTCAGACTGGCGGCAAAAACGCTCAACCCGGCCTCCAGGCCTCCGTTCGCAGTCACTTGCAGCGTGCCCGTCGCGACGTCGCCGCTGTTCGGGGTGATCGTGACTTCCGTCCCCGAAAAAGCGAGAGCGTAGTCGCCGTTCTTGATGTTCGTCAAATTCCGGACCGCGCTCGATAAACCGTCGCCCGTAACCAGCCCGCCGCCATACTCCAGGACGCCCGCCTGGTCCAGAGTTTCGATACTGCCTTCCCCGATGCTCCCCAGTTGCAGCACCCCGGCGTACGCCGAGTAGGCACCGCCCGTAAGCGTAGCCGTTGCGCCGTTCCAGTTTGTGAGCGTCGTGGCGCCACTCAGCACCAGTGCCTCGTCATACGCTTCGATCGAACCCGCATTCGTCACCGTCGCGACCGTGATCGTTCCCGCGCCGAGAAGCCTCGACGAGAAATCCAGCGCCAGACTCCCTTCGCCGTGTATACCGCTCCCCGATTGCAGCACCAGATCGGCTCCGTTCAACTGCAGATTGCCGGATACCTGCAACTGCGCGGCATCCCCGGCAGCATTGCCGATGAACGTACTGTTGCCCGATAACGTCCCCTCGCCAACCACCGAAAGCAGGCCCTGATCCGCAACCGTGATCACACCCGAACTCTGCAACACCGCCGGAGCGAGCCCCGGTCCGATCGTCAGGTTCCCGCCGCTGTCGATATTCAGCGCTCCGCCATCGCCCACAAGAAGACTCTGGATTGTCGCCGCCCCGGACAGAGTCGCAAGTCCGAGATTGATGGTGACGTCCGAATCGCTGCCCGGCACGCCCTGCGGATTCCAGTTGGTGTCATCGGTCCAGTTGCCGTTCCCGACGGTCCAGTCCACCGTCCCGGCGAAGAGAGACTGATTACCGCCCGCGGCCAAAACCATCGCGACAGCCAAACAACCCCGGCCAGCCCGAGACCTGCCCCATGACATCCAACCCATCGTACGTCCTCCTGATCCAATCAGTCCCGGTAGCTACAGGACTGAACCTTACACAAAAGAATATCAGGAAAGTGCGAGTACGCACGAAAATTGGCCCTTAAAAATTGCCGAATCGGTCAAACTCACCGCCGCCCCCGGCCCCCCAGCAACGACCCCAACACCCCCCGCACAATCTGCCCCCCAATCTGCGACCCCATACTCCGAGCCCCGCTCCGCACCATCGACTCCAGCACCCCCTCATGCCGGCCCCCCCGAGGACCCACACTCCCCAGCAGCCACTCCGACACCCCCGATCCCCCCGAAGCCGGTTCCGGAGCCCGCGCCGCAGGCCGATCATTCGCCGGCTCAGCCGACCGCCGGTAAACCACCCGCCCCGTCCCCGCCCCCCGATTCCACCGACCCGGCTGAGGCGCAGGCTCTCGCTCAGGCTCAGGCTCACGGCGAACCTCCGGAGCCGGCTCCGGTGCAGGAGCAGAAGCCTTCGCTACCCCAGCCTTCAACAACTCATAAGCCGACTCCCGATCCACCGCCTCCTCATAAGCCCCAAACACCACCGACGCCCGAATAAATCCCTGCCGCTCCTCCGCCGTAATCGGCCCAATCTGCCCCCCCGGCGGACACACAAACGACCTCTGCACCACCCCCGGAATCCCCTCCCCATCCAGAAACGACACCAGCGCCTCACCCACCCCCAGCTGCGTAATCACCTCTTCGATATCCAGCTTCGGATTCGCCCGGAACGTCTCCGCCGCCGCGCGCACCGCCTTCTGATCCCGAGGCGTAAACGCCCGCAACGCATGCTGCACCCGATTCCCCAGCTGCCCCAGCACCGTCTCCGGCACATCCACCGGATTCTGCGTCACAAAATACACCCCCACGCCCTTCGACCGAATCAGCCGCACCACCAGTTCGATCTTCTGCAGCAGCGCCTCCGGCTGGTCCGTAAACAGCAGGTGCGCTTCATCGAAGAAAAACACCAGCTTCGGCTTCTCCAGATCCCCCACCTCCGGAAGCTTCTCGAACAACTCCGACAGCAGCCACAACAAAAACGACGCATACAGCTGCGGCGAATGCATCAGCCGGTCCGCCGCCAGCAGGTTGATCACGCCCCGCCCCTGCGCGTCCGTCTGCAGCAGATCGTCCACATTCAGCGCCGGCTCGCCAAAGAACTGATCCGCGCCCTGATCCTCCAGCGCCAGCAGCCCCCTCTGGATCGCCCCCACGCTCGCCGCCGAAATGTTCCCGTACTCCGTCCGAAACTCCTTCGCCTTACCCGCCGCGAACTGCAGCATCGCCCGCAAATCTTTCAGATCCAGCAGCAGCAGCCCGTTGTCGTCCGCAATCCGGAACACCAGCGACAGCACGCCCGCCTGCGTCTCGTTCAGATTCAAAATCCGGCTCAGCAGCAGCGGCCCCAGATCCGACACCGTCGCCCGCAAAGGATGCCCCTGCTCCCCGAACACATCCCAAAACGTCACCGGGCACCCGCCGAACGCAAACTCATGCAGCTGCAGCTGCTCAACCCTCGCCCGCAGCTTCGGCGAATCCTTGCCCGGCTTGCTCACGCCCGAAAGATCGCCCTTCACGTCGGCCGCAAACACCGGCACGCCGATCCGGCTCATCGCCTCCGCCATCACCTGCAGCGTCACAGTCTTCCCCGTACCCGTAGCCCCCGCAATCAGGCCATGACGATTGATCAGAGCAGGCTGCAGCACGGAGTCAATCTCGCCGCGCGCAATCAAAAGGTTTGGTGTTGGCATCGCTTTTCACCACTACTCTAACGAATTCGCCTAAAACTTCCGCGCGCGCCAAACCGCCAGCGCCAAAGCAATCACCAGATCGTCATGCTGCCCCCGGCCCTCCGCCCCATACCGCATCTGCCCCGAATCCCGCGACG
>JAOAPO010000546.1 GCA_025462945.1 Bryobacterales bacterium
CACCTCGGAAAGGTTCAGCAGGCCCACCTTGTTCTTGATGATCTTCTGATCTGCGTTCATCTCACATTCTCCTGATTTGCGCTACACGCATTCTATCGAAATGTCAGATCAAGTCAAGACTAGTACATACCACCTGACCGTGCGCGAGAGGCCACAAATCCAGTCGCATCAAGAGCAAGAAGCCTGGCTCCCGGGTCGGCATTAGCCCTGTGGGGTATTTGCTACACATTCCTGCTTGCCAGAGACTATGTATCGTGGTCGACGCTTACTCACGCTTCCGCAGTCCCTCACTGGAATCGCGAAGCGCCTTGAACTCCGAACCTTCCAGCCACCTCGGCCAGTTCCGCGAATTGGCTAGTTCCCGCCCAATCGCATACAGCAGCCCCGTATCCATCACCATCCCGCGCAGATCCCACTTCTCGGACCATTCATCCGCCTGCTGATGATATTCCTTGGCGATATGTCCATCGCTCGCCGTCTTTCCCGCCGCTACCCCGCCCTGCACTAAATCTAGGCCAGCCCGAAACGATATCGCAGGTACCCCCACCTTTGCCAGACTGAAATGATCTGAGCGAAAGAACGATCCGGCCTCCGGCCGTGGATCGGCCGACATCTTACGTCCTTCCCTGGCGGCGGCCGCCGCCAGATCCTCCTGTAGCGTCACGCGCCCGTCTCCCGCCACGGCAACGTCGCGTGCCGGACCATCAATGGACCCGCCATCCATGTTGTAGGCTCCCGCCGTCAGCGCGAGCGGATATAACGGATGGTTCGCGTAAAACTCCGATCCGAGCAGCCCTCTCTCCTCCGCTGTGAACGAAACAAAAACTACAGACCGGTCCGTCTTCGCCTGACCGCCATACACTCGCGCCAGCTCCAGCAGGCCCGCAACCCCCAACGCGTTATCCCTTGCCCCGTTGTAAGTTCGATCGCCTCGTGCATCGGGTGGCCCGACGCCGAGATGATCCCAGTGCGCCGTATACAGCACCGTCTCGTCTGGGTGCAACCTGCCAGGAACGATTCCCACCACATTGTGGGACACCACCTGCATATGCTTCGCCGTGTACTCGAGCGAGAGCGTGGCATTCCCGAGCGGCACCGGCTGGAACTCCGGCGTCTGCGCTTTCTTTTTTTCCGCCTCGAAATTCAGTCCCACCGCGTCGAACAGCTCCACAGCCACCGACCGTTGAATCCATCCCTCGAGCAGTGGGTGCACATCGCCCGGCTTCGACCGCACAATGTCGAACATCGCCTCCGTATTCGAATTACGGACTGTGGCCCAGCCATACGACGCAGGTGCCGCCTCATGCACCACCAGCATTCCTACGGCTCCCCGCCGCGCCGCCTCTTCGAACTTATAGGTCCACCGCCCGTAATAGGTCATCGCCTTGCCGCCAAAGCGGCCTCCGAGGTCCGCCTCAAAGTCGGGATCGTTGATCAGCACCACCCCGACCTTCCCTCGCAAGTCGAACCCCTTGTAGTCATCCCACTGCCGCTCGGGCGCTTTTACTCCATATCCGATGAACACCAGGGGAGCATTTTCGATAGAGACCTTGTCGAGGGGTAGAAATGTAGCCCGAACCGCGATCTCCTCCCCCTGACTCAGGGGCCGCACCCTATCCCCCATGATGACTTTGACAGACACCGGACCCGCGAACTCCGACTGCGCCAGTGGCACGTCCTGAACCCATCCCCGACCGCCTTTGCTGTCCAGCTCGCCGCCCGGTTGCGCGCCTGATGCTTTAAACTCGCGAATCAGGTAATCGATGGTCTTCTTCTCGCCCGCCGTCCCGGGGCTCCGCCCCTCGAACTCATCTGAAGCCAAAGTTCGCACATGTGCAGCGACGCGCCGGGCATCAACCTGCGCGAACAGCCCCACACCGCAAATCAGCGCGAAAAACCCAAATCGAATGACGGCCATCTCGAAAGCATACCCCGACAGAATCCAACTGCACCTCTCGCCGCGGTCGGTCGGGCTAACATGCCGCTCGCTCGCATCGTTTGCCGCCTCGCACAAAGCGAAAAGTGGGGAATGCACCCTGCTCGGGGGACGCAGGATGTTAGCGCCGACGGTCAGAGGCCGGGAGGAATCGCATCATAGCCGGACCTGCTGAGTCCTGCTATCGGGTGTTATCGGTAGCTGTTTTCGAGCCCCGGCGCGCGGTGACCAGTGGCAGGACTGATCCTGCCGCTTAGTGGAACCCTTGCATCGTGCTCGGCCGTGCGGGACGCCGCAGTTCCGAAGCCCGTCTTCCAATCGCATAAGGCGGTGCTTTGCAACCAACCGTTACTTTTGGGTCGCCGATCGCGCCTGCACATCCACGGCGGGCGAAAGCGCCATCACTGCCCACGAGGTTGCAGCCGCGGATATGAACTGGCTGGTGCCATGCGGGAACCCCGTCTCGCGGTAAGGCTGGAATGCTATCGCGCGGGTCTGCACGAACCACGACCCATCTGGCAACTGCGTTCGCAGCAGGTATCTCACCCCTCGCCGGTATTCCTCGCTGTCTGCCGCGGGCTTTGTCGCCTGCAACGCGAATAGCGCCTGGCCCGTGGCATAAGCATCGCTCGCCATGGTCGGGAGTTGTCCCCAGCCGCCGTCCTTCCGCTGCAGGGCGAGCAGCCGGGCCCTGCTTTCCTGAACTGCTGCCCCGCCCGCGTTGACCCACAACAATCCCAGCACCTGAAACGCTGCATCCTGCGTCGATTCCGCGTGAGTCTTCAAAAGATAATTGCGCGCCCGGTCAACGGCTGCATCGCGCTCCCTGCGCAGTCCCGGCGGAAGGTAAGCGATCAGGGCCCGGGCCACCATTGCAGTGAATTTCATGTCGCTGATGCCAAGCGGCGACCGTGTATCGGCGATGGTCCAGCTGCCGTCGGACCGTTGCAGACGAAGCATCGACAGCGCAGCTGCATCGGTGGTCGAATTCGGGGGATACCCCGCCTCCGCCATTGCCATCAGCTCATACGAGACATTGGCTACCAGGCCGGGCACAGAGCTAGCCCCCACTGCAAGATTCTCTTCCATGGGCCGCCACATAGCCATTGCGGCCTTGGGCGCGTGGTCCAGCATCGCACGATTCACCGCGATTTTGCGCTCCGCTGCCTTTTGTGCAGCCATGTCAGGCAGCGTGTTGTTGTGACACGAGATACATCCGCCGCTCGTGTTGAAAAACCTTGGACCGATCGGCTCCAGCAACGCGAGAGCTTTCTTGATAGCCTCCGCGGGCTCAAGCGGACGCGCCACTGCCGCTGGTGCCGGGGTCGGAGCAGCCAGCGATTTGCCGCCGGCCGCTCGAAGCTGCCGCGCTGCGGAAGTATCTCCCCGCAGTAGCGTCCAGTCGAGCGCGGTTCGTCCGAGTTCGTCCTGTGCATTGATCTCCGCGCCTTTGCCCAGCAACAGCGAGATGACCTCCGGATTCGGAGCGTCCGGCGAGGCCGCCAGCATGAGCGGCGTCAGCCCGCGTGACCCTTTCGCGTTAGGACTCGCGCCGCGGGTTAGCAGCTCTTGTACCTGGCCTGCGTTCCCGCCATAAGCCGCGTAGGAAACCGGCGGCAGCGTGAGCGTCACAAATGCCGCCTGAGCATTTGGATCACCACCCGCGTCCAACAGCTTCCGCAGCGGGTCCACAGCCCCGCCTTTCGCATAAACTGCGAGCGACACAGGTTTAACTTCGCGGCTTAGATGCATGAGCTCTATGCCAATGGCCCGCCCTTGAATGAACACGTCGCGGTCCATCTGCAGGAGCGCGCGGCTCTCCGGTCCCATGCCGTCTTCATCTTTCGCCCCGGCGCCGAGCAGCATCGGAACCGTTTCCGGGATCATGTTCTGTCTGGCCAGAATCAGGGCGGTGTTCCCGTCCCGGGACTGGGCGTTGACATTTGCCCCTTCTCCCAGCAGCAAGCGGACTTTGGCGGGATCCCAAACCGACCACATGAGCGGCGTGAAGCCGGCGTTGCTCTCCGCATTGACTTTCGCCCCGGCGGACAGCAGTACCTTCATGCAGTCGACGGAGCAATAAGCCGCTGCATGCATTAGCGGCGTAGAGCCCCTTTCATCGGCCGCGTTGACGCGGCTCCCGGACTTCAGAGCTGCGCGAACAGCAGTTACATTCGCGGCATGAATTGCCTCTAGCAACTTGCTGGTATCGGCCGCAGGCTGTGCCGCAATAATCAATGGCAGAAAGTAGAAGGCGTAGCGCATAGCTTTAGGTGGTCAAGTATGCCACAGCCCAAGCAGGTAGAACAGCCCACCAAAACGTCACGTTCAGCATCGCCTGTCCAGCGATAAGGACGAGTACTTCCGCCAAAAAATCTGATCGAGAGTCCAGGCACTAGGAGCAGGAATGTCAGCAAGCGTTGTGAACCGATCTCAGGCCGGTTTCACAGGACAGCGAGAAACAGCCTTTTTCAGCAACGAATGCGCGCCGGGTACGAACCCGTGCGGTCATCTCGCTCGCCCTCTTCATGAGAGGCTCTTGTCCTCGGAAGCAGTCGATGCTCTTCAAAGCTTGTAGGCGCCCCAAGCGAGTCCTTCTGCATACTGAGGAAGCTCCAATCGGGGCGTGGTGGAGACCCAGCACGCAGGTCGCGACTATCGACGTTTTCGTGTGGACACTGGCGGCAGTGGCGGCCCGGCATGCGTTATCACGAAGCTGGACCCCGTTCCAGAGTTCAAGGAAACTGCTTAAACAGAAAGCGCTGCGTATACGGATATTAGCGAATATCGTTCTCTGTCTTCTGGCCCGTGTCAGATGTCCAGAGGTGCCGTTCTCCGGTAACGCCGTCCGGGATCAATCTGCAGTCACAGGCAATGGTCGTACACCAATCCTGGAATGCTGCACCGATACTGCCCGAATGAACAGCCAGGGCAGGACGGCTGAAAGGGCCATGATCGCTCCGGCAACAAGCGCTATGTCCCATCCGAATCTCGAAGCTATTAAGGGAGTTGCCACCGGTGCGATAATGCTGCCGCAGTTCCCGCCTGTGTTCATGAGTCCGCACGCTTTTCCTGAATGCTCAGCGGTGGTTTCCGCAGCGAATGTCCAGTAAGCCGGATCACAAAACGATAGTGAACCGTAGGATAGAGCGATGGCCGTCGCTGTGATCACCGGGGAGAGCCCGGCGGCTCCGATTGCACAGAAACCAACACTCAGAGCAAGGCCTGTAATCGGGACCGCCCGCCTGCCGAATGCAGCTCCGAACCTGGTGGTCAGCCGGTCTGACGTCCACCCGCCCAGCAGCGTACCTGCCGCCGCGGTCACCATCATAGCGGTCACGTAAGCGGCGCTCTCAGCCGCACCAAAATGCCGCACCTCACGATAGTAGTAGAAGGACCACGATTCAAGCAGCACAACAAAGTAGCTAAACGCGCCGTACGACGCCGCCAGCAAAAGGACGTTTCGACTCAGCAGAACCGACAGTGCGGGAACGCCGCTTGCAGGATCAAAAGACTTGCAGCCTTCCTCCAGGGTCAACGGCTGATCCCTAACACAGACGGACCAGACGGTGAATGCGGCGGCGATGCCGCCGGCCAACACGAAAAAGACACTCTTCCACCCAAAGTCGCGGATTATGGGAACGAGCACGACTGGAACAACGGCCATACCCAGCAATGTTGTACTGAAAACAAGGGCTTGCACTCGCGCCGTCAGTGAGGCTGGAAACCAGCTGCAAGTGAGCTTTGCACAGGCAGGGTAAACAGGAGCAAC
>JAOAPO010000548.1 GCA_025462945.1 Bryobacterales bacterium
CACCTCGGAAAGGTTCAGCAGGCCCACCTTGTTCTTGATGATCTTCTGATCTGCGTTCATCTCACATTCTCCTGATTTGCGCTACACGCATTCTATCGAAATGTCAGATCAAGTCAAGACTAGTACAACTAAGTCAATTCAAGATGCTGCTGACGATGATCCGTTCGTGAGACAGCGGATGCATAGTATTCACTGCTAAGAGCGCTTCGGCCCGATGCTATGTGATGAAGGAGAGCGAGAATCACCCCTGGTCGTCATGACCGTAGGGCACTCAACCCGCTCCGCGAAGGAGTTCATAGCTCTCCTGAAAGGCAATCAGGTAAAGCGGTTGGTGGATGTGCGCACCATCCCCCGTTCGCGGCACAACCCGCAGTTCAACCGCGGCGAATTATCTCCCGCGCTTCACTCGGCTCGTCTTCATTACCGGTACATGCCGGGTTTAGGCGGGTTTCGGCGCGCATTCCGTGATTCCGTCAACACAGGTTGGCGTAACGCCAGTTTCCGAGGCTACGCCGACTACATGCAGACACCTGAGTTTCAGAAGAACCTGGATGATCTCATCACGCTCGCCCGGTCAGAACGCGTTGCAGTTATGTGCGCCGAAGCTGTTCCCTGGCGCTGTCATCGCTCACTGATAGCAGATGCTCTGTTGGCACGTGGAATTGAAGTTCGTGAAATCACCAGCGCCACATGTTCGCGACCTCACAAGCTTACGGCGTGGGCGAGGATCAACGGAACGCGGGTCACCTATCCAGGGTGATCGCGGATGCTACCGCAGGCATTCGCCCGCTTCTGACTTACTCGGCCTTATATGTTCGGCAGCAGATCGAAGTATTCATCATCTTCGTTCCTGCCACCCTCACGCAGGCCGATGTCCTTCTCCGACTCGATGAATTCGGTTCGCTCGATCCATTTGACCATCTTGTAGCCAAGTTGATTTTTCGATTCGCAAGCCCAGTAGAGCCCCGTATACCGCGGTACTGAATGCCGTACGGAAGAGGATCTGGTCGGCCTTCCGAATAGTCGCGTTCGAGGTGGAACTGTGTGCTCGCGAGCGGGATCCGCCAATTTCTCTGGAGGTCCATAGTTCGCGAGGCATCGTTGCTGAGCCACTGCGTGCGGAGCCGCGCAGGATCGTACGTGCTAACCTTGCCATCCATAGTGCGACCCCGCAAGTTCATCCTGCTATTCGGAGTTCTAAACGCGATCCTGTATAGCTGCTGTCTTCCGTTATGGGAAGGGTTCGATGAGGCGTTTCACTATGCATACGTCGAAACGCTTTGGCATACACGCGCCTTCCCCACTCTGGGACGTGCGCTCGTTCCAGTTGATGTGGTCCAATCGTTTACTCTGGTGCCGGTCGGTCCGGTGGTCCATGCGTGGATACCAGAAGCGACAACGTATGACAACTGGTTTCGGCTTCCTGTGGCGGAGAAGGAGCATCGTCGGGCTGCATTAGAGAAGCTCCGGCCGGTGGCCGACAACAGCACGCGTCCGAACTATGAGGCGCACCACGCACCTCTGGCCTACATCTTCCTGGCCGGCATGGATTGGTGGATGGCGGCATCGCCACTGCCGTCGCGCGTTTTGGTGCTTCGCCTGTTTGGCGCTATCGCTTCCGTACTGCTCGTGTTCTTCGGCTCGTTGAGGCTATGCCGGCTACTGGCTCTGCAGGGCGCGTTCACGGATGTTTTGTTGTTCATTGTGTTCTGCTCGCAGATGCTGTATGCCACAGTGGCCCACGTTGCTAACGATTGGCTCGCGATCGGCATCAGTGTGATGCTGTTGGCAGCGGTCGTGGAGGTGATGCTCCATCCCAATGCAACCAGGACGATGGTCGCGGTGGCGTGGCTGGCGGCGGCGCTGCTCACAAAGGCGTACTTCCTGCCCATGGTGTTTGTCCTTGCAGTATTGCCGCGCAGGTGGATTCTGCCTGCCTGCGGACTACTCGTATTGGCGGCTGGACCCTGGTATGTGAGGAACCTGGCAATTTACCACAATGTGACCGGTATACATGAGGCGTTCGAAGGGATCGGGGTGCGCCAGACGTTGGCGGCGGCGACCCAGGTCGACTGGCCGTCAACAGCGGCGTTCCTCGCCCGTGGCTCGCTGTGGACAGGGAATGCTTCGTTTACCACGTTTTCACGTGGAACGCTGCATGTCATGCTGGCGTTTCTCTTCGGTGCGATGATCGTGTGGTGCGCTCAACCGCGGCTGATCCGGGCTCAAGAGAAGCTGATCGCCGCAGTTATCGTGATGTTCTCAGCAGCGATCGCCTACGCTTCCTGTGCCGCATTCGTCCACATGGGAGGCGACAGTCCCGGCTCAGGACCCTGGTATACGCAGATCCTCCTCGTGCCTGTGCTTCTGCTCGCTCACCTTGGCATGGCCAGGGCGACGGTTATCGGAAGGTGGATGGCGATCTGCATGTCAGCGCTCTGGACCTGGATGTTGATCGCAACCTGGGTGGTGAAGCTGTTCCCGATGTATTCAGGTGCGACGTCCGGCCCGCTGCGAATCCGTGAGCTCTGGGTTTGGTACACGCGGGACGCGGGCAGGTACGCGCATGATTTCAGCCTCCTGGCATTAGCGAAAGCACCCCTGTTGTATGCGGGTATGCTGATGTCCGTGCTGGGAAGTCTGCTGCTGGCGTTTTTCATTATCAAAGGCCTCGCGTCGGGACGGCGTTGGGCCGATCCTGAAGAAGTTGGCTTTGAATGACGCCGTGCAACTTTTAGTTTGGGAACTTGGCTACAAACACTTGTTCGGAGCGACGGCAGTGGCCCGTTCCAGGAGCATTCCGGAGAGAATGGGCCAAATCGACTTCGATCTATCTGTAGCATGATGCGGGGAGCCGGAAGCCGGAGTCCTGTTGCTGCTGCAGAAAGGTGCATTTTGAACTTTGTTCAACACCAGCGCGGTGCTGCGTGCGCCCGGATGGCATTCTCCACAAGCATTTCCACTGAGCTGTGGATCCCCGGTGTGGCTGCACCTCGCCCTTGTCCCTACGGAGAGGTACATCCACCCATAACCCATCATCGCGTCCGATCGCAGTCAAGGCGATACCCCCGTCTTGCGCTCGCCATGTATCCGTGCTGGTCCTTGCGACCCGTTGGACCGTGCGTGAAAGCTCATGCCAGGTAACGCCAGCCATCTTGGCAACACCAACGCCGGGCTTTATGTCGCGGACAGCAACAGAGTCCTGATTTCAGCAGCAATCCCACTTAGTCCTTCCAGGGTCATCGGCTTCTGAAGAACCAGGTTCGCACCCAACCTGGTCGCCTCGCGGCGTTCCCCCAGCAACGCAGCGGTGCTCAAGACCACCACGGGCGTACCGCCGCACCTCGGGCTCGCCCGCAGGCGCTCCAGAACCTGCAACCCAGAAAACTTTGGCAAGTTAAGGTCAAGCACGATCAGGTCCGGGCAGGGCCAGGAGCCCGAGTCGATTTCATCAGCAACGACCATCGCATCACCGCCGTCCCGGGCGATGAGTAATTCCCCGGCCACTTCGCCTTCGGATAACCCCAGCGCGAGTAATGACACGTCAGCGTCATTATCCTCGACAACGAGAATGGTACGGAAATGGAAAGAAGGCACCAACCTGCCGAATAATCGTCTCTCAAGCCGCACCCCTCACCCATCCCCGATCACACCGATCTGATAAACCCTAAGCACGTTTCTGGCCAGGTTGTTCACTTGGCGTCTGGGCAAGGCACAACGCCGTTGCGGACGTATCAGCAACGCTACTGGCATCCCGAAACTTCGCCTGCGATCAGCACGATAATCGATTCTGCGCAAGCGCCACATCAGGAGGCCGATTTCGGCAGGACAGCAGAATAGTGGGGCACACACGGTCTTCTTTTCATTGGAAGGTGCTCCATAATACGTGCGAAGCGTTGTGGTGTTGGCCCACCTCGAGCCAGACCTGCTGTAAAACGGCACGGTACGAAACGAAGGGTTCGGACCGTGCCCAGGACGCTCATCGTCTTAAGGAGATTGGACGGGCCGTGCCTCGACCGTCCAGCAGATCGCGTGCAGGGCTCATGCCTGTCCGCGCTTGTGTACACTCGAGTGGTTCTGCCGGTGCTTAGCGCCGCTTTTTTCGGCGTGGAGTCTTGACCTGGGCGTCAGAGTTGTAAGTTTTGCCGCTTCGGCAAGTCGCAGTGACTGAACGTTGCTCCTCAACAAGCGGGCGCTTGTTGTTCTCGATATTCAAATGCCCCCTCAACCACTGCTCCGAATCGCCGGATCACGTCAGCTATCGTTCAGGGTTGCCGTCCTGGCCGGCGGCGCTGGACGGCTTGCGTTTCTCTTCTTCTTCACCGACAAACCCGTGTCTACCTTGCAAACGTAATGCCCAGACCCGTTGTGTAGAGCAGGTCATTCGTCTTTCGCCCTGGCGCTGGACGGTTCAGGTATCGGTCGCTGACCGAGACGTTCCAGGTAAACCACCTGGACAGTTTTGTAGAAGCCCCGACATCGAAATTTACCCTGTAGCTTCCGGTGTTCGTCAGATCATTGAACATTCGAAAGCTCTGAACCAGCGACGTTGTGCCGCTCACCTTGTAGGCGTAGTCGTCGCCCCAAAACACTTCCGCCGAGTTCCTCGTCAGCGGGGTGCTGAAGCTTGAGCGGTTGTAATCGACGCCCGCGAGCAGATCCAGAACGGTGCGCTCCCTTTTCAGGGCGTGGAACCCCAACCCGCCGCCGATGACGAATCGAAGATCCAGGTTCTGGAACCTATCGTACTCCCAGTCATTAAATATGTTCAGGAACATGCGGGGGCTGAGATTGTGGCCGTAACCCAACCCGGCTCGAATGGCCTGCGCCGTGTTCGCGCTCGTTCCATTGAGTAACGCCGAGGCTCTTATAGCGTTGAAGTAAATGGATGTCTTATCGGTGTTTGTGACACGCGCCGCTGTGATGCCAGTCGTGAAAGTAAGCGTTTTCGCATTGCCGCTGGTACCCGCAAAACCCACTGTCCCGGCGCCAGCCCATAACTGTCCCCAACCCGGCGTGAGCAGCCTTTCGTATGCCCTCTGCTCATCCTGATTCCGGATCGCGGTGACTTCGGTCGGAGGAACGCTCACTGGTACCCCGTTTGTCGTCATCTCGACTCTTCCTTCCTTCGTGACAACCGGACCCTGAAGCGTTTTTCCATCCTGGAGAACGACCGTAACCGGCGCGTCGATGTTGACTGTCTCCACCTGGTCCCACGCGGTGGACAGGACTCCGAACTGATCAGTCTTGATCGTTAGGCTCTTGCCGTCTTTTTTGATGACAGTCCCGGTTACTCGATCGCCGTTCTTCATGATCACCTGATCCGCCATCGCAACGTTCATAACCAGTACACCAGCGAGCCAGGACCAGACTACTGATGTCCGCAGTGAACGGCGGATCACGAACATGTTGCGTTTTGAAGCGTTCATAGGGATCACCTACCGTGCCGGTTCAGATGTAAGTTGTGAAGTACAGTTCGGGCAACGCCTGGCCGAAATCGGGATTTGCGTAGAACAGTAGGAACACTCTTTCGTCGTTGCAGCGGCAACGGGCGCAGGTCTCTGTAACTTCGTCGCGGCCCGCACCACCAGAAAAATAACGAACGCCACGATTAGAAAATTAACGACCGTATTCAGAAACTGGCCGTAAGCAATGACCGGCGATGCCGCAGTCTTGGCCGCCGCCAGGGTGGGATACGTTTGCCCGTTGAGACTGATGAAGAGGTCTTTGAAGTCAACGTGACCCAGAATCAGACCAATCGGCGGCATGACGATATCGTTTACGAGCGAGGTCACGATGGCACCAAACGCCGCACCGATGATCACAGCTACCGCGAGGTCGAGTACATTTCCTCGCATGATGAAAGCTTTGAAGTCGTTTATCACGTTCTTCCTCTTATGTTTGAATTCGGGGCTGGCGGCTGCCTTAGCCGACACCGTGCCTGCTTCCCGGGAACCAAAGTCTACTCTTCCCGAAAAAGTCTTACAAGCAGACACTGCACGGCTCGCGACAATTCTGACTGCTCTACAGTAATTCGGCACACGCCGGAGTTGCACGCTGGCAGCACCAACGACCTGCGGGCAGGTGAAAAGCGCATTCTGAGAACGCAAACGATGCGACCACGGGGCAGAACTCCGGCTCGTGCGGGTTCATTTGGATCCGGCGATTTGTGCCGATGTTGAATAACATTGTTGCCGGGGCCAATAAGGCACTCACACTGGAGCGTTACCCGACCACGAGAAAGAACGCTGTCACGATTGCTCAATTAAGACTTGCGTGCCGCCATGTTGAGGAGTTGCGGCAAGCCGGCATCACAGAGAATTTCGCGATACGGAGTCTCGAGCTTTTCGCCGATATCTATGCGAAATGCCACATGGGCGGAAAGGGGCAGACATCGCCTCATCATGTCGACCAGGTGTCGCCATGGTCGGTTGTCGCCACGGGACTTCGGGCGGCCAATCCAACAGCGAAGCCGCGGGCCCATTTTCGAGTGGAGCACGGGACCCCTCGGCGCGGGTTCGCGCTGAATCGGCCCGCTCCTGATGCTCACGGCTCAGAAAGAACTTGCGGCGATTTGAAAGACCTCCGGACGACTTGAACGAGTTGCTGGTGACTTGATGGTCCCGAACTGATTCACGAAGGTAGCGATCCTCGCATTGGCGACAGTGCTGCTCGACCTTCGGTTCAGGAGTTCCAGTGACAAAGACCAGAGAGCACACAGGTGAGGCAGTTGCCGCGCCGCAGGCGACCGACACCACGGCGGACATCATCGTCGGGACGCTGATCGATTGGGGCGTTACGCACGTCTTCGGTCTCGTCGGGGACGGCATTAACGGATTACTGGAAGCGCTGCGGAAGCGGCAAGACCAGATCCAGTTCGTCGGCGTGCGTCATGAGGAGGCGGCGGCGTTCATGGCGTGTGGGTTTGCGAAGCACACGGGCAAACTGGGTGTCTGTCTCGCCACTACAGGACCGGGCGCCGCGCATCTGATCAATGGCCTGTACGATGCCAAGTTTGACTCGATGCCCGTGCTGGCGATCACCGGAACCACGTTCCACGATCTGGGTGGTCTTCGTTTCATGCAGGATCTCGATACCAAGGTGCTGATGCAGGATGTCTCTTTGTTCAACGTGGAGATTACCGGACCGGCTCATGCAGTGACAGTTATGAACCGGGCGTGCCGTGCGGCCCTGGGCCATCGCGGGGTTGCGCATATCACCATAGCCAAGGACGTTCAGGCGATGCCACTGTCGGCGGACAAGCTGTCGACGGAAAATCACGGGCTGCGGACATCGGGCTCATGGCTTCCGACAACGGATTCGGCGGCCAGCAAGCAGCTTCAGGTTGCGGCAGACATCCTGAACGCAGGGAAACGCGTGGCCATTCTGGTGGGGCAGGGCGCACTCCACGCGCGGTCTGAGGTGGAGCAACTTGCAGAACGACTCGGAGCACCGGTTGCCAAAGCATTGCTTGGGAAGGCAGTTCTTCCCGATGACTCTCCGTTCACGACCGGGGGCATCGGCCACCTGGGCACGCAACCCACGCAGTGGGTCATGCAAAACTGCGATACCCTTCTCATCCTGGGTTCCACCATGCCCTGGATCGATGCCTATCCTCAGCCCGGACAGGCGCGCGGAGTACAGGTGGATCTCAATCCGGATCGGCTGGGGCTGAGATATCCGGTTGAAGCCGGTCTGGTGGGAGACGTGAAGGCCACAGCCGCTGCGCTGCTGCCGCTTCTTCAGCATCAGGCGGACAGAAGCTTTCTGTCGGAGGCACAGCGCCGGATGGGCGACTGGGTCGCCCTGCTGGACCGCCTGGAGACCAGCCCTCGCACTCCGCTCCCTCCGCAGACGGTGATTCGGGCGCTGAGCGATTTGATCGATGAGGATGCGATCATCTCGCTCGACTGCGGGACGAACACGCACTATTCGGCAAGACATCTGCGTCTGCGGGCCGGACAGAAGCTGACGAGCGCCGGACTGCTCGCGACGATGGCACCTGGCCTGCCCTACGCTATCGCGGCGAGCTTTGCCTACCCGAAGCGCCAGAGTATCGCCATTACCGGAGATGGCGGCTTCGCCATGCTGATGGCTGAATTGAGTACCGCCACCCAGTACAAGCTTCCCGTGAAGGTTGTCGTGCTGAAGAACAACAGTCTGGCGGAGGTTCGCTTCGAACAGATGGACCTTGGCAATCCGGAGTTCGGGTGCGACCTTTACCCCATCGACTTCGTCGCGGTGGCGAAGGCCTGTGGCGCAGACGGGTTCCGGTGCGAGAAACCCGAGGAGGTTCGACCGGCGATCGCAGCGGCTTTGCGGTCACCGAGGGCTGCCCTTGTGGAAGCCGTGGTGGACGCGGATGAGCGTCCGGAAAAGCCGGAGAAGATGTAGGGCTTAGGGCGCAGAGCTCACCCCATCACGAGTCCCTCGATGTCGTGCTTTTGGGTGATCGGCTCCAGTTGATCCACGATGCGGCACACCAGATGCTGCCGCACCGTTTCGGGGAGCGCCGCGTGGAAGTCGGGCGTGACCATCATGTCGTGAAGGGCTGCGTGGCCAGCGCCCGGGGCGTCCACGCCGAGGACCAGCACCGGACGCGCGATGGGCGATGGATGCGGGGTGCCGCGATGGACGGTCAGTGCCGACCGGCACGAGATATCTCCCATTCGCGGAAACTTCCGGACGCCACGCTCCTCGTAGCGCGACCAAAGCGACTGGTCCGGGAACATCTCGGCCGGCCATTCGCGCCCGTCATCCCACTGCGTTCCTGGCGCGATTTCGAAGGGGCCCATGTCTTGCGTCACGTCCACGCCGGTGAGGTTGAATGCGAGGGAGGTGAGCTGCCGGTCTTCATAAGTTTCCTTCGGTGACGGGAAATCGCGGTGCCAGGGCTGAACTTTCGCGCCCTGAAAGGGCGTGTCGAAGCCGATCTCGACAAGCTGGTACTCCGGGCCGAGAACGCTTTCGCACATCGCTGTGACCCAAGGGTGCGTGACGAGGTCGACGAAACCGGTGATCGCCTGAGGATGTAATTCGATGTACCAGCGCCTGGGCCCTCGCCCAACAGCCCCGCCGGGCCGCCGGATGGCCTCCCAGAACGCCGTCATCATGTCTTCTTTGAGCTGGTCGACCCACTCTCGGGCGAACGCTCCTTTGTTTCCGACGATGCCGTCGCGGTACAGGGTCGCGACGTCATCGCGGACGTCGGTCTCTGGTGCTGCCATAGACGTGATTGCCTCGCGGGGTGACCGCAGCACGAATAAGGCCGTCGAGGTGGTCGGGTGGAACAGAGCTGCGGGCTCCATGGGCCTGCCGGATTGAGCTTTACAGCATGTAGTCGTCAGATATCGAACAGGACTGAACTACGGTTCCATCATTCCGAATAACACGGCGTTCAAACCGGGTCCAATCTCACATTGTTCATAGCAGGCTTCGAGCTAGAATCGATACGTACGTAACCACAATCCGCCCACTTCCGGGCGGAAACAAAACGAATGAAAAACTTATTCCTATTTAGCGTGCTTAGTCTCGCGCCCATGTATTGCTCTGCCCAGTCCTTTACAGCAACGGTTCGAGGAGTCGTCACCGACTCTTCTCAAGCTGCCGTCACGTCTGCAAAGGTAACTCTGACGGAAGTGAGCCGCAGCCTGGATCACACTGCCGTCTCCGACTCTTCCGGTCGCTTTGTCGTTACCGCCCTCCCCCCCGGCACTTACACGCTGACGGCGGAGGCTCCGGGCTTCGAAAAGTTCACCCAGAAAGCATTTGAACTCCAGGTTCAGCAAGAGGCGACAGTCAACGTCACCCTCTCGGTCACCGGAGTTGCCACGACTGTCGAGGTCAGCTCGAGCGCTCCTCTTATCAATACGACCAGCGCCGATCTGGGTACGGTCGTCGACAATCGCTTTATCCAATCCATGCCACTGGCCAACCGGACGCCTCTGTCCCTGGTGTCTCTGGCTGCCGGCGTGACTCCGGTGAACACCAGCGCCGGCGGACAATCCAGCACCAACTTTGTCGCCAACGGCGTTCGCAATTCCACTTCAGACGTTTTGCTGGATGGGATGAGCTTGACCAACGTCGAACAGAACAGCGGTATCACCAACCTCGAATACCAACCTTCGGTGGACGTGGTGCAGGAGTTCAAAGTACAGACGAACTTCTTCAGTGCCGAATTCGGTAACACCGGCGGCGCTGTGATCAACATGATCACGAAGAGCGGTACGAACGATTTCCACGGTGTGGGTTATGAGTTCGCCCGTAATGCCGTGATGAATGCGAACAGCTGGTTTTCGAATCGGGCTGGCCGCACCATTCCGGATTTCAAGCGCAATGTTTTCGGTGGAACACTGGGTGGTCCGGTGCTGATCCCGAAGATTTATAGCGGTCGTAACAAGACCTTCTTCTTCTACGATTACGAAGGCACCCGGCAGTCTACCGCCGCGACACAGCTGAGCACCATTCCGACGCTCAGGGAACGCGCAGGCGATTTCTCCGATACTCGTGACGCAAACGGAACTCTGATTACGATCTACAATCCTTTCGCTACGGTGAAAGGGGCGGACGGACGCACATTGCGAAGTGCTTTCGCGGGAAATGTCGTACCGGCCAGCCTGCAGAACATTGTGGCTAAAAATGCCCTCGCCTACTACCCGTCACCGACCTCCGAAGGAAGCCTCTACACTCACACCAACAACTTCTTCGGTCAAGGCGTTTCGGTTTCGCAAGCGAACCAGATGGACGCCAAGATTGATCACAACATCAGTGACAAATCGCGGCTCAGTTCCCGTTACAGTCTGAACTTTGGAAACAGTAACGTTCCGGCTAACTTCTACGGCAACGCCGCTGACCCGTACTCGAACGGTGATTCGCATACGAAGACGCAGCAGTTCGTATTCGACTTCACGCGTGTGCAAAACCCCACCACGATCATCAACCTGCGCTACGGCGTTCTGCGGCAGCACGCCCAGACCGATCCGAAAAGCACTGGCTTCAATCCAACATCTCTGGGCCTGCCCTCTGTCTATCTGACTTCGGGCATTCTTCAGTTCCCGGCATTCCAGCCTGAGGGTTACCAGCAGGTCGGGATGGTGGGATTCGGCCTGATCCAGCGCGGTGACGACGTGCAAAGCATTGTCGGCAACGTGTCGAAGATCTTCTCCGGTCACAATCTGAAGGTCGGCGCCGAGGCCCGCCTGATGCGCCTGAACTATCTGCAACCTGGCTTTCCTCAGGGAAACTTCACGTTCGCCCGTGCAACCACGAATCAGGACCCCAATGCGAGCAGCTCGATTCAGGGCAATGCCATTGCGTCCATGTTGTTGGGATGGGGCAGCGGCGGCGACTATCATCTGGATCCGCCCTCCGCATCTGCCTCCAAGTATTTTGGGTACTACGTGCAGGATGACTGGAAGATCAATCGCAGGCTGACGGTCAACCTTGGGCTTCGCTTCGATTACGACGTGCCGCGCACTGAGCGGTACGACCGGCTCAGCTGGTTCGATTTCAACGCACCGTCTCCAATCGCCGGACAGGTTCCTGGTTATCCGAATCTGAAGGGTGCTTTCCGCTTCGCCAACAGCGACCAGCGCAGCCCCGTCGATGGAGATTACAACAACTGGCAGCCGCGTATCGGATTCGCCTATGCGCTTGGTGACAAGACGGCAATCCGTGGCGGTTACGGCATCTATTACACCGTTTCGCGCGCGACGATCAAGGGTCACACCGGCTCCGGCTTTTCGACGGATTCCGTTCCCCAATTCAGCCGCGATGGCGGTCTCACTCAGTACGCGTCTCTTTCGAATCCATACCCGAACGGGCTGACTCTGCCCCCCGGTAATTCGCAGGGTGCCGCTACTTTCCTTGGGCTCAGCGTTGGCACCAACAGCCGGCCGAATGCGAACCCTCAGTATCAATCGTGGAACTTCTCGATTCAGCGGCAGCTACCTGCCGGTTCTGTTATCGAAGTGAACTACACGGGAAGCAAGGGAACGCATCTTTACTTCGGCGGCGGCGTGGAGAATCAGAACCGTTTGGATCCAAGCTACTGGAGCCAGGGAAGAACAGCGCTGAACACGCTCGTTCCCAATCCGTTCTACGGCATCATTACGGACACCCGTTCCGCTCTGAGTGCACCGACGGTTACGCAGAATACGTTGCTCCGACCCTTCCCGCAGTATTCGGGTGGTGTGAGCGGCGACACGCCGAACATTGGCAACTCTAACTATCACGGTGTTCAGTTCAAGTATGAAAAGCGCTTCTCTCATGGCTTCTCTGTCGTAAGCAACTACACCATCTCGAAGCTGATCGACGACTCGTCGTTCTCCTCGGGCAACGTTGCCTTCCTTGGCGGCACGACGGCGGTTCAGAACTACAAGAATCTGCGGCTGGAGCGGTCTGTTTCTTCCATGGACGTGCCGCAGCGAGCGGTTATCAGCTTCAACTACGAACTGCCCATTGGCAAGGGTAAGGCGATCGGTTCGAGCTGGGGCAAGCCGGTCAACGCGGTTCTGGGCGGTTGGTCGGTGGACGGCCTGATGACGTTCAGCAAAGGCTACCCGATCGTTCCTCTGCTGCAGGGTGGTGTGCTCTGGGAAGGAACACAGCGACCGAACCTGATTGGCGATCCGAGTACGCAAGGCTCCGTCGAGAGCCGGATCAACAACTACTTCAATACGGCAGCTTTCTCTCGTCCCGCTGCTGATACGTTTGGAACGGCTCCGCGCACATTGAACTACAGAACTCCTGGGATCAAGAACGCGGACATGTCGCTTCTGAAGAACTTCCATTTCAACGAATCGAAGTATCTGCAGATCCGGTTAGAAGCTTTCAACGTTACGAATACCGTTACGTTTGGAACTCCGAACGCGACGTTCGGGTCCTCGACGTTTGGGGTTATCAGTGGTTATGCAGGCGGGCGCGGTCCCCGCGAGTTGCAGTTAGCAGCGAAGTTTTATTACTAAGACTTAGTCCGTTGCAGTGGTTGTCTTTGGCCGGTTCGTCTTCTTCGGAAGGCGAACCGGCCTTTTTCGTTGGGGCGGGTTGTGCGGTCGACCTGGTTACAGGTACATCCACGTACGTAGAGAGTGGCGCTATGTCTATGGTGGCCCTGCCGCAGCGGAATCGGCGCGAGCCTGGTCACAAAGGCTAAGTGACTGCAGGGGTGTCCGGTGAGTTCAGGCGTCTCGATTGACGGCGCCCGGCACCGTTTGCCGTCAAACCAACACCGGACACAAAATGCATCCACGTACTCGTATCCTCGTGCTCAGTGCGCTCACTGTGCTCTGCCAGGGGGCCGCATTCGCCGACGTCGGCATCGTGGTTTATGAGAGTAAGGGCGTGGACGCGAGGCGCACCGGGGCGGGTCATCTTGCGCTGGTCACCACGCGCCTTTGCGCGTCGGGTATCAGCCAGCTTCGAGCGTGTGAGGCCGGTGAAGAACCCGGTGCGATCGTGACGCGTTACAGCGACCTGGCCTCGGGATACGATGGCACGCTGTTTGCGGTACCGTTGCGCGACCACTTCAAGGGGACGGCTGATGTCGATGATGTCCCGGCGCTCAGCAGCGGTGGCGACCTTGAATGGCTCCAGAGAGAGTATTGGAGGTCGCACCTCAGGAGTTATCTGCGTCCGCTTACGCGTGAAAACTACCAACTCATGCGAGACAAGATGGAGGCCTTCGACGCAGGCCGCACAGTACGCCGTGTAGTGACGCTGGAGTACCTGATGAACCTTCTGGGGCCCCGTAAGAAGGCTGATCCCACCTGGCCCATCGCGTCTGTGGACCCTGCGACTCAGGAACTGATTCCCGAGGGTCGCTGGCGGGAGGCAATCGGGGTTCAGCACATGCGTGGTTCGCTGATTATTACTGCGGCGACATCGCCTGAGCAGGAGTCCCGGCTCATCAAAGCGATGGAGGCCGCCCGGCGCGGAACTTTCAACGTGGTCAGTCACAACTGCTCCGATTTCGTCGCGGAGGAACTGCTGGAAGTGTTCGGCGACGCCGGCTTCCGGATGCGCCCTCGAACGCTGCGTGTCGCAGACGCGTGGATTACGTCGCCGATCACGGTTGCGACCTCGTTTGTGGATTTCGCCAGGCGGAGCAAGCTTGCTTTTAATCTGCAGTTGATGCCGATGCTTGCCGGCACGCGTCGACCCACCGCTCGGGTGACGTCGATTGCGAGAGGCGCTCTCGTACCGGATGCGAGCCAGGGCAAGATGGCTTTCTCGATCCGCATCTACTTCAATTTCCTGAATCCGCTCATCGGCCTCACCGCGTTCGGCGTAGACAAGGCATCGGGGCTGGTTAATCTTCAGGATCTCGCGCACGAGCGCGGGACTGAGTCACTGTCGGCACTCGCAAACGCCAGGGACTCCAACACCGCCAGTGCAAGGTCGGTCGCGCTTGCGCTGGCACGCGAGCAGGTTCGAGTGTTCGGTGCGGCGACCTGCTGGGACGCAAAGCGAAAGGAGTTCGCCGGCGTTCAGTCGGAGGCGGCTGAAAAGGGGCTGATCTCCCGCAGGGAGCAGGCACTCCTGCTGAAGATGGATCGCCCGTACCTTCTGCCGCGCTTCTACGAACAGTCGGCGAAGATGTGTGGGAATGGGTCGACGCTGACTGCTGGGTTGCGGGGTTGCCCTGAAGCGGCACTGACACGGAATGTTGCCGCGTCTTCTTTCGACGTTCTTGTGAAGACAGCCGCCGGGCAGTCATTGAGCGTCGACCCGCCAGCGCCTTCGCGTTCCGAACTTCGAGAGATGGCTGGTTCCGAATCACGGGCAACGCGGGCGACTGCGTTCAGGGCGATGACTGCTCTGATCAACTATGACCTCTCGTCATCACCGGCATCCAGACGGATTTCGGAAGCATTCGATTCTGATTGGGAACTGTTCCGCAGCGTATCGGAGGCAAACGGTCTAACGGTGGCGAAGGGTGATTCGGACGGTGACTCAGTCGCGGAGTGCTCGTGCCGCAAGTTCGACGCCGGGGATAGGAATGGCGACGTCTTTCAGGAAGGGCGGTCGTTCATGCAAGGGCTGTTCAGGGAATCGCGGCGTCTTGTTTACGGAGCAAACCGATAAGCGTGGCGGTCCCGCTGTATCGAATCAGACTCTGGCTAATCGGGCCTGTACCTCGTCGATTGCCCAGTTCATAGCTGCGAGGAACGCTGCTCGGGATGCGGGAGGAGCCAGCAGTGACAGGTTGAAGCCGGGCCGGCCAGAGTGCGAATCCTCTGAAATCGAGATGCCCGGGATTGTGTTCAGCCTTCGGATCAGTTCGATGCGGCGATCGATGACGTCGAACGGCGCGACCCTCATATGCTGGAATTG
>JAOAPO010000078.1 GCA_025462945.1 Bryobacterales bacterium
CCCGGCAGGCAAGCATGCCGATGTTCTGCGTATGTTCACGTCTGGCGGCTCGTCCGTGGCAGCCGGCGATTACGACGGCGACGGCCTTGACGACATGTTTGTCACGGATTCCGATAACGGCAAGCCGAATCACCTCTTCCACAACAACGGCAACATGACGTTCACCGAAGTAGCGGTTCAGGCGGGCGTGGCTGGCGGCAACGACCCTAAGTCGATCGTTGCGGATGCCCTCTGGTTCGACTACGACAATGACGGCAAAGAAGATCTGCTGATCGGCCGCTTCAACACGCCGATCCTGTATCACAACGAGGGCGGGGGCAAGTTCAAAGACGTGACGGCGACCTCGGGGTTCACGAAATTCGGGAACACCATCGCCGTTATTGCCTTCGATTACGACAACGATGGTCTGCTCGACATCATGCTCGGAAACTACTTTCGACCGATCAGCCTCATTGACCTGCCGGATCCGCATGTGCTCCCGAACGATCTCGACAATGCCATCAACGGCGGCGGCGTCACGATGTGGCACAACGACGGCAAAGGTCATTTCAGTGACGTGACCGAGAAGACGGGCTTCGCGAAGAATACCGGCTGGACACTCGACCTCGGCCACGGTGACTTCAACAACGACGGATTTCAGGACGTCTACGTCGCCGCTGATTACGGTACCGATCGCATCTACTTCAACAACGGCAACGGGACGTTCCGCGACGACACAGAGAAGTCGATTGGTTTCGATACACGCAAGGGCATGAACGCCGATGTGATGGATTACGACAACGATGGCTGGCTCGACATCTACGTCACCAACATCACGGACGAGTACATGAAGGAGTGCAACATGTTGTGGCACAACAACCATGACGGCACCTTCACGGATATCTCGAAAGAGACGAATACCTGCGCGACTTTGTGGGGCTGGTCCGCTAAGTTTGGGGACTTTGATAATGACGGCTGGCCCGATCTCTTCGTGACCAACGGCCTTCGGTCGGCCGGCAAAGAGAACTACATCCCGGTCCTGTTGAACAATCTGCTGCTGAAGCCGGGGATGGATTTCAGCGACGTCAGGAACTGGCCAGACATCGGCGGCATGAGCTGGAGCGGTTACCAGAAGAAGAAGATGTTCCGGAACCTGGCTGGCCAGACGTTCAAGGAAATCTCAGCCGAAGCGGGCACGGATAACGACCTCGACGGGCGAGGTCTGGCCCTGGCTGACTTCGACCACGACGGCAAGATCGATATCTATCAGGTGAATGCCGACCAGAAGTCCCTGTTCTACAAGGGCGTGACTGAGGGCGGCGGCAACTGGCTGCAGTTCCGCCTCACGGGCACCAAATCGAATCGCGACGCCATTGGGGCGCGGATCACTGTAAAAGCGAACGGGCTGACGCAGATTCGTGAACTCGACGGCGGCAACGGCTACGCCGGACAAAGCAGCAAAACTGTCCACGTGGGTATTGGCAAGTCGATCAAGCCGGAAGCGGTGGAGATTCGCTGGCCAAGTGGGCTCGTGGAGAAGATTTCCAAGGGTCTCGCGATCAACAAGGTCAACAGGATTACCGAAGGGAAAGGCGTTCAGCTTAAATGATGGGCCGTTGGATTCTCGGGGGCGGTACGGCGGTGGCTATCGTCCTGACACTGTCAGGATTTCAGACTGCCGCACCGATCGTGAATGAAGATGCTCTCGCTCAGGCACGTAATCTGGGGAAAGCGTTCTACGAGAATCCGACGACGCAGGCGCAGTCGGTCGACCAGTTCAAGAAAGCTCTCGACATGCTGCCGAATTCAGCTCGGGAGCGTGTGAACTATGGCATTTCGCTGCTGCGGAACGCCAAGACCAAAGAAGGTATCGAGGAACTGCTACAGGCACAGAAGCAGGATCCGAAGATCCCGCACACCTGGTTCAACCTGGCGATTGCCTACAAGAAGGAATCGGAGTTCGAAAAAGCCATTGAGCAGTTCCAGGGCATGGTCAAGCTGGTTCCCGACGATCCGATTTCACACTACAATCTGGGCGTTCTCTACAAGCTGACTGGCAAGCCCGAAGAGTCAGTCAAGGAAGTAGAGATCTCGACGAAGCTGAATCCGAATCTGGCGGGTCCTCACTTCCAGCTTTATAACGCCTACCGGCAGGCGGGCAAGACGGCTGAAGCGGCCCGCGAGCAGGCTACGTTCCAGGGGATCAAAAAACGTCAGGTCGGTGCAGCGGTTGCGGAAGATCTTGAATGGAACTTCTACGCAGAGATCTACGATCCTGTGACGCCGGAGAAGGCGCCTGCTTCGACGAACCTTGCACTGAAAACTCGCAAGCTTGAGGTCGAGGGTGCGGTCGGTGCAACCGCAGCCGACCTGGATGGCGATGGCAAGCTGGACCTGATTGTCTGGTCTTCCAGGGGCGCTCAGGGTTTTGTTGCGGGCGCGAAGGTGTCCGATATCGGCATGGGCGATGTCGGCGATATTCTTTCTGTCTCAGTGGCGGACTTCAACAACGACGGCCTGGCAGATCTTGCGGTTCTTACGAAGGCTGATGCCTCGCTTTGGCTCAACGTTAAGGGCAAGTTCACGAAGTCCGAGTTGAAACTGCCTAAGGGCGCTTTCTCGAAGGCGCTCTGGGTGGACTATGACCACGACTACGATCTGGATCTGGTGCTGCTCGGCGCACAGCCGGCGCTCGTTCGGAATAACGGCGCTGCTGGTTTCAGTAACGAAACGGCGGCTTTCCCATTCGTCAAGGGTACGGCTATCGACGGCGTTTTCTTTGATCTGGTACCCGATACGGACGGCATGGATCTGGTGGTCAGCTATGCGGACCGCGGAGGCGTTCTGTATCGCGACAAGCTGAACGGAAAATATGAGGCCGTCGAGGTACCGTCGCTTCCCGCCGGAGCAAAGTGGCTCTCAGCATGTGATCTCGATAACGATTCGGCGACAGACCTCGTGTTCGGTACAGGTGCGAAAGCGCAAATTCTGTTCAACCGCGCCGCGAAGCTCGAAGCCGGTCCCCCATGGGATGCGGGTGGCCCGGTGGCCGTCGCGGACCTTCGCAACAGCGGTCTTCAGGATGTAATCGTGGCGGGCACGATCGAGCGCAAAGACGCCGAGGGTAAGGTGACGCTGGTGCCTACGGGCGCTGTTTACCTAAACGACGGGCAGGGTCATTTCGCGGCCATGAAGCTGGCCGCACTCGATACGGGCACGGCTCTCACCGCCGCAACACTGGCTGACGGCCGCACATCTGTGGTCGCCATCGCTAAAGACGGCGCGAGTATTCTGGACGCCGATGGATTTGGAGGCGGGTGGCTTCGCGTGGCCCTGGCGGGCGTGAAGAATCTGAAGCAGTCTTACGGCGCAAAGGTGGAAGTCAAGAGCGGTGCACATTACCAGAAGAAGACGTATCTGGGCATGCCTCTCGACTTCGGACTGCGTGACTACAAACAAGCCGATACGGTCCGCATCACCTGGGCAAACGGACTGATCCAAAACGAAGTCCATCAGGCCGCGGGCAAGGCTTACGCGTATAAAGAAGCGCAGCGGCTGTCCGGATCCTGCCCCATGATCTTCACCTGGAATGGTACCGGGTTCACTTTCCTGACGGACGTGCTCGGCGTGGCTCCTCTGGGTGCGAGTTCAGGCGACGGCAAGTACTTCCCGACCGATCACGACGAGTACGTGCAGATCCCCGGAGAGGCGATGGTGCAGAAGGACGGCGCCTACGAGATCCGGATCACCGAAGAGCTGCGCGAGGTCTCGTACCTCGATCAAATCCAGCTGATCGCGGTGGATCATCCGAAGTCCGCCACGATCTATACGAACGACAAGTTCAAGTCCCCACCGTTCCCGGACTTCCGGCTCTACGGCGTCGAGAAGCCGATTCATCCGACAGCCGCAGCCGATGACCAGGGCCGCGACGTTCTGGCGCAACTCCTGAAAAAGGACGCGCGCTACCCCGACGCGTTTGAGCGCAACTCCGACGGTACAGCTCCTTTGCACCATCTGGACCTAAACTTCGGCACGGCGGCGCCGGCAAACAAGGCAGTGCTCGTCCTCAGCGGCTGGGTCGACTGGGCTGATGGCAGCACCTTCCTTGGTAAGTCGCAGGAAACGAAGGAAGGGCTGATCATGCCTTACCTGCAGGTGAAGAACGCACAGGGTCAGTGGCAGACGGTCATTGCCGACATGGGAATCCCCGCCGGCAAACCGAAGACCATCTCAGTGGAACTGACGGGCAAATTCCTCTCAGCTTCGCGCGAAGTTCGCATCGTGACCAACCTTTGCGTGTACTGGGACGAGATCTTCCTGAGCGAAGACACCTCCGCTCCGCAAACAGTGCTGACCAAAGTCGACGCGAAGTCGGCGGGGCTGGGCTTCCGCGGCTTCTCGAAGGCGGTTATCGATCCGGCGCGCAAGCAGCCCGAATACTTCGTCTACGACCAGGTCTCTCCCGTCTCGAACTGGAATCCGACGCCCGGCAGTTACACCCGCTACGGCGACGTTCGCGAACTCCTGGGCGCGACGGATGATCGCTTCGTGATCATGGGTTCCGGCGATGAGCTGGTACTGAGGTTCGATCCGGCGAAGATGCCTGCGCTGCGGGCCGGCTGGACACGTGATTATCTGCTGATGGTGGATGGGTGGGCGAAGGATGCAGACGCGAATACGGCGTTCTCGACATCGGTGAAGCCGCTGCCTTTCCATGGCATGAAGAGCTATCCCTATACAGGGAATGAGCATTACCCGGGCGATGCCGCTCACACCCGGTACGTCGAGAAGTTCAATACCAGGCCGGCGCTACGTTTGCTGCGGCCGCTCCAGGAAAACAAAGGGATCTAATTACATGTCGCCAGCTACCGCTACTTTCACTACTGAAGAGATTCGCGCCGAGATTAAGAAACTCGTTGCCCGCGTGACCGAGCGCGAGCCGGACGAAGTGCCGGACACCGCGCATTACATGGATGAACTCGGCGTCGATTCGCTGATGGCCATGGAAGTCATGATTGCCGTGGACAAGAAGTTCAAGATCGACATTCCGGAAGACGAGTTCAACAAAGCCACGAACGTGAATGAGTCCGTGAAGCTGGTCGAGCACTGGCTCGCCCAGGGCGCCGCAGCGAAAGCATGAGACGCGTTGCCGTAACGGGCATAGGCGTCGTCTCCTCAATCGGAACGGGGAAAGACGCCTTTTGGATGGCCTTGTTAGGCGGCGCATCGGGTATCTCGCAGGTGTCGCTGTTCGATACGACTGCGTTTCCTGTGCATATCGGCGGTGAAGTGAAAGACTTCAATCCGCTGCGGTTCATGACGCAGGCGCGGGCGGATGTCATGGGCCGCGCGACGCAGATGGCCGTGGGCGCTGCCAAACTTGCCGTGGGCGACTCAGGGCTGGATTTCGCGAATCTCGACGGTGGGCGCATCGGTATCTCGATGGGCACCACCTCGGGCGAGCCCTTGTTCGTGGAGCAGTACAACGACGCCAGGAAGGCTGGCGGTGAAGACGCCATACCGGCCGATGTAATGGCGAAGTACCCGTGCCACACAATGCCGGCACAACTGGCGCTCGAGTTTGGCGCACATGGTCCGGCGATCATGATTCCGACTGCTTGTGCAGCCGGAAATTACGCCGTAGGTTACGGCTTCGATCTGATCCGTACAGGCCGCGTGGATGTGGTGCTGGCGGGCGGTGCGGACGCGTTTTCACGCATCACCTACACCGGGTTTTCACGCCTGGGGGCCATCGCTCCGGAGAAGTGCCAGCCGTTCGACAAGAACCGGAAGGGCATGGTTCCCGGCGAAGGGTCTGGCATGTTGGTGCTGGAGTCTCTGGACGCCGCTGTTGCGCGCGGCGCGAAAATTTACGCG
>JAOAPO010000093.1 GCA_025462945.1 Bryobacterales bacterium
CCGATGATGACCGCTTTCATGCCCGCCGATACACCCGGCCCTTCCACAAAACGCCTTCGCCGCGCCACGCCCACCACGATGCCACGCCAAGCGCGAGCATGAACACTTCGCCCACTGGGTGCAGCAATGCGCTCCAAAACGGCTGGTGGAAACGCAAGGCAAGCAGCAGTCGCGCCGCAATCACCACCAGGGCCGCACGCCGCAACGCCAGAAACGGATACAGGAACACGAGAGCATGAACCAGCAGGAACGCCCAAAACGCAAGCTCGGTCTTGAAAGCACCCCGCAGGTTCTTCTGAAACCCGCGCCAGATCTGCCGAGGCGTTCGATACATCCGAACGCGCACCACGTCCTTGCCGTCCAGACAAATTGAGAGCTCGCCGCGCTCTCGCCACACCTGCGCCAGTCGCGTATCTTCGAAAATCTCAGACGCCACAGCCGTATGACCGCCCACGGAATCGTAAGTTCGTTTGTCCACCAGAATGCAGGCGCCGTGGGCCAGGCCCAAAGACGGTTCTCGCCGCGTCAAACTGAGTGGCGCCGGATACATCGAAAACACCACAAAGTTAAGCATCGGCATGAGCAGCTTCTCCCAAAAACTGACCATGGTCAGCCCCGGCCAGCAGGAAAGAAAGGTCGCGGACCGCCGTTTTGCCTCCCCGACCATGCCAGCTACCGCGAGTGGCTCAAGCCGCGCATCGGCATCGAGGAACAGCAGCCATGGTGCACTCGCCTCAGCTGCAAGGCGCGAACACGCGAAGGTCTTCCCGCACCACCCGGCGGGAAGGGGGGCGGTCCCTGCCAGACGCACGCGCGCATCGCGTATCGCAAACGAGTCGATGATGGCGCGAGTGCCATCCGCCGAATGATCATCGTAAACGAGTACCTCCGCCACGCATGACTGGGAAAGTACAGTCTCCAGACAGGCAGCCAGGTTCGCTTCTTCATCGCGCGCCGGTATCAACACCGCAACTCTGGCATCGGGTAGAACTTCAGGCGCCCGCACCGCCGGCCAGCGGGTCACGTTCCACAGAACCAAAATGAGGCCGGCGAATGCTGACAGAAGCAGAATCATCCTTCACCAGCTCCAGACCTCTGCCGACAATCGACCACGCGAACTCCTTCAGTAACTCGGCTTCCCTTGACCGGCCAAAGCGGCCCCGGATTCGCTCCAGCGAAACTTCGATTAGCAGGTGAACTCGCTCGCACGCCGCGTGCCCTTCCAGTTCCGTCATGCTGTTCCAGCGGCGATGCCTCTGATCCTGACCAGTGGTCTTGCCCGACTCAGCGTCTGTCGAGAACGCGTCCACCATGTCATCGCATATTTGGTAAGCCTCGCCTAAAGCTTCTCCAAAGGCAACCACAGCTTCAGTGTCGGCGCGGCACGCACCAGCCGATTCCGCGCCGCACGCCATCGCGAGCCGCGTCAGTGCCGTCGTCTTCTGCAACCGGCTTCGCGAGTGCGCACCGCAAACATCCGCTGCCTGCCCGCCGATCATCCCGCTGATCCCGATCTCGCGAACAGCCGTCCGCAGCAGTGAGGGGACCTCGGCAAAGGCGGCGTAAGCCTCATTCATTAGCGCGACCGCCGCAAGCAAAGCCATGTCCTCCCCGAACACCGTGTGCACCGTTGGAAATCCGCGCCGAACCGCCGCGTCATCCATTGCGGGCAGATCGTCCAAAATCAGCGACGCTGCATGCAAAAATTCCACGCCACACGCTGCCGTCATGGCCGCGTGCGGCTTCGCTCCGCACAGTTCTGCGCTCAGCAGCACCATCACGGGCCGCATTCTTTTCCCACCCGAGAACAATGCGTAGTGAACCGCATCGTTCAGGCGCTCAGCCCCGCTCAGGCTCGATACGGGCATCCGCTCGCCCAGTGCCCGATCGATCACCGGTGCATGCTGCTCGATGTAACTGCGGATTCCGCCCGACATGCGCCTCCTCGAAATATCAGCTCGCTCACCACGTCCGCCGCTTCCTGCAGTACAAGGTGTCCCGCGTGGGGAATCTCCGTCACCCGCGCATGCGGCCACATGTCCACCCACGCCCTTGCTGAATCCCGCACAGCCCCGAATGTGCGAGAGCCGAACACGATATCCACCGGCATAGAAAGGCCGGCGAACTCACCCACCGATTCGATCTCTCGCACCACCTGCAAATACTGCAGCTGCACATCGTGCTGCTGCTCCACAAAACCATGCGTCAAATCCGACTCCGAGGTTCGCCTTGACGCCAGTGCCCGATTCGTGATCCATCGCCCTATCGGGTTCGCGAACGTCGTCGCGTACGCGTACTTACCCCAACCCTCGAAAGTGAACACTCGGAAGTACCACGGCCAGCGCGCGAAAGCGTCAATCAGCACGACCCGGCTAATCACCCGGTGGCGCTCGGCCGCTGCGTGTAAAGCCAGCAGCGCCCCCAGGCAGTTGCCCACCAGGGTCACCGACGTCGCTCCCGTCTCATCCAGCGCCGCGACAATCTCGTTCGTCACCGACGCAAGCTCCCACTTTCTTGATGGCGCGGAATTTCCGTACCCAGGCAGGTCCGCTGAGTACACGGTCACCGTCTCTGGCGCGAATGGCAACAGAGGGTCGAACGTGCGATGGCTCCCGCTCCATCCGTGAATGCAGAAGTACACCTCCGGCCCGCTGCCGTGGCGCTTAACGAACATACGCGCCAACCCTCTCGGCAGTCATCCTGCCGCTGAGTATGACCATCGGCATACCAGCGCCCGGGGTCGTGCTCGACCCCACATAGAACAGGCCGTCGTACCGCCGTGACTGGTTGCGGGCGCGAAACGGCCCAACCTGAAACAGGGTGTGCGCAGCACCAAACGCCGAACCGTCGTAAAGGCCAAACCGCGCGCTCCAGTAAACCGGAGTGAAACGGCGCTCCGTGACGATACTCGACTCCGGCAACTCAACCCCTTGGGAATGCAGTCGAGCCAGCACCTTCCGCCGAATCCCGGCAACCGTGTCCGCCCAGTCAACTGAACCCAGCTTGCTCAGCACCGGTACAGGCACCAGCACGAACACGCACGAATCTCCCGGCGGCGCGAGCGAAGCGTCCGTCTCCGACGGCACGGAGACATAGAATGGCAGATCATCCGGTATCCCGCCCCGATCCAGCAACTCTGCGAACGTACCTTTGTAATCCTCGGGCAGAAAAATCGTATGATGCCCCAACCCAACCGGACGCCCGCGCACGCCCCAATAGAACGTCACCACCCCAGGCGTCATCGCCACCTTCGGGGCCGGCTCTCCCAGCAGACCCGCCTGCGTCGTCGGCAGGTCCACATTCGACACCACCACATCGGCACTCACGCGTTCGCCATCCTGCAGTACGAGACCAGTCACCGACCCCGCCTGAGTCGCGATCCGATGCACTGGAGTCTCCGTACGGATCACAACCCCCAACTCCATCGCCAGCTGCTCGATGGCCTCCACCAGCCCATAGACTCCACCCCGTGGCAGCCAGAGACCGTACTCCAGTTCCCCGTACGGCAGGATCGTGAACACCCCCGGCAGACTGAATGGTGACCCGCCCAGGTACATCGAATACGAACCCAGCGCCTCCCGAATGTGACGCGATCGGAACGATCGCGACAACTCGCTCCACACCGACCGCCAGATCCCCGTCTGCAGCAACTCCGCACCGGACAGCGCCGTCAGCCACTTCAGAGGGTTATCTTCGTTCCGGCACGCAAGCTTCTCGAACGCGATCCGGTACTTCTCGCGACTCGTCCGAAAGAAGTGCTCCACTGCCCCTGCCGCACCCGGCTCGAATCGCGCGAACTCTGCGACCAGTGCCGCCCGGTCACTCGACAGGCTCAACCTCTCGCCATCTCGCCACCGGAACGAGATCGAGGGGTCTACGGGCAGCAGCGTCACATAGTCATACAGATCCCGCCCCGCCGCCCGAAAAAGCTCCTCGAACACCCACGGATAATTCACCAGCGACGGACCGGTATCGAAGCGGAACCCATCCAGTTCCAGCAGGTTCGCTCGCCCTCCTACGCGCGCATCGCTCTCGTAGATGGTGACCTGATGGCCCGCCAGTCGTAGATGGATCGCGGCGCTTAGCCCCCCCAGCCCTGCACCCACAACCACGATGCGCTTCGATGTGCCTGCGAGGTTTCGCACGGGTGCCGCATGCGCAGCCACCGCCATCAGATCGCCCCCAGATAAGCCAGCGGGAGCCGCCAGTATTTCCCGGGAGGAAGCGCGCTGAACTTCTCCGCGGCCGGTACCGAATGCCGAATGCGCGTATCGCCGCGGGCCTGCAAAATGCGGCGGTTCAGCAAACGGTAGACATCGATGCACGCGCGTATCGCCGGCCTTGTGTCCTCTGCGAACACACCCAGCGAGTCCGCCGCCTTTCGATAGCGCTTCTCGGCATCGCGGGCGAGTTCCATCACCGCCTCTTCCAGTCCACGCGCCCTGACCACATCGATCGGAATATAAAGACGCCCGCGCGTGCGGTCTTCTGTAACATCGCGGCAGAAGTTAGTGAGTTGCAGCGCGATGCCTAGATTCGCGGAACAAGCGTATGCGTCCGCCATCGCAGCCCCACTCCCCGTGCCGTATACATGAGCCAGAAAGTACCCCACCACGACGGCGCTGCCGTAAATATATCGCTCAATCAGATCATCGAGATCGCGAAACACTCTCGGCTCGATATCCTGTCGCATCGCATCCAGAAACGCGTGGTAATGCTCTGCAGGGATGTCGCATTCCCGAACCACTTCCGTGAAGCCGGCCAATATCCAGGGCACGCCCGCCCCTAACCGGGTACCGGGATCAGCCATCGCGAGGCCCCGATCGTAGCTCTCCTGCCACGTACGCAGCGCCCGGTGCTTCTCTTCAGACGAAAGCGGAAAGGTGTCCACAATCTCATCCGGATACCGCACCGCAGCATAGATAAGCTCGACCCGCTCTCGCTTGTGTGCAGGCAGGAACCGCGTCACCAGGAAGAAGCTGCTGCTGAAGGAGCGCAGCACGGTCCGGGCACTGCGGCACAGACACGGCAGCTCAGACCCGTCCGATGCGCGCAGCACCCTCTGGTCCAGCGCACTCCACCGCTGCATCGTCCACGACGCATTCATCGACGCATTACCCTGTACGTCATACACAGGAAGAGCGTGATGAGTTAAACGTGTTTCAGCAGTAGTTACCCGGCATTTATCAATACTAAAAAATATCGCCCACGCTTCAGTATTAGTGAAGTCATCAGTTCATCAACGGTAAAACGGCTTCCACGTGATCCACCTCGGACCGTAATGCGGCTCCGGGCGACCCACTTCCACCGCACCCAAATCCGGAGCACGGCCCGTAAAATCATCGTTGATCGTGGGCAGCAACACACCCGCATCCACAGCCTTACCCTTCGGATTCAACTTGAAATTGAGATCCATCGCGTGGTAAACGTGATACCTCTGCGCGGCATCAGGAGGCGTCAGATTCTCGAACACGTCGAAATCCACCTCGATCCCGTGCGCCTCCTGCCCGGTGGCCTTCTGCACCTCTGCCAGGTTCCCGAAGCTGCGCCAGTCCGTATCCTTCGCCTCGTACGCAGTCTTTCCGCTTCCCGGTGCCAGCCACTTGTACTGCGCCGCCACACCCCGGTTCGGACGGTACCCGTTGTAGTCGCTGCTGTAATCCGCAGTTGCATTCGCCCAGGTCATCACGCCCCGGTTCGGCGTATCCCGGCCCAGAAACAAGTTGTTCCGGAAATGCGCATTTGAATACGGATCCGTTGCCGTCTGTTCCACAATCAGCGTGTTCTGGTACGCCAAAATCCCCGCCGGCTTGGCATTGAACTTGAACGCTCCGCCCGCCGGGACCTGATAAAGCACATTGCGGAAGAAATAGACCGGACCCCCAAACATCGGCTGCGCACTCAATCCGTTATGCGCCGCATTCACGCCCCGGTTCCCATACACCCGAATGTTATGCGCCCCACCGTCCGACTCGATGAAATCGTCATTAGTCAGGTGAATATCGTTGTTATAGATATCGATCGACGAAGCCCGCTTCTGCGGATCCGCATCGGGCGGACCATACGTCGAGATACAAATCGCATCGTGAAAGTACGCCACCGCATTGTGCGCGATAACATGCCCCGGCCCGTAAACCTTGATCGCGAAGAAACTCCGAAGCTGATGTGAAGGATAAATTCCCGCCGTCCGCTGACCCAACTGATTCCACCCAATCAGCCGCATCTGGTCCTCACGTCCCAGGAAAAGGTTGTCTGTGATCAGAAAGTCCCGCGAGTCCGCATTTTCCGTCCAAACGGCCACTCCGATATCCTCGAAACGGCAGTTGCGAACCGTGAGGGCCACCGCCCCCATCACGTCCTTCTCACCCGCAAACATCGCGACCTCGGTGTTTCGGAAAGTCAGGCCCTCAAAGATGTGGTGCTGCGTCGCCATCACATCGAACAGCTTGTGATTCCCGGCACCATCGAAAATCGCCTCGCCATCGCCCGCACCCTTGATCGTGATCGGCTTCTCCGCCGTCCCCTTCAGAGAAAGCGACCAGCTCCCGGTGAACGGCGCACTCAGCGGATCCACATAGTTCAGTCGTTCCGGCCGATAAAGCCCCGCATGCACCAGGATCGTATCTCCCGGTTGAGCCTTATTCATCCGGACCGCCGTCCAGTCCCCCCGACCCTCCCCGTAGTAAGCCGCCTTCAATCCAATAAAACTCGGCTCAATCTTCGGCCCCTCATGGTCCGCCGGATATACATGCAGCACACGCCCGCCTTGATAAGGCTGCGGCTCCGTCCGCGTCGCCACCGTCACCCGCTGCTGCGCTTGCCCCGTTGCACCATCCGGATCCTTCAGCGTCAACTCACACTCGTACTGAGTGCCCGGCTCCAGATTCAGAATGCTGCCCGCAAAGCCCTCCGGAACCGTATACCGCATGTTCTCCCGCTCGCGATAGATCCGCTCGCCGCCGATCCGCAGCAACGGCAGCGCCGGCCGCCACGCCTCAGTCCCAACCTTCCGAAACCGAACCTCCACCGTCGCGTTCCGGTTCGCATCTCCCTCGATTCCCCACTCGAAACCAAGATTCAAAAGCGTCGGATGCTCAACATAGAAACGACCCGCCCGGGTAGCGTTCTGAGCGGCCAGACTACCGGCAAACAAGACAAGCAAAACAGCAATGCGCATGGAAGCACTTTATACCAGCGCGCCGCCCCCAACCCCAATTCACTGCGTCCGGAACCCGCGTACTACCTTCCCTATCTCCAGGACCACCAGCGGGACAGCGCCCGCCGCCAAAAGCAGCAAGCTGTCGGAGAGCGGCATGGAAGACGTCTTCAGGAACCTGCCCAGAGTCGCGCAGTGTTGGATCCACAACTGGATACCAATAGACAGTGTAACCACGATTAGCAGGTTCATGTTCGCAAATACGGAGACGCGCCAGACCGGCCTGGTTTCGCTGCGGACTCCGAAGGACCGCAATAGTTCGGCAAAAACCAGAACAGTGAAGGCGGACGTGCGGGCGACTTCGATTGTTCCCGTCCGCAAGGCCAACAAGTAAACGGCGAACGCGACGCCAGCTGTGAGAAACCCCGTTAGAAACATAGTCCGAAGGAAGGCGCGGTCCGTGATTGACTGTGAACGGTGACGTGGGCGGTGCTTCATCACGTCCGGGTCGGCCGGGTCCGTCGCGAGGCAAAGCGCGGGCAAGCCATCCGTGACCAGATTGATCCAGAGCAAGTGAATCGGCAGCAACGGGGTGGGCAGACCGGAGGCAACGCAGACCGTCATCAACAACAGTTCACCTGTGTTCCCTGCCAGCAGGTATTGAAGAGTCTTACGGATGTTCGTATAAACGCCGCGGCCCTCCTCAACGGCCTCCACGATCGTCGCGAAGTTGTCGTCGGTGATGATCATGTCCGCCGCTTGCTTCGTGACCTCTGTTCCCGATTTCCCCATCGCGATGCCGACATCGGCACCCTTGATGGCCGGCGCATCGTTCACGCCATCTCCAGTCATCGCCACGACTGCGTCATTTGCCTGCAAAGCTCTGATGATGCGGAGCTTGTGCTCAGCGGTCACGCGCGCATAGACGGAAATGCCGGGCGCAAGCTGCCGCAGCTGTTCATCGGACAACTTTTCCACTTCCACCCCCGTCGCAGCGACGGCGCTGGACGAGATCCCAAGTTGGCGCGCGATCGTGGCAGCGGTGGCAGGGTGGTCACCTGTGATCATGACCACTCGGATGCCCGCCGCCTGACACTTCGCAACGGCTCCTTTGGCTTCGGGCCGGGGGGGATCATACATCGCCGTCAAACCAACAAAGACGAGGTCGCGCTCAACTTCGTCGATCGTAAATCCAGCGGGTCTTCCACCTTCCAAATCCCCACCTTCCAGATCGCGGTAGGCCGAACCGAGCACACGCAGCGCCTGCTCCGCCATGGCAGAGGTTTGCGCCAGAATCAGATCGCGGTCCTTGTCGGTCATCGGAAGGATACCGGTGCTTGTGTATACGTGAGTGCAAAGTTGTAACAGCCCGCCTGGTGCGCCATTGATGAGTGCTCGAAGCTTCCCGCCTGGTGTCCGCCGGATGACTGCGCTCCGCTTACGGTCGGAATCGAAGGGAAGCTCCTGTTGCTTTGGCCATTCCGTTTCGATGCGGTTCCGGTCCCCGCCGGCCTTCGCGCCGGCCGCCAATAAAGCCCCTTCGGTAGGATCGCCGACGGTTCTCCAGGTCCCGTCCTCCTGGACGAGATGCGCATGGTTGCAGCCGAGGATGACCGTCGCGAGTTCAAGCAGCGGCTCGAGGTGCGTCGAGTCCACTGTCTTGTCCTCGAAGCGCACCTCGCCCTCCGGTCCATAGCCTTCTCCAGTGACTTCGTAGATCTGGCCCCCGACGTAAAGAGAGCGTACCGTCATTTCGCCGACGGTCAGGGTCCCCGTCTTGTCGGTGCAAATGACGCTCGTTGAGCCAAGCGTCTCGACCGCGGCGAGTTTACGCACCAGCGCGCGGCGGCGCGCCATACGCCGAATGCCAAGCGAGAGCGCCACCGTAACCACAGCAGTCAGCCCCTCCGGCACGGCGGCCACCGCGAGGCTGATCGACGTCATGAACAAGTCGAGAAGTTTAGTCCCGCGAAGCCAGCCTATCCCGACCATGAGGGCGACGATACCCAGCGCGGACCGGGCGAGGATGCGGCCGAACGAGTCTAGTTTCCGCTGCAGCGGCGTGTCCCGGTCGGAGCCCGCCTCTTCCATCAGCCCGGCGACCCGCCCCAGCTCCGTCTTCATTGCCGTGGCCACAACTACGGCCTGTCCTGTACCGGCAGCAGCGCTCGTACCCATGAAAACCATGTTGCTGCGGTCGCCGAGCGGAATGTCGCCTGTCGTCAAGGTTGCGGGCTGCTTTTCCACCGCTTCAGACTCGCCGGTCAGGGCGGATTCGGTGCACTTCAGCGCCGCCGCTTCCAGGAGACGGGCATCGGCCGCGACCAGGTCGCCGGCCTCGAGTTCGAGGATGTCACCGGCGACGATGTTCGAAGCGGGTATAGAAATGACATGCCCGTCGCGCCGCACCTTGGCCTCAGGCGCGGTCAGGCTCTTGAGCGCTCCGATGGACTTCTCCGCGCTGAACTCCTGGTAGAAGCCGATGACGGCGTTGAGAAAGACGATCGCAAGGATAGCAACCGCGTCCAGCAAGTCGCCCAGCACACCGGAAATAACTCCGGCAGCAATGAGAATCCAAACAATGATGCTCTTGAACTGCCCGAGCAGAATCTGGATCGGGGAGATGCGTGTGCCCTCTTTGAGCTCGTTTGGGCCGTCCGCAGAGAGACGTTGAGCCGCCTCGCGGACAGACAGTCCGGCGGCCGAGGAACCAAAGTGCGCCAGCGCTTCCTCGGCGGACTGGTTGTGCCAGGCCTGCGCAGTATTGGAATGCTCGGCATTGGAATGCTCGGCGACTTTGAAGTGTCTCTGCTCGGCCAGATAGGATCCAGGGCCCATGATATGCCGAAACGATCGTTGCGTCGTTGACGGTGCCTTCAGGCGAAGACAGCCTGACTTCCACCCGCCACCACCAACCCCACCCCCGCGATGTCCTGAAAGAGATGGGAGAGATCAGCCTCACCGCTGACGCCGAAGGGGCAACCGCCCCGGAAACTCTCAGGCAAAAGGACCGTCGCACATCAACATCTGGAGAGTAGCGGGCCGCAACGCCCGTTCGCCGACGGATAACGTTCTCAGGCACAAGCGACAGATGGGGCGAAAAGGTTCTTCAATGTCCTCCGCCCGCACCGCTTCCGCGCCTGCCACAGCCCCGCCAGCCAAAACTTTCCAACGCCGTCACATCGGCCCGTCCCCAGCGGACGTCGACGCCATGCTCAAAGTGGTCGGAGCCGACTCGCTCGAAGACCTCATCAGCCAGACCCTGCCCGCGTCCATCCGCCAGCCGCATCCCCTGAATACCGGCGCAGCCATGTCCGAAGCCGAAGCCCTCGACTTCCTCCGCGGCCTCGGCCAAGGCCAGCGCCTCGCGCGCCGTGTGGATCGAGCCACCCGGTTTGGTAGCGGAATCGCCAGTTACCGTCCGTGAGAAGCTCGAAAACCTTTCGCCATACAGTAGGCAGTATGTGAACGGGCTTTACGGTAGCGTCGCGACCCGTGTGGACGCAGTCGGCGCCGTCTCTGCTGGCGGGGCCAGCCGCGGAGCCGATTGTGCTGCACGTCTTCTTATGAGTGATAAGAATCATGTTATGAATGAGAAGAATGCCGTTCCTCCCACGGCTTATTGGGCTAAAAACGTGCAATAAATACCGCATGAATAGCGCCACTGGGCCGACGACATACAGCTCTTTGTACGTGAAGGCCGTGGAGCACCTAAGACGGGGAAGTCACCTTCTGTGTCCTACTATTCTGCTGGTCGATGACAATCCTGCAGACATTGACCTTCTGCAGATGGCGTTTGCGCAGAACGGCTTCACCGGGCGCCTGCTGATCGCAGGCAATGGTCGGGAAGCGATGGGCATTGCTGACGAAGTCTGCAGGGGCTTTGTGCCCTGCCCTGATCTGGTGGTGCTGGACGTCAACATGCCAATCTTTTCAGGTTTCGATGTACTTCAGCGCTTACGGGCGAGCCCGATTGGCTGCGATGTACCCGTAGCAATGCTTACATCGACGACGCAAGCGTCTGAGAAGGAGACAGCCGCGCGGTTGGGCGCGACCTGTTTTCTGGAAAAACCCATGACGCTGGAAGGCTACGCCTCGGTCGCTGACGATCTTGAGCGCCTGATCCCGACGAAGTGCATGGCCAGAGGTTAGGGGCCAAATTCTGACGGGGGAACCTCACGGCGATCCTGACGCTCTCAGCACGTTACGGTGAAGCTGTAGCCGGTAAGTCTGAGATAACTGCATACTAGCCGGCGTTCGGCGCTCTCGTCGCGCACTGCTGTGCCAAAGGTAACGAGGCGAGTAACCGAGTTACTGCAAGGTTCTTGAGCCTTCATTTCATACAAAGCTGCGACGAAACAATCCGGGTGGGCTATCTAAGGTTAGTACGGTTCCTATCATCAAGTGCTTATCAACTGTCATATTTCGGCGCTGTTGACCCTATACTCGGATGTAGGAGCGATACATGCGTTGGTTGATCTCCCGCGTTTTTTCAGATGAACACTGACCCCGACTTAGGAGAACTAGTGTAGTGTCCAGCAAATAGCTGGACGTAAATCGCAGGTCAGCATACACTGAGACATGCCCCGAGTGACGCCTGTTCTTGCCGTTTCGGAGGATCAGGAGCGGCAGATTCAGC
>JAOAPO010000103.1 GCA_025462945.1 Bryobacterales bacterium
TTCCGTCACACGCTCGTTCGCG
Source organism: Bryobacterales bacterium (assembly GCA_025462945.1). Lineage (GTDB taxonomy): Bacteria > Acidobacteriota > Terriglobia > Bryobacterales > Bryobacteraceae > BOG-234. The sequence goes on from JAOAPO010000103.1 coordinate 23, forward strand.
GTCACGAAAGCCAGCAGATATCCGTCCGGGCGCATGATGTCGTAGAGCCGGTCGACGGTTGCCGCAAGGAGAGCGGGCCCCATGAACTGGAGCCCGTCCCAGAGGAGCACGGCGTCGAAGGTCTCCGGCGGGTAGTCGAGAGAACTGCGCAGGAAGTAGTCGATGCGACCGGCATTGGTTTGGTCGCCGGGGTTCTTACCGAAGGCATCGTCGAGGCAGCCGATCAGATCCGCCGTGTACAGCTTGTGACCGAGGTTGGTCAGAAAGCTGATGTTGTCCTGATTGGGGACCGCCAGGTCGAGGATCGTCAGGCCCACGGAATCGCGCAGGTTGAAGAAGAATTGTTCGAGGCCGCGGCTGGCGCGAGCCTCAGACAGGCCGGTCTTCTGGGCGTGTTTCGAGAGCGACCCCGGGATGCGCACGCGGTTGGCAGCTGATAGCGGTTCGTCGTTGCCCCGCTGGAAGAGGGCTCGAATTTTGTCAGTTAACAAATTGACGGCCCTCGACCGGGGCGCTTAGCGCCGAATTGCGCCGGGCTGACCTGCGGCTACTGCTGCAGAGGCGCCGGGGGTAACGGAAGGCGCGGGCGCGCTTATGACGGGAGCGGCCGCGGGGGAAGAGACTGACGGAGCGGGGGGAGCCGGCTTCGGCTCGGGCTTCCGAATATCGATGCTGCCCTTGAAAACGGCACCGTCTTCGATGCTGATGCGCGCCGTGGTGATGTTGCCGACGAGCTTGGCATCTTTGCGGAGATCCACCTTATCGGTGGCTTCCACGTCACCCTGAATCTGGCCGAGAATCACGACTTCACGAGCCTTGATGCCGGCCTGAACGCGACCATTGCTGCCAATGGTGATGCGGGTGTCCTGCGATTCGATCGTCCCCTCGATGTCACCATCCACATACAAGTCTTCCTTGGTGAAGATCTGGCCGACGATGCGAACGGCCTTGCCAATGAAATTCTTGTCAATATCAGGGGTGCGATAGGGGGTACTGGACACTGGGACGGACTCCTTTTTTACTTCTGGGGCGCGGGTAGGGGCGGGGGTTGGTGGTGCGAAGGAAGCGGGCGGCTGCGGCGGGGCTGCCGGGCGAGCCGGAGGAACCGCAGGCTCTTCTTTCTTGCTAAAGAAACTCACTGTTTCAGTCTAACCATCGCCAACCGCGCGGCGCAACGCTCTTGAAACCCAGTTGCGCAAAAAGGTGTGCTGCTCCGAACGCCCTCCGACTGCACCGCTAAGTTTTGGATATGAATTTACGGAGGGGCTGTTATAATAGCCCATATGGCTTTTTGATCACAAACGGTAGAAAACGACCCAGTGCACGAGCGTCCCTGAGGATGCAAGTGCACTTCGGCCGCTCCATAGAGAGCCGTCGACCCCCGTTGGAAGCTGGCAAGTTGTAGAGTCCGCCAAGTTCCAAACAAAAGGAGAACGACATCGAATGAAGCGCTTTTTCCAATCTGGTTTGGTAATCGCAGCAGGAGTCCTGGGAGTAGCAGCAGCTACCGCTCAATCGAATGAGTTTGAGAAGAACCCGGACCTCACTAAGAATCGTAAGAAGTTCGATCTGCGGGAAACGATTCTCCGCAAATTCCTGAAAGATCAACGGTGCCCGGCTGAAAGGTTCGCGGGAATCTTCGTTGCTGAAGCCGATGCCCACGGGCTGGACTGGCGTCTCTTGCCGAGCCTGGCGTTCGTAGAGACCGGTGCCGGCAAGCAGGCCCGCGGGAACAATCTGTTCGGCTGGGCGAACGGCAAGAGCCGTTTCGACAGCATCAGCGAGGCGATCCACGAGGTCGCCCACGTGCTTTCCGAAGGGCGATACTACCGGGACAAGACGTTGCTGGCGAAGCTCAGGGTGTACAACCGCAACAGCGGCTACGGCGCGCTCGTTACGGGGGTTATGGAGCGAATCGCGCCGGCTCCACTGGTCCGGGCTCAAGCCGAATAGTGTCGGGCGATTGATTTCGTAAGCTCACGTCGCGTTTTGGTTTGACAATCTTCCAAGCCCTTCCTACACTGATTAGAATCTCTGGCACGTAGTGACCGGGGAATCAGGGGAGTACAGGCTTTGCCAGACAACGAAACGGCTGAGGACATCGACTCCGCAATCGGCGACACGGATCCGGACGAATACCAGCATCTTCTGGAGGACTACAGTCACCTCGCGCCGCCCGCGCGTCACGAGGTCCTGTCCGGTCGTGTTCTGAAGGTTTCGCAGACCAGCGTCTTCATTGACGTGGGCCATAAGTCGGATGGCGTTGCCCCCATTGAACAGTTCCGCGACCCTGACGGGAACGTGACGGTGGCAGTCGGCGACGTTGTGGAAGTCATCGTCGAGGATGGTCATACCTCCGAGGGCTACGTGCGGCTGTCGCACGAGCGGGCCTCGCGGCTGCGCATCTGGGACACGCTGGATAAGGCTCTGGCCGAGCAGCTCACCGTTTCGGGGCGCGTTACGGGCCGGGTCAAGGGCGGTCTTACGGTGGACATCGGCGTTCCGGCGTTCATGCCGGGTTCGCAGATCGATCTTCGGTCGCCCCGCAATCCGGAACAGTATGTGGGCCAGGACATTCCGGTACGCCTGATTAAGCTGAATCGAAAGCGCGGAAATGCCGTGGTTTCGAGGAAGATGGCGATCGAAGAGGACGCCACGCTTCGCAAGCAGCAGACGCTGGATACGATCGCCGAGGGCTCGATCGTTACGGGCGTGGTCAAGAACCTGACTGAGTACGGCGCGTTTGTGGATCTTGGTGGCATCGACGGCTTGCTGCATGTCACCGATATCTCGTACGGGCGCGTAGGGCATCCTTCCGAGGTCCTGACGGCGGGCGATGAGATCACGGTCAGGGTTCTGAAATACGATACGGCTAAGCAGCGCGTGTCGTTGGGAATCAAGCAGCTCGCTCCCGACCCGTGGGAGGACATCACGGAGCGATACCAGCCGGGCATGAAGGTGGTGGGCCGGGTGGTGAGCGTGACCGACTACGGCGCGTTTGTGGAGATCGAGGCGGGCGTCGAAGGCCTGATCCACATCAGCGAGATGACCTGGTCGCGGCGGATGAAGCATCCGTCGAAGGTGGTGAAGCCGGGTGATTCGGTGGAATCGGTGGTTCTGGACGTGAGCTTAACCGACAGGCGTATCTCGCTTGGGCTCAAGCAGTTGGAGCCGAATCCCTGGACTACGGTTGAACAACGCTACAGCGTGGGTTCGGTGGTGGAGGGCCGGGTACGGAACATGACCGAGTTCGGCGCCTTTATCGAGATCGAAGAGGGCATCGACGGGCTGGTGCACATTTCGGATCTCTCGTGGACGAAGCGGATTAAGCACCCGAATGAGATTCTGCGCAAGGGTTCTGTGATCCAGGCGGTGATTCTGGTCATCGACGCATCGCACAAACGCCTGTCTCTGGGCGTGAAGCAACTGCAGCCCGATTCATGGGAGACGTGGTTCCAGAAGCACAACGTGAACGAACCGGTGCGGGGCAAGGTGTTACGCCTGACGGGATTCGGGGCGTTTATCGAACTCGCTGAGGGGGTCGAAGGTCTGTGCCACTTTTCGGAGGTGCCAGGCTGGAGCGGACGCAAGACCGATGCGCCACCACTCACCCCCGGTCAGGAGTTCGAGTTCCGCGTGGTTCGAATGAATGAACTGGAGCGAAAGATCGGGCTGAGTATGCGGGCCCACGCCGAAGCGGAGGAGCGAAGTCGTCTGGACGAGTACCAGAAGCGCACCGCAACGATCGCGTCGGATTTGGCAAAGACGGATCCCGAACAATTTGAAGTAGGCCGCAAGTAGAGCGCGGCGACGCGGCATTTGCAAAACGAAGCCATTTTGGGATACTCTGGTTTTCCGCTACTTGCTTCATTCCAGAGGGGAAAAGCCGAGGGAGACATGACGAAGGCCGAACTGATTGAGGAAGTCTCACGGGTGGTGGAAATGACGCGGAAGGAATCCGAGGTCATTGTTGAGGCAATCTTCGACAGCGTGGTACGCGCGCTGCGGAATGGTGACAAGATCGAGGTTCGCGGGTTCGGCAGTTTCCGGACGCGGCAGCGGCAGTCGCGGGTGGGTCGGAACCCAAAGACGGGAACGCGGGTGGAAGTGCCTGCAAAGAAAATCCCCTACTTCAAGCCGAGCAAAGAGCTCAAGGACGTGGTCAATCTGGGTGCCACGGCCCCCCCTGACGCCACTCTCGCGCCGTAGACAACCGGCGCACCTCTCTCACAATGGATCATCTCTGGAGCCCGTGGCGGTTCCGCTACTTAGTGGAGACGCCGAAGGCAGCGGGCTGTGTTTTCTGTGTGATCGCAGCCAGCGCTGAGGATGAGGCGAACCTGGTGGTTTATCGGGGCCAGCTCAACTTCGTCGTGCTGAACCGGTATCCGTACACCACCGGCCACGTGATGGTGATTCCCTACGAGCACGCGGCCTCGCTCATCGAGATCCCGGAGGCTACCTCCACCGAGATGATGGGGCTGATTCGCGTGACAGAGGGCTTGATTCGACAAGTATACCGGCCGGACGGCATCAACATCGGGATGAACATCGGCGAAAGCGCCGGCGCGGGTGTGGCGGGACATATTCACATGCATGTTCTGGGGCGATGGTCTGGCGATGCAAATTTCATGACGACCATCGGCGAGACTCGAGTCATGCCGGAAGAACTCGGCCAAACCTGGCAGCGCCTGACGCAGGCATTTGCGGCGTGGCGTGAGAGTTCACACGAAGCACGGTAAAATCGGAACTTGTTGCATCAACTCACTGAAATCCTCGTCGCCTGGGGCCCCGCCGGTATCCTGCTTCTCTCCATCCTTGACTCCAGCGGAGTGCCTGTCGCCGGCGTGTTCGACGCGATGCTGATTCTGATTTCGGTCAAGAACCCGTCGGTGGCCTGGCTTTGCGCCACGATGGCGGTGGTGGGTTCCATGGTGGGCAGCACCCTGCTGTTCACGGCCGCGCAAAGCGGCAGCGGACGCTTCCAGAAGGGCGGGGAGTTGAGTGCCAGGACGATGCGGTATCGGCGGTGGTTCCGCAGGTACGGGATGGTCACGGTATTCGTGCCTGCGCTTATGCCGATCCCGATGCCCCTGAAGCTAACGGTAATCAGTGCGGGAGTGCTGGGGGCGAAAAAGCGGCAGTTCATCACGGTTGTGCTGGTTGCGCGGGTGATCCGGTATTTTGGCGAAGCGTGGCTGGGGCTGCACTTCGGGAAGGAGTCCGTGCATTTCCTGACGTCGCACGTGCTGCAGCTGGGGATGGGAGCGATCGGTCTGGCCGTGTTGCTCTTTGCCTATCTCTACTGGCGCGGGGCTGCGCACGAAGGCGTGGAAGCTACTTAGGCCGCAGTACCAGTTCCATCGACACAGCTGCCTCCTCGGGGTTTGTGTAGTAAGCCGGAATCCGACCTGTTTTGCGAAAGCCGAAAGAGCGGTTGAGCTGGATCATGCTCTTGTTGCTGGCGCGGTGGTTGGTGACGATGCGCTGGAAGCCATGCTGACGAGCCCAGGCGATCTGCCAGGCCTTCATGAGTCGACCGAGTCCCCTGCCCTGCAGCCTTGGCAGGATTCCCGTGGTGGCGATGTAGAGAGTGCCTGGCTCGGGTTCATTCGGCTCGAAGGCACTGCAGCCGGCTTTCACGCCGTCGACAATCATCCACCAGGCATCCACGTCGCTCCACATATCGCGGTCGAAGGCATCGGCGTGGAAGACTTTGCGATCGAAGAGGAGCAGGCTGCGGAGTTCGGCTTGGCGGTCAGCGCGGCGGAATTCGACGTTCATTTTGATTTGGCTGGCGGCAAAGTCATGCCGGGGATGACACCGGGCTGCAGGGGTGCCACGGGCTGAGGTTCGGGCGGTTCGACGGTCACCACGGCAGTTTTCGGCGCTGGCGAGGGCGGGACAAATGCCTTGTGAGCAGCAGGCGTTGCCGAGTTCACCAGGTTGCGGATGAGATTCGGTCCGTCAGAGAACGCAACGTAGCTGCCAAGCGCGATGGCGGCGGCCGTCAATGTGGCAAGCAGCAAGCGCACGGCTCTACTTCTCAAGCAGGAAATTGCCCGCGACCAGCGCGTCGATGCCGGAGGCGTAGAAGCTGCGCACAGCGTCGCGGGGCGTGCACACCATCTGCTCCCCGAAGAGGTTGAACGAGGTGTTGTAGAGGACGGGCAGGCCCGTGGCGTCGCCAAAAGCATGCAGGAGCTGCCAGTAGAGGGGGTTGTCCTCTTTCGAGACGGTGTGGACGCGGACCAGGTCCTCGGCGAGGATGGCACCTCTGAACTGGTCGCGGTGTTCCTGTCTGACCTTGCCCACCGTGGCGAGGTGGCGGGCGTTCTCGCCGGTTTCGAAGTAGCGGCCGGCGAGTTCGGCTGGCACCGAGGCAGCAAATTTACGAGAGGCCTCGCGATGTTTTATGAAAGTGTTCAGGTTTTCGGTGGAGTAAGGGTCGTGCGGGGACGCCAGAATACTGCGATGACCTAAAGCGCGTGGGCCGAACTCCATGCGGCCCTGCATCCAGGCGACGATGCAGTTCTTCTGGAGCTGTTCCACGGCGGCTCCGGTGATTTCGGGGACGGTAGAGAGCAGACGGAAGCGAAGCTTGCAGTTTTCAAAGGTCTGCTTCATTTCGGCAGCCGAGTATTCAGGGCCGAGTCCATAGCCGCCGCCGTCGAGATGCTGACGGAGGACGTAGAGGGCGGCGCCAAGTGCCGTTCCGGCATTTCCCGCGGCCGGTTGCGCGAAGATGCCTTTGAAGCGACCGGAGTTCTCGAGCGCGGCGACGAGAAGCGCATTCCAGGCGACGCCACCGGCGAGGCAGACGTTTTCCGCTCCTTCAGCGAGGCGGATCACGTAGGCTTCCAGTGTTTTCTGCAGGCTGGCGGCGAGGTCGGCTCGGGTGTGCTGGCCAAGTTCGGAGAAGAATTTGGCGCTAAAGCTCTGGTTGTCGAAGTAGCTTTGGTCGAAGGTTTGGCCGGAGACGATGCGTTCGAAGATTGCCTGATGCTTCGGCTGACCGACGGCGGAGAGCCACTGGACTCGGTGCTCTTCCGAGCGCGCGCGCATGCCGAGAAGACGGGTGACGCGTCCGTAGATGTCACCGATGGAGTCGGGGTAGAAGATTTCGCGGTCGAGGGTGAGGGAGTTCCCTGCCCCGCGCCAGCGGGAGCCGCACCGGAGGTCGCCTTCAGCGTCAAGGGTGATGACCGTGGCGTTCTCGAAAGGGGAGGCGTAAAAGGCGGATGCGGCGTGGGCTTCGTGGTGGTCAACGGAGACGACGCTGGCATGCGCGAATTTGGTGAGGGCGAGCGGGATCGCCGCACCGGGGGGAAGGGGCCTGGCGAGCGCTACAGAGTGGACGTCAGCCGGTTTGATGCCGCCGATGCGGAGGCACTCGGCGATGGCCTCGTGAGGCAGATCGACCGGCTGGGGGTCGCGGGTCAGTTTGGCCTGCTCGACGGCGGCGACGAGTCGGCCGTTAGAGATAAGGACCGCAGCGGCCTGGCTGCGGATGCCTCCTATACCTAAGATGTTCATCACTTAGCCTTGTCGCGTTTTTCGATTTTCGCCCAAGTGTCACGGAGCGCCACTGTCCGGTTGAAGACCGGCTTGCCCGGAGTGGAATCGGGGTCGACGCAGAAGTAGCCGAGGCGTTCGAACTGGACGCCGTCGAAGGGCTTTAGTGTCCCAAGCGCCGGTTCGAGTTTGCCGCCGGTGATCACTTCGAGCGAGTTCGGGTTAATGTTGGCGAGAAAGTCCTGACCCTCTTCCACTTCGTTGGGGTTCTCTTTCGAGAAAAGCGTATTGTAGACGCGGACTTCGGCGTCGAGAGCTTGTTCGGCTGAGACCCAGTGAATGGTCGCCTTCACCTTGCGGCCGTCGGGCGCACCGCCTCCGCGCGTGGCGGGGTCGTAGGTGCAGCGGAGTTCGACGATATTGCCGGCGTCGTCCTTCACGACCGACTGGCAGGTGATGTAGAAGCCCCAACGCAGACGGACTTCGCGACCGGGCGAGAGGCGGAAAAACTGCCTGGGCGGATCCTCTTTGAAGTCGTCCTGCTCGATGTAGAGCACGCGGGAGAAAGGTACCTTCCGGGTTCCGGCGGACTCGTCTTCGGGGTTATTCACCGCGTCGAGCCACTCGGTCTCGCCTTCGGGATAGTTCTCGATGACGACCTTTACCGGGTTCAGAACGGCCATGTAACGGGGCGCGCGCTTGTTCAGGTCTTCGCGGACATAGTGCTCCAGCAGGCCGAGTTCGATGGTGCCGTTGGTCTTGGAGATGCCGATGTTGGCGCAGAAGTTACGCATCGCCTCGGGCGTATAGCCTCGTCGGCGAATGCCGGCCAGGGTAGGCATGCGGGGGTCATCCCAACCTCGGACGTGGCCATCCTGAACCAGTTGCAGCAGCTTGCGCTTGCTCAGGAGCGTATAGGTCAGGTTCAGGCGATCGAACTCAATCTGGCGCGGCGCGAAGATACCGAGCTGCTGAACGAACCAGTCGTAGAGCGGGCGATGATCTTCGAATTCCAGCGTGCAGAGCGAATGTGTGATGCCTTCGATGGAGTCCGACTGGCCGTGGGCGTAGTCATACATCGGGTAGATGCACCACGTGTTGCCGGTACGGTGGTGTTCCGCGTTGAGGATGCGGTACATGACCGGGTCGCGCATGTTGAGATTGGGCGAGGCCATATCGATCTTGGCGCGGAGGGTGCGGGCGCCATCGGGGAACTCGCCGTTCTTCATGCGGGCGAACAGATCGAGGTTCTCCTCGACGCTGCGGTCGCGGAACGGGCTGGGGGTGCCGGGTTCGGTCAGAGTGCCGCGATGCTGGCGCATCTGTTCGGCGTTCAGGTCGCAGACGAAGGCCTTACCGCCGCGGATGAGCTGGATTGCCCAGTCGTAGAGCTGCTGAAAGTAGTCGGACGCGTAGTGAATCGGGTCCTGCCACTGGAAGCCGAGCCACTGGACGTTGGCGATGATCGAATCGACGTATTCCTGCTCTTCCTTTTCAGGATTGGTGTCGTCGAAGCGGAGATTGGTGGCACCGCCGAACTCCTTCGCGAGGCCGAAGTTCAGGCAAATGGATTTCGCGTGGCCGATGTGCAGATAGCCGTTGGGTTCCGGGGGAAAGCGAGTGATCACGCGACCGTTGTGCTTGCCGGTGCGCACATCGTCGATGATGATCTCGCGGATGAAGTTGGAGGGGCGCGGCGCGGATTCCGGAGTTTCGGGCGAATTCGGTGGAGTCATTTGCTTATTTCAGTTTCGCAATAGCCTTGTTGATGCGGTCGATGCAGATGTCGGAACCGATCGCTTCGAGGGTGCCGAACAGTGGCGGCGCGGTTTTGCGGCCACAGACGGCGACGCGAATAGGTTCGAACATTTGCCCGGCTTTGATGCCAAGTTGCTCGGCGGCGGTGCGAAGGGCGGCCTCCAGTCCGTCATGCGTGAACTCCGCGCCGGGCAGGGTCTCGGCAGCTTTCTCAAGCGCCCGGAGCGCCATTGCGGCATCGCCCTTCTTGGGGATCAGCTCGGCGGAATCGTAGGGCGCGAGCTCGCTGGCAAAGAAGAAGTCGCCCACGGTGAGGATGTCGCGGAGCAGGTGGATACGCTCCTGAATCAACGGCGTGATGAGGGCCAGCTTTTCGGGCGGGCAGACGATACCTTCAGCTTCGAGAACCGGAGCGAGGGCAGCGGCGAGGTCGGCGACCGGCAGGTGACGAATGGTTTCGGCGTTCAACCATAGAGCCTTGGCGTCGAAGGGCTCGGTTTCAGAGAAGTTGATCACCGCGTTGCTGCGATTGATGCCTTCGAAGGAGAAGACTGCCGTGAGCTCTTCGCGCGTCATGCGCTCGCGGTCGTCTTTGGGGGACCAGCCGAGAAGGCAGAGGAAGTTGATGAAAGCGTGGGGGAGGAAGCCGGCGTCCCGGTAGGTGGTGACGGACACGACGGGGCCGTGCTTTCGTTTGGAGAGCTTGGCGCCGTCGGGGGCGATCAGCAGGGGCAGGTGGGCGAACTGGGGCGGTTCGAAGCCAGCCGCGCGGAAGATGAGCACGTGCTTGAAGGTATTGGTGAGGTGGTCCTGACCGCGTACGACGTGCGAGATGCGGAGGTCGATGTCATCGGCGCAGGAGGCGAGGTGATAGGTGGGGATGCCGGTGCTGCGGAGCAGGGCGAAGTCCTCGATGTCCGCGGTGGATTTGGTTTGTTCGCCGTAAACGGCGTCGGTGAAGCGAATGGTCTCTTCGGTGTCGCGAGGGACGCGGTAGCGGATGACGAACGGTTCACCGGTGGCGGCGCGGCGGTCGCTTTCTTCACGCGAGATTTCGCGCTGGCCGGGGTTGAAGAGCCAGGTGGCCGGGCCGTGCGTTTCGTCGGCGGAGGCGGCGAAGGCCGGAGTGAAGTCGCGGTAGGCGAGACCTTTGGCAAGGATGGCTTGCGCGGTGTGCTGATGAAGCGCGAGGCGTTCGGATTGGCGGTACTGTTCATCCCAGTCGAGGCCCAGCCATTTGAGGCCTTCGAAGATGGAATCGAGGGATTGCTCGGTGTTCCGTTCGATGTCCGTGTCGTCGATACGGAGGATCATGGTGCCGCCGTTGCGGCGGGCGTAGAGCCAGTTAAAGATGAAGGTACGGGCGCTTCCAACGTGTAAATAGCCCGTCGGAGAGGGGGCAAAACGAACTCTGAGCATTCAGTCCGAGTATAGCGGGGGGTGAAAAACGGGTCTCGTGGACTAATCGGCGCCGAACGGTTGTCCTTGCCTGAACGTACCGCAATCGACCGTCGTGACCTTACCCGGTACGCTCTGGACGATGGCGGTCAGTATCCGATTCACGTGCGGCCTGATCACCGGCCAGTTGATGGCGGACATGATCAAGACAGCGAACGGTCGCCCCTCGAGGCGCTGCTGGCTCGCCATGCTTTTGTCTCCCGTCACGAACACATGAAATTGTTCCTGTTCAATCAGCTTCAGTAATTCGCCGTTCTTGATCCCACCCCAGTTCATGAGCCACCGTGTGGATCTCGTGGCCCGGAAGGAGACGAGCCAGCTTGCCGGGAACGTCCCCGTCGAGAAGCACCTTCAAGACTGCGCCGGAAGCCGACGAGTCGCGCGATAGCTGAGGATTGCCTTGATGGTGTCGCGACCAGCTTCGGGATAGCAATCGAGAGTTTCATCGATTGCGGAGTCTGGCGCCAGGCCCTCGCTTCGAAAAGCGTCGTAGTTCCCGGTAATGGCCTCGACAGGAAGCCGAGTATTCTTGAGCAAAGGCGCCCCGCTCACCTTGCCCGGGATCACCTCGACCAGAGGACAATCAGACCAGTCTATAGTTGCTGTCGGCATTGCGGTACTCCCCTTCAGGATACGGGAAGCGGCTACTTCTGTTCGGCCCAGGCGAGGCCGTCGGGGTTCTTGCCGGCTTCGAGGCGTCCCGTTATTTCCAGTGTCTTTAGGTCCACGATGGCCACGTAGTTCTCGGGAGTGCAGGCGATGAAGACTCGGGTTCCGTCGGGCTGCATCTCGATTCCGGCTGCGCGACCGGTCGGCAGACGCTTAACGATGGTCCGCTTCGCCGCGTCAATGATGGTCGCTTCCTTGCCACTGAGAGTCGAAATGAACACGTTCCTGCCGTCTGGCGTGAACTTCAGGCGGTTCGCGCCCTTCACTTCCGCCGCGATCGTCTGGACTGCCTTACGGGTTGCGATGTCGATCACGGTCACGGTGCCGTCGGTTGCATTGGCGGTCCAGAGTTCCTTGCCATCGGGAGAAACATCAAAGCCTTCGGCTCCCTTGCCCACGGGAACCACGGTCTGCGTCCATTCACCCATCGGGCCGCCGCGACCGCCGCGTCCGGCACCCGCGTACTCGATGATCGACACCGTTGCGGCGTTCACGTTGGTGGTGTAGAAGCGCATCTGGTCGTTCGTGACCCAGATCATGTGGGTCCGGTCCTGACCGGTGCCGAGGACCCAATCCACTTTCTTTGTGGTGGGATCGTAAGTTCCGATCGCTTTGTTCGGCTCCGCGGTGAACCAGACTTTGCCACCGGAGAAATGGAGGCCGTGAGGACCGCGCAAAGCGCCGAGGTCGACGGTATCGACGGTCTTCTGCGCGATCAGATCGACGACGGTGAGGGTATTGTACGCGCCGCCGCCGTAGTTGGAAATGTAGGCGAACTTGCCGTCAGTGGAAGCCACCACCTCATGCGGATCCGGGCCAGAGGGAGCGGTGGCGAGAACTTTGAGTGAAACGGGGTCGACGATGGAAAGGACGAGGTCGCCCTTGGAGAGAACGAGGAGTGCCTTCTTCGGGGTGGGGGCGGCGTGGAGCAGAAGGCCGGCCGCAAGCAAACCTGTAACGATCCTTTTCATGGAAGCAATAATATCGTGGATCAAGCCGTCTGCAGGAGGCTCATAGTCCGGGCGTAATCGCCGGTTTGCGGGTACCAGCCGTGTTCGGACCCGTGTTGCGCCCAATTGAGGGGAGTACCGCTGTAATCGTTGTCGGTGTTGTTGCGGTCGGCACCCCTCGAGAGCAGGAGTTCCACCATTTCAGCGTTGCCATGAAACGCGGCCCAGTGCAGGGGCGTGGCTCTGTGCTGGCTCCGCGCGTCCAGAGGGAGACCCGCGTCAAGAAAGAGACGGAATGCCAGCAGGTCATTGTTGCGGGCGGCATGCGCGAGGTGGCGTTGCCCGGCGGGAGTGAAGCTTGCGGGCGGCTCGGCCGGCTGGTGTAGCCAGCCGGCGTTCAGAAACCGTTCTTCCGCAGGACTGCGCGAGGTCAGATACGCGGCCAGTTCATGGTGCCCGAAGTTCGTCGCAACCTGTACGGCCGAGACGTACCAGCCGAGTTCCCACTGGTAGATGGTGCCGCCGTTCTTCGCACCGTCTCCGCTGAGTGGGAACCATTCTGAGCTGACGCGTGTCCGGATAGCTTCGGGGTCGGCGGCCAGCAGCCGCTCGGCGAGAGCGTGATCGTTGAGGGCTGCAGCCATCAGGAGGTCGGTCTCGCACCCGCGATCAATCAGCCAGCGGGCGACATCGGGACGGGCTTTGACCGCATACTGTGCAGCCGTGGACTCGTGATCGATGTCCCGAGCGTTGATTTCCGCCCCATTCTGGAGTAGAAAGTCGGCGATCTCGGGCGTTGCCGCGTAGTGAAGGGCCAGTTTGCCGTCACCTCCGCGCTGATGGACAAGCTCGGGGTCGCTGGCGACCAAAAGACGAAGTTCCTCGATCAGCCCGAGTCTGCCGGCGCCATGAACCGTAATTGCGGCACCTTTCTCGATTGCGTACAGAGCGAGAGCGGGTTCCGCCGTTTCGAGAATGCCGAAGCCGCCGGGCTTCCAGTCGCTGCGCGCGTTGAGGTCGGCACCCGCATCAATGAGGACATCGAGCATGGCTTTGCTGCGGACGCAGTGGATGGCCCTGCCGCCGAAGCCGTCGAGCGGGCTGTTTACGAAGGTCTTGAGTTCGGGATGTTCTTCGAAGAGCTGGCGAAGCGTCTCCGCGTCGTCCTCGTGAAAAGCTTTATATGCGAGGGCCTGGATCTTTTCCATTCGCGGGGTTCCTGACCTTCTCCAGACGGCGCCGTCTTTCTTCGGCAGAGGGCATCTCGATCACCCGATCGTTTGGGGGCGCCGGCTCAATGTCCGTCTCCTGCTTCTCGATCCAGCTGACGACGAGCTTGTCGCGATCGACCGGAGCGGTGGTGCCTTTCTTTTTTCGTGGCATCGGGGTTTACCTATAGAAAGGTTGCCACGTCAGCCACGTCGGGCCGTACTTCAGCTCCGGGGCACCCGTTTCGAGCGCACCCAGGTCAGGCGCGCGGCCCTTAAAGTTGTCGTTGACGGTGGGGATGACCACGCCCGCGTCCACGGCCTTGCTGCCGGGCTTTAGGCGGAAGTTCAGGTCCATCGCGTGGTAGACGGCGTGGCGGTTATTCGGGTTCGGCGGGGCCAGATTCTCGAAGATATCGAAGTCGACTTCAATGCCGTGCGTTTCCTGCCCAGTGGCGGCGCGGAAGTCGGCGAGGGTGGCGAAAGACTTCCAGTCTGTGGGCTTCGGAGTATAGGCGGTGCCGCCCGGGGCCGGGGCCAGCCACTGGAACTGATCTTTGACGCCTTTGTTGGGACGGAAGCCATTGTAATCGCTGCTGAAGGCACCAGTCGCGTTGGCCCAGGTCATGACGCCGCGATCCGGGGTGTCACGCCCGAGGAACAGGTTGTTGACGAAGTGGGCATTCGAGTAGGGGTCTTTCACGGTCTGCTCACCAATGATGGTGTTGTGGAAGACGAACATACCGGCTGGTTTGGCAGAGAACTTGAAGGCGACTCCGGTGGGCACGTGGTACAGGATATTGCGGTAGAAGTAGATGGGTCCGCCGAAAACGGGCTGTGAACTGTAGCCGCCCTGCGCTGCATTGATGCCGCGGTTGTTGAAGACCCGGACGTTGTGGGCGCTCCCGTCGGTTTCGACGAAATCGTCGTTGGACATGTGGAAGTCGTTGTTGTAGATGTCGATGGATGAGGCGCGGCGCTCCGGATCCTTCTCGGGGGTGCCGTAGGTGGAGATGCCGAGGGCGTCGTGGAAGTAGGCGATGGCGTTGCGGGCGATCACGTGGCCGGGACCGTAGATCTTCACGGCGTAATAGCTGGTGAGCTGGTGGGAACCATACGGGCCTGCGCTCGCCCAGAGTGGACCGGTCCAGCCGACGAGGCGAAAGCGGTCGTCGCGTCCGAGGAAGAGGTTGTCGGCAATATAGAAGTCGCTGGAGCCGGCGAATTCGGTCCAGACGCCGAAGCCGACGTTTTCGAAACGGCAGTTTTTCACAGCGAGAGCGACCGCACCGATCACTTCTTTTTGGCCGGCGAAGATGCCGATGTCTGTATTGCGAATGGTGATGCCGTCGAAGATGTGGTGCTGAGAGGCGACTACGTCGAACATGCTGTGATTGCCGTCGCCGTCGAAGATCACTTCACCGTCACCCGCCGCCTTGATCGTGATGGGCTTCTCTTTGGTGCCCTTCAGGCTGAGTGACATGGAGCCGTCGAACGGGGTCATCATCGGGTCGACGTAGTTGCGGCGCTCGGGCTTGTAGAGGCCGGCGTGGAGCAGGATAGTGTCACCGGGTTGCGCGCGGCGCTCCCAGACCACGCTCCAGTCACCCAGGCCGGCACCGTAGTAGGCCTCGAGGAGGCTGGCGAAATTGGGTTCCAGCTTGTCGCCTTTGTAATCGGGAGGGTAAACGTGGAGTTTGCGGCCGGCGGCGTAGGGCTGGGGCTCGGACCGGGTCTTTACTTTCACGGTGCGGCTGGTCTGGCCGGACATGCCATCGGGATCGGCCATCTGGAAGCGGCACTCGTATTCGGTGCCGGGCTGCAGGTTCAGAATGCTGCCGGCAAAGCCGTCCGGAACGGTGTAGTCGAGATGTTCGCGCTCCCGGAAGACCCGCTCGCCGCCAATGCGCACCAGCGGCAGCGCATTGCGCCAGGACTGTTCGCCGGCGGCACGGAACTGAACAGTGACGGTGGCGTTGCGGTTCAAGTCGCCTGCGATCGCCCACTCGAAGCCGAGATTCAGGAGAGTGGGGTGTTCAACGGTGAACGTCCCCGCAGTGACGCTCCTCGGAACAGCGGCGTTTTGTGCGGCGGCGGTGCTGCACAGGGCAAGCAGGGCGTACATCAGTCTGTTCATGGCAACAATCAATTTATCCGATGCTGGTTCCTGTCGCCGTGCGCTACATTGGCGTGTAACCCTCATGAAGCTTCCGATTCGCACCGCATTTCTGGCCGCGTTCGTTGTTGTCGGCGCGCAGGCCGCCACTTCGGAGCTGCCGCGCCTTGAAAACACGGCGAAGCGAGTCACCATCATCCGCGACGACTGGGGCATCGCGCATGTTTACGGTAAGACTGATGCGGATGTTGTTTTTGGGGCGATGTACGCGCAGGCCGAGGACGATTTCAATCGGGTGGAAACGAATTATCTGAACGCGATGGGTCGGCTGGCAGAAACGGAGGGCGCCGGTAAGGTGATCCAGGATCTACGGATGAAGCTGTTCATCGATCCGGTGGAGTTGAAGCAGCGGTACGCGACTTGTCCGGTCTGGCTGCGGAAACTGATGGATTCGTATGCGGAAGGGCTGAACTATTACCTTGTGAAGCATCCGGACGTGAAGCCTCGCGTAATTAAGCACTTTGAGCCGTGGATGGCCTTGAGTTTCACCGAGGGCAGCATCGGCGGGGATATCGAGAGGGTGAATGTGGGTCAACTGCAGGCCTTTTACGAGAAGCGCCGGGCTGCAGTGGTTCCGGAGGAGGACGAATCGAAGCCGAAGGAGCCCACCGGGTCGAACGGGATCGCGATCGCGCCGGGAAACACGACGGGGAAGCATGCGCTGTTGCTGATCAACCCGCATACGAGCTTCTACTTCCGGTCGGAGTTGCAGATGGTGAGCGAGGAAGGCCTGAATGCTTACGGGGCTTCCACGTGGGGGCAGTTCTTCATCTATCAGGGATTCAATGACAAGGCTGGCTGGATGCACACATCGAGCGGGGTCGACGTGATCGATGAGTATCTGGAGACGGTGGAAGACCGGGGCGGCAAGTACTTCTATAAGTACGGCAATGCGTGGCGTCCGATGATGTCGAGCGAGATTGTCGTGCCGTATAAGTCTGCCGGGGCGATGACGACACGGAAGTTCACGGTCTACAGGACGCACCATGGGCCGGTGGTTCGGGAAGTCGACGGGAAGTGGGTGAGCGTGAAGCTGATGCAGGAGCCAGTGAAGGCGCTGACGCAGTCGTACATGCGAACGAAGGCGCGGAACTATAAGGCTTACCGGCAGACGATGGAATTGAAAGCCAATTCGTCGAACAACACCATTTTTGCGGATGCAGACGGCGTCATTGCGTATTTTCACGGGAACTTCATTCCCCGACGGGATACCAGCTTCGATTGGAAGAAGCCGGTGGACGGGAGTAATCCCGAAACCGAATGGAAGGGCTTGCTTAACATTGACGAAACACCCAATCTGCTAAATCCGGCGAGCGGGTGGCTCTACAACTCGAATAACTGGCCGTGGACGGCGGCAGGCGCGAGCAGTCCGAAGAGAGCGGATTATCCGGCGTATGTGGAGAACGGGACGGAGTCGGCGCGCGGGCGACATGCTGTGCGTGTGCTGGAAGGGAAGAAGGATTTCACGATAAAGAGTTTGCTCGAAGCCGCCTATGACAGTTACCTGCCCTGGTTCGAGAAGCCGGTTCCGGCTTTGGTGAAGGCCTGGGACGGCTTGCCGGCGGCAACGGAACTGAAGCAGAAGCTGGCTCCGCAGATTGCGCTGCTCCGTGCCTGGGATTTCCGCTGGGGTGCTGGGTCGGTGGAGACTTCGCTGGCGGTTTACTGGGCCGAAGAGGCTCGGCGCCGGAGCCTGGCGGCGGCGACGGATGCGGGGTTAACGCCCGAGGAGTACATCGGTACGAAGGCTGCGCCGGAGGTTCTCGTGCAGGCTTTAGCGACTGCCTCGGAAAAGCTGATGTCTGACTTCGGAACCTGGAAGACGGCCTGGGGCGAGATCAATCGCTTCCAGCGGTTGAATGACGATATTCAGCATTCGTTCGATGATGCAGCGTCGAGCATTCCGGTTGGGTTCACGTCAGCGGAGTGGGGTTCGCTGGCGTCGTTCGGGTTCTCGCAGTATCCGGCTACGAAGAAGCGATACGGGATCAGCGGGAACAGCTTCGTGGCCGCGGTGGAGTTTGGGGATAAGGTGCGCGCGGTGGCGGTCAGTGCGGGCGGTGCGAGCGGCGACCCGAAGTCGAAGCACTTCAACGATCAGGCACTCCGATACAGCAAGGGCGAGTTGCGGGATGTCTACTTTTACAAAGCGGACCTGAGGGGCCATACGGAGCGGGAATATCATCCGGGACAGTAGGCTGATTTGCCCGGTTCGGGAGTGCGGCGCTGGCCTGGTTCGGGAAAACCGGCGGGTGACTTGCGAGAGGGGTCATTCCTTCGATGTGGCGCGCAGCGGGTATGTGAATCTGCTGCAGCCGCAGGATAAAAAATCGAAGCAGCCCGGTGACACGGTGGCTGCGGTGAGTGGACGGCGCCGTCTGCATGAGTTGGGTGTGACGGGACCGCTGTTCAGCGCGATCGCGGAGATGGCCGGGGCTTCGGCAGAAGATGTGGTGCTGGATGCGGGCTGCGGTGAGGGCTTCTACCTGGGGAGCTTGGCGGCTGCGAGCGGGTGCGAGGGGCACGGGGTCGATATCTCGATCCCGGCGGTCGATGCGGCAGCTCGGAAGTACCCGAACTGTGAATGGATCGTGGCGAATGCCGACCGGGCAATTCCGTATGCGGGTTCGACGTTTTCTCTTGTGATGTCGATAACGGCCCGGATGAATGCTCCAGAGTTTCGGCGGGTGGTGCGGGCTGATGGACGGCTGCTGGTGGCGATCCCTGCTCCGGACGATTTGGCGGAGTTGCGGGGTGACGGTCGGGACCGGGTTGAGCGGACGATCGAAACGTTCGGTGCGGAGTTTGTGGTGGCTGAGCAGAGGCGGGTCACGACAAGGGCTGATCTGGATGCAGCGGCCGTCGAGGACATCCGGCACGCGATTTATCGGCCGCTTCAGGCGAATATCGCAGCGGCTATGCAGGTCACGTTCAGTCTGGATTTGCTGCTCTTTAGGCCTAAGTAAATCAGCTATACTCACGCGATGCTACGTAGTTTTTGGCTCGCCATTGCACTGATTGCGTCTTCGGCATTCGGGCAGACAGGGCCGGAGTTCGAAGCGGCCTCTTTGAAATTAGTCGAAGGTCCACCTGCCCGAGGGGTATCCACTCGGCCCCAGGGAGGACCAGGGACCAGTGATCCCGGAAGGTTTTCGGTTCAGCACATCCCGCTGAGAAACCTCATGATGCTGGCCTTCGACAAGAGTTATGACGAGATCCTCGGGCTCGAGTCAGCACCGGAACAATACACACTCGCAGCGGCAATGCCGGCAGATACGACGAGGGCCGATTTCCAAATCATGCTGCAACGGCTGCTCACCGAGCGGTTCCGTCTCGCCGTTCATCGGGAAACCCGCGAGGTGCCCGGTTACGACCTTGTGGTCGCACCGGATGGGCCAAGGCTCATGGCGTGGGTGCCCGGCAACCCGGATCGCCCGGAGCAGGATGGCTTCCCGCGCCTTCCGTCAGGAGAAGCAAGCAAGGCGGCGGTGCTGGTGAGTGGCAACCCTCCGGTGATGCGTTCAATGCACCGGCAGACGATGGAACAGTTTAGCGTCGGGCTTTCGGAGATGGTGAAGACGGCGAACGGGCTGTCTCCGGGCGAGAAGAGAGCACGCATCAGGAATAAGACGGGACTGACTGCTGTTTACGAATTCAGGCTGGAGTTCGAATTCGCAATCGCGCGAAAGGGCCAGCCTGTCGCTGCAGAGCCGGGGGGAAACACCCTCAGCCTGTTTCGCGCATTAGAAAAGCAACTGGGGTTGAAGCTGGTGAAAGCGAACAACGCCGTAGTTGACGTGTTCGTGGTGGATCACGCGGACAGATTGCCTGCGGAGAATTAACCTTTGTCTCTGAACGAAGCGACTACCGTGCGGGCTCGCTTCCGCATCATGGCTTCGAAAGATGCTCTGGGAACCGCTGAAAGCTTAGGGATTTCACCGCTCTTCACCGCTCGCTGCGCGGCATTGGGCATTCTGCTGACGGCTTTGTCGAAGTTGCCTTGCGAGACGGATCGCATGCCGGCAATGGCTCGGTAGTAGCCGTTCTGGTTGTCGAGCTTCACGCAACCGGAGACGAGCGCGTGGAGGATCTCGTGGTTGTCTTCGAGGGTGGCGACCTTCGCGCCCCAGTCATCGAGGAATGGCAGCAGGGGCAGCAGAGTATCGGGGGAACGGCGAAGGCTGCGTACCGCTCGCAGAGGGTAGTTGCGGTGACCTTCGGCCGACATGCCGGTCTCCTGATAGACCCGGACGGCTCGCTCGAACTTGCCTCGTTCCAGCAGATAGGCCATGGTCGGCAGCGTTTCCGGTTTCTGTTTCCAGAAGCTGATGCCCTGCTTCAGATCGCCCTGGTTGTGGGCGAGCGTCATGGCAACGCGGAGGAGGTCGAGTTCGGCGTCACGCTCTCGCGCAACCTGATCGAAAATGGCCTGCTCGCGATCGACTTCGGCCTCGATGGCGGCCTGGGCCTCGGCTGCCATTTCGGTTTCGCCCAGTTCGAGCAACCGTCCGAGCGCTCCGGCGATGACACTCCAGTGTTCACCGTTGTGGCCGCTGACGCCCCGGATTTTGCGTACGGAGATGCCTTCTTCGGTCCAATGATGGAGTTGCAGGGCGAACCGCAGCATGGGACGGAGGACGTCCGGATCCGGTGTGGCGCGCCAGAGGACACCGCGAATTTTCGCGTCCACGTCAGTAGGAACAAACGAACCCACGGTGGCCTGATGGCAGGCGACGCAGAGGGCAAAGTAGTCCTGCAGTTGCTCTTCGTAGCGCGTGCCGGGGCGGAGAATATTCTCCCAGCTGGCGATGATGCGCAGGAAGCCGGTGGGTCCGC
>JAOAPO010000117.1 GCA_025462945.1 Bryobacterales bacterium
CCCTAACAGAAAGGTCGGATCCGTGTCATTCTGGGAAATGACCCCAGGTCGGGACCATGCTGGTTGAATTCGAACTGTTAGAAAAGGCCCGGCTGGGTGACGGAGCCGCGTTCAACCTTGTCGTGACCGCCTACCGGCGCCGCATCATGGGCACGATCGCGCGTCTGATCGGCCGACCGGAAGATGTCGAAGACGTGGCACAGGAAGTCTTCCTGCGTCTCTATTTTTCGCTCGATCGCCTCCGCGTCCCGGAAGCCTTCGAGCCCTGGCTGTACCGCCTCACCGTCAACGCCTGCTACGACTACCTCCGTCGCAGCAAACGCCAGCCTGAAACCCGGATGTCCGATCT
This sequence comes from Bryobacterales bacterium, assembly GCA_025462945.1. Taxonomy (GTDB): domain Bacteria; phylum Acidobacteriota; class Terriglobia; order Bryobacterales; family Bryobacteraceae; genus BOG-234. The sequence continues at coordinate 350 of JAOAPO010000117.1, forward strand.
TTCGGAACAACAGGTCGTCATGGCCGACGCCACCGCCGGTGCGCTGGCCCAGACGGAGAAGAACGAAAAAGAACGCATCCGGGGCGTCGTCACCGAAATGTTCTCCTCCGTTTCGGAGGAGGACAGAATACTGCTCACGCTGAAGGAAGTAGAGGGCTTATCCCTCAAGGAGCTCGAGGCGGTATACGGCGTGAACGAAAACGCCCTCAAAGTACGGTTGTTCAGAGCACGCCAGCGGATATTAAAAAACGTGAACAGGGTAACCGACGCGGGCCTTTCCAGCGCCAAAACAGATAAGAAACCTTAAGACGGTAATATAGAATGTCGGAGTCATATGATTAATAGCGGACGATCATCATTCGGTCCAGGCACAGATGCGGCAGTTGAACTTCGGTTAGACGCCCTCTTGCGGTCCTATCGGGACGCTTGCCCTGATCCGGATGCAAGCGCAAACTTCATGCCCGAGTTGTGGGCGAAGATCGATACGCGTCGGGCTTCAGAGAACATTTTTAATCGTGCAGCGCGCGTTCTGGTTACAGCGGCCCTTGCCGCGACCGCCATTTTGGGCATCATGATTTCGGCTCAAAGCGGCAACACCGGTCTGACGCAGAGCGCGTACTTGGAAGCCCTCGCCACTGATGGCGAGTCCGCTCTCACTCTGCTGAACCCCGCGTTTCTCACCGACATGGAGCAGCAGTAAGCCGTGATCATGAAGAACCGCTGGGCGACGGTCGCCTACCTGGTAGTGGTATTCGGCAGCGGGACCATGGTCGGCGCCGTAGCAAATCGCCTGTACATGACGACGACGGTCAAGGCCACTGCCGCACCCAAAACACCCGCGCAGGCTCGTGCTGATTTCCTGCAGAAGCTGCGTACCCGAGTGAACGCTTCCGAGGAACAGGTTGCGCAGATCAACGCCTTCCTCGATGACGCGAAGCGTAAGTACAGCGAACTCGATGCACAGAACAAACCGCTCCGGGACAAGATCGACCAGGAGCGTATCGCGAACGTCCTCAGCGTTCTAAAGCCCGAACAACAGAAGGTTTACATCGCCTGGCGTGCTGAAGTGAAGGCAAAGCGCGAACAGGAAGCCCGGGAACAGAAGGCCCTGGCAGACAAAGCCTCACCCGCTTCAACTCCCTCCCCGCAGGGTCGCTAGTTCCCTACCGCTAGGCGCACGTCTACAATAGCGGCAGCGGCCACGACGCCGCCCAACGCGCATGCACCCTCTCGACATCCTCCGCGCCGTGCCCCGTCCCGGCCTGATCGGCCTTCTGGATATCGCTGCGGTCGCGTTCGTCATCTACCGCTTAATGCTGGTGGTCAAGGGTACCCGCGCGGCTCACATTCTTGTGGGGATCCTCGCCGTCGCAAGCATTTACTGGATCGCCCTCGTCCTGCGTCTCGAAGCGCTGCGCTCGCTGCTCGCCATGCTGGCCCCCTACGGCGTGATCACCGCAGTCATTCTCTTTCAGTCGGAGATCCGCCGGGCACTCGCCAAGTTGGGCCGCAAGCGCTTCCTCGGCGCGAATCAGCGGCCCGCCGCCATTGATGAAATCCTGCTGGCCCTCAGTTCCCTCTCCCGCGATCGCGTGGGCGCACTGATCGTCATGGAGCGAGATATCGGCCTCCGTACCTTCGTCGAGAGCGGCGTTCGCATGGATTCCGAAGTCTCCCGCGACCTGCTCCTGACCATCTTCCAGCCTGGCACGGCCCTCCATGACGGCGCTGTCATCATCCAGAAAAACCGGATTGCCGCCGCAGCGTGCTTCCTGCCTCTGAGCGTGAATCCAGCCGTTTCCAGCAAGATGGGCACGCGTCACCGCGCCGGAGCAGGTATTACCGAAGAAACCGACTGCATCACCCTGATCGTGTCCGAAGAGACCGGTGCCATTTCCATCGGTGCCGCCGGACAACTGGAACGCAACGTCACCATCGAGCGCGTGGACGAACGCCTGTCCCGTCACTTCGGCGGCTGGATGCGCGGTTTCGGCTCTACCACGCCCTCAAAGCCAGTCAGTACCGGTGCCAGCGTCGGAACGGAACTCCGATGAGGCGGGCGCAATGAAAGACCTGTTGAGCAAGAACGTGTCGGAAAAGCTGCTGTCGATCGCGGTTGCCGTACTCATCTGGCTAAACTTCGCCGCTCAAACCGACCTCGCCGGACTCCTCGCGGCGCCCCTGCAGTTCCGCCACTATCCGAACGATCTGGAGATCAGCTCCGTCGTCTCTGAGTCGATTCAGGCCGAAGTCAGGGGCTCAGCCGGGCAACTTCGCGACCTCGTCGGCAACCTGAGTGCCGTCATTGACCTCGCGAGCGTGAAGTCGCCAGGCGAACGGACCTTCACCATCGGCAACGGCGAGCTGAATCTGCCATCCGGGGTCAAGCTGGTCCGAACTGTTCCCGCGCAGGTCCGCCTCACCTTCGAGAAGCGCGCCAACCGCTTCCTCAAGGTAGAGATCCCGTTTTCCGGCCTGCTAAAGCCCGGGGTGACCATCGAACGGCTGGAAATCACGCCTCCGATGCTTGAGATCGTTGGCCCGGAAAGTAAGGTTGCTCTGGCCCGGAACCCTGTTTCCGACCCCCTCGACCTCAGTTCAGTCACCGAAGACTCCGAGCACCGCCTCGCCGTTTACATTGCCGAGCCGGAAGTTCGTTTTGTCACGACGCCGTCGGTTAAAGTTAAGGTACACCTCTCTCGAAACCGCTGACGTGTACCGAACTGATGGCAAAAAGACTCTTTGGAACCGACGGCATTCGCGGCGTAGCCGGCGTGTCGCCCCTTGACCCCGCAACAGTAACAGCCCTGGGCATCGCCCTCGCAGACGATCTGAAACTCCGTAATCTCGGGCACCGGCCCGTCCTGCTGGGCATGGACACCCGTGAATCCGGACCGGCCATCGCCGCGCAACTCGCCGACGGCATCACCCGTGCCGGGATGGCGGTGCACTCCGCCGGAGTCATCACCACCCCAGGCGTGGCCTACCTGACGCGCACCGGCAACTACGCGGCTGGCGTGATGATCTCGGCTTCGCACAATCCATTCGCCGACAACGGGATCAAGGTCTTCGCGTCCACCGGCTACAAGCTGCCGGACGACGAGGAACACGGAATTGAAGAAGAGATCTTCAAACTCCTTCCCGACCTGGAAGTGACCGCACATCCGGCGCCTCTGAAGCAATCCATAGCCGCCGATGATTACATCGCCGCGCTGCTCAACGCGCTGCCCGCCCGGCTCGACGGTCTTCACATCGTTCTCGACTGTGGAAACGGTGCCGCCTTCGAAATCGCACCGGACCTGTTCCGCGCCGCTGGCGCTCAGGTAACCGCCACCTCCAACACGCCGGATGGTCGGAACATCAACCTCAACTGCGGCGCCCTTCACGTGGAAGCCCTTCGCGCCAAAGTTCTCGAACTCGGTGCCGACGCCGGCGTTGCGTTCGATGGCGATGCCGATCGCTGCATGATGATTGCCGGCTCGGGCAAGCTCGTAGACGGCGACATGATCCTGCTCATCGCAGGCCGCCTGCTCCAGAAGAACGGGCAGCTGCCGGGCAACATCGTCGTTTCCACCGTGATGTCGAATCTCGGTCTTGAGAAGGCGCTGGGGGACCTCGGCATCACCATGCTGCGGACAGCCGTCGGCGACAAATACGTCCTTGAAGAGATGTTGCGCCGTAAGGCTCCGCTGGGCGGCGAACAGTCCGGGCACATTATCTTCAGCGAACACGCCACCACCGGCGATGGCATGCTGACCGGACTCTGCGTCATGGCCGCCTGCAAAAACGAAGCCGCTTCTCTTGACCAGCTCGCCGCCGGACTGACCGTCTACCCTCAGATTCTGGTAAATGTGCGCGTCCGCGAACGCGTGCCTATCGCCGAACTCCCCACGGTCACAGCCGCCATTGAGGCCGCTGAACGTGACATGGCCGGAACCGGCCGCGTGCTGGTTCGTTACTCAGGCACCGAACCCCTTCTGCGCGTCATGGTGGAAGGTGCGGAACAAAGCCAGATCGAACGCGTTGCGGAAAATGTCGCAGCCACCATCCGTGCTGAGTTAGGATAATACCAAATCATGCGCAAGACTATTGTTTTGATCTCCGTGGCTGCCCTGATGGCCGTAGCGGCACTGGTGGCAACGGCCCAGACGCCGCGCAACCGCGCCCCTCTGCCCAATGAGCAATGGGTTCGTTTATTCAACGGCAAAGATCTGGCCGGCTGGAATGAAGTTGGGAAGGAAAAGTGGAGCGTCGAAAACGGCGTGATCCATGGCAAGGCGGTCACGAAAGAGTACGGCTACCTGCAGACAGCCAGGGACTACAAAGACTTCCATCTCTCCCTCCGCTTCAAGTGCGTGGGCGACGGGAACAGCGGCGTCTTCTTCCACACCCGCTTCAAGCCCGGTACCGCCGACGTCTCGCAGGGTCTGCAATTCGAAATCGACCCAACCCTGAACCACCACACCGGCGGACTCTACGGCGACGGCCGCAACTGGATCGTCTGGCCGTCACCCGAGTTCGAATACGTGATGCACTTCGATGACTGGAACGACTACATGCTGAAGGTCGAGGGCAACCACTACGTCGCTCGCCTGAACGGCGTAGTGGTTGTCGACTTTACTGATCCCACGCCGAAGTCCTTCGACGGCACCATCTCTTTGCAGCTCCATGCGGGCGGCGAAGGCGACATGCTGTTCAAGGACATCTACGTCCGCGACCTTTCCGTCCGCTAGAGCTACTGAGCGGGCGCAGCGGGCGGAGCGGCAACTGCCGGCCCGAAGAAGCCGTCGTCGACGGTTACCGTCGCTTTCGCGCGCAGACCGTCAACTTCTTTCTTCGCCAGTTCCGGACGCAGCGCCTTCTCGATGTCGCCGCGAACTTCGTCGACCGGCTTCGACTTGTGCTCTTCAACCTTGATCACGTGATAGCCGAACGGTGACTTCACTGGCTCGCCGACTTCGCCAACCTTCTGCGCGAACGCTGCTGTCTCGAATGGCGGCACCATCATGCCGCGCCGGAATTCACCCAGATCGCCGCCCTGCGCGCCGGAGCCCGCGTCATCGGATTCAGCTTTCGCCAAAGTCGCGAAATCGGCACCGCCAGCCAGCTTTGCCTGTACTTCCTTCGCCTTCACCAAAGCTTCTTCTTCAGTGAGCTCGGGCTTGCCTTCACGGCCCGGCATCGGAGCGCCCTTGACCCGGATCAGGATGTGGCGGGCCTTCACGGACTCATACTCGTTCTGGTGCGCTGTGTAGTATGCCTTCACCGCCGCATCATCTACCTTGATGGTGTCCTGCAGCGACTCGAACATTGCCTGCGCCAGCAGGTTTTCGCGCTGGAACTGGATCTGATTCTGTACCTTGGAGCTCTGTTCCAGGTGCCGCTTTTCGGCTTCGCCGGACAGCAGCTTCAGCTGGATCAGGCTCTCGACGAACTGCCGCTTATTCGGGCCGCGCGCATAGCTTTGATACTGAGCGGGCAGCGAGTCGACAAGTGAGTCAAATTGCGCCGCAGTCATCTTGAAAGTGCCGATTGTCAGCACGACTTTGTTGGGTTCAGCGGCTTCGGCCTTCGCCGCGGCAGGAGGCGCACCGGGCACTTTCGGCATCGAGGTCGCCTGGCCGAAGGCAGCGGGAATCGCCGCCATAGTCAATAAAATGGGAAAAATTCTCACAGCGTCCATGGTACCGCACCAAAAACAAGGGCCTGTTCTGCCGCGACGGCGCTAATCGGCCGGTTCCACAACCGCCGACATCGACCCCTGCGAGCGCTCCATCCGCCAGTCGCGACCGTAGGCATGGATCTGATCCCGCCCGAACTCGGCCTCCGAAAGTTCGCACGTCATCAGCACGGTCCGTCCGTTGGCGTCCACTTCCTGGGCATGGCGCAGCGCCTGTTCCGCCGAAAAGATGAAGATCTTCTGCAGCATTTCGATCACGTAATCGTACGTGTGATCGTCGTCGTCCAGAAGAACCACGCGGTACAGCGGGGGCTGCTTCTCCTGCTGCTTTACCCCGGTCCCGGGGACCGTCATCGTCTGAGACATGCTTGTCTCCCATCATAGCGGTCCATAATGGTGCTTTGGCCCTTCCCAGCGCTCCGCGCATCCGCCGCAACCGGGAATACGACCCGTTCGCCGATCTCTACAATCGCTTCTGGGGCAACGAATATCACAGCTGCGCCACGCCCATTTTAGAGCGCCTGCTGCTTTCCCGACTCAAGCCGGGGCAAACGGTGCTCGACGTCTGCTGCGGCACCGGTACCTTCGCCGCTGACCTGGTCTCGCGCGGCTTCGAGGTAACCGGTATCGACGCCTCGGCACAGATGCTCCGGCACGCTCGCCGGAATGCGAAAGGCGCGAAGTTCGTCACCGCTGACGTACGCGACTTCAATCTCAACCACCGCTTCCACGCTGCGTTTTCCGTCTTCGAGAGCTTAAACCATGTGCCCGACGCGGAAGGTCTGCAACAGGCCTTCCGCTCCGTGCGGCAGCATCTCCGGCCTCGCGGCGCATTCCTCTTCGACCTCGTCGGACCCGCCACCTACCGCCGCAACTGGAACACCACCCACGCCATCGTCGAGGACGACCTCGTCTGCGGCATGCGCATGAACTTCGAAGAATCCACAGGGATGGCCACCTGCGACGTGACCATCATGGAAACACCGCCCATGTGGCAGCGCCGCGACTTCACCGTGCGCCAGACTTGCCACGACCGCACGACAGTCCAGAACGCTCTGTCTGAGGCTGGCTTCGGCAACCCCACGCTCTACTCCGCGCGAGATCTCGGCATGCCGGCATCACTCGGCAGCGATAGAACGTTCTACCTCGTCACTGCCTGAATCATCCGGAGAACCGGCCGGACACATCCCACGGTAGAAACTGCAGCTCTTGCAGTGCTCGCCCGTCCGAAGGTCGAACCGGAGCTCATTCTGCGCCTGCCGAAGCTCCGCTATCAGCCCGCGCACTTCCTGCTGCGCGGCCGCGCCAACCGCCACTTCAACGACCACGTTCGGACGCAGAAAATACAGAAAGGCGCGCGACTCACCCAAGGCAATCGCG
>JAOAPO010000135.1 GCA_025462945.1 Bryobacterales bacterium
AACAGCGACGTGGTGATTGTCACCAGTGACAACCCGCGCTCGGAAGACCCTCTCGCGATCATCAACGACATCATGGTGGGCGCGCGCCGCAGCGACATCAAGGCGATCGTCGAACCGGATCGCGCTACTGCAATCCGCCGCGCCATCGAGAGCGCCAACGCCGGTGACCTGGTTCTGCTGGCAGGTAAAGGGCACGAGACCTATCAGGTCTTTGCCACGGAGACGATACATTTCGACGACCGAGAAGTAGCGGCGGAAGCGCTTCGCTCGTTCGGCTTCAGCAAGAAGCCGATCCCGGAGCCGGTGCGTTGACCATGTCCACCGCTCAGATCGCGAAGGCTATCGGTGCTGCTCCTTTGGCGGCTTCGGTGCCGGTGAGTGGCTGGAGTTTCGACTCACGCAGCACGCAGCCAGGCGACTGCTTTTTTGCGCTGCACGGTGAGCGCGACGGGCACGACTTCGTTCATGCAGCGTTTCAGCGTGGCGCTGCGCTGGCGATCGTCGACCGGGACATTGTCGCTGCGGGACCGACGCTGCGCACGCAGGATACCCAGGCGGCGCTTTTGACTCTCGGCGCGGCAGCCCGTGAGCAGTGGGGCGGCACCGTGATCGGCGTCACGGGGAGCGCAGGCAAGACGAGCACGAAAGACGCCGTTGCGGCGCTGGTGTCGACGTCGTTTCGTACTGGCAGGAATGAGGGCAATCTGAACAATCACATCGGCGTACCGATGTCGATTCTTAGACTGCCGATGGAGTCGCAGGTGGCGGTCCTCGAGATTGGGATGAACCATGCCGGCGAGATTCGCGAGCTGGCTCGGATCGCCAGGCCGTCAGTTGGTGTGGTGACGAATGTGGGCTGGGCGCATGCGGAGAACTTCGACGAAGGTATCGAAGGTGTCGCGAAAGCGAAGCGCGAACTGATTGAAGGGTTGCCGGCGTCGGGCGTGGCTGTGTTGAATGCGGACGACGAGCGGGTGAGCCAGTTTGGTTCTGTTCATCAGGGTCGCAGCATTTTGTACGGGTTTTCGGACGCGGCTGAAGTGCGGGCTGAAGATGTGCAGCTTTCCGAAGCGGGCGCTCGGTTCAGAGCGCTGGATGTGGAGTTCGAATCTCCGCTTGCCGGGCGGCACGGCGTGAGCAATGTGCTGGCGGCGATTGCTGCCGCACGCGCTCTCGGCATTGACGCCGCTGTGCTGCGTGATGCCGTGCGCGGTCTCCGCCCCGGGCACATGCGTGGGGAACGCACCAAACGACGCGGAGTCACGATTATTAACGATTGCTACAACGCGAATCCTGAAGCGATGCGCTCCATGCTGGAGTTGCTTGCAGGAATTCCCGCCCGACGGCGCATTGCCGTGCTGGGCGAAATGCTCGAACTTGGCCGTGAGGCCGAGCCCCTCCACCGCGGCGTAGGACGATTTGCCGCGGAGCGGGGCATTCACGCCGTGATCGGCATACGCGGCGCTGCCCGCTTTACAGTTGACGAGGCTGTTAAAGCGGGAACGTCGGTCAGCGCCGCGTACTTTTTTTCTACGCCTGAAGAAGCGGGTGATTTTCTTCGTGGTTATGCCGAGCCGGGTGATGCCGTGCTCTTCAAAGGCTCGCGTGGCGTGCGGGTAGAGAAGGCTCTGGAACGAGCCTTCGGCGGCGAGGAGTAGCGGCGGCAATGCTTTATTGGCTCTTATACGAACAGCTTCATACAACGGTCAGGGCATTCAACGTTTTCCGCTACGTTACGGCTCGCGCCATGTTCGCCAGCCTGACATCATTTTTCCTTTGCGTGTTGCTGGGCCCCTGGCTTATCCGGAAGCTTCGTGAGTTTCAGATTGGGCAGCACATTCGCGAAGACGGTCCCAAGTCACACCAGAAGAAGGCAGGCACGCCGACCATGGGCGGCTTGCTGATCATCGTCAGCATCGTGATGCCGACGCTGCTGTGGGCTGATTTAGGGAACCAGTACGTCTGGATTGCGCTGATGTCGCTGCTGGCTTTCGGTGGCATCGGGTTCATCGATGACTATGCGAAGGTGGCGAAGAAGCAGAACCTTGGGCTGAGCGCCAAGCAGAAGTTCGGGCTCCAGATGATAGTGGCTGCGATCATCACGGGGTGGCTGGCCTCCATGCGTGGTGCGGGCGGGTACAACACGGCGCTGAACGTGCCGTTCCTGAAGCAGTTCCAGCCTGACTTACTCATCCACTCTCTTTTGGGCAACCCTCTCACCATCGCCTTCGCGTTCATTCCTTTCTATCTGTTTTTCGTATTTGTGGTAGTTGGCTCCAGCAACGCAGTGAATATCACCGACGGTCTGGATGGTTTGGCAATCGGCCTGATGGTGATCTCAGCGGGTGCGTTGACGGTGTTCGCTTACACGACAGGTAACAAGGAACTGGCCGAGTACCTGCTGCTGGCCCGCAATCCACGGACTGCGGAACTCACGATTTTTTGCGCCTCGATGACGGGCGCGAGTCTTGGATTTCTGTGGTGGAATTCGCATCCGGCAGCTGTGTTTATGGGCGATGTCGGCTCGCTCTCGCTGGGTGGCGCGATGGGCGTAGTCGCCGTTCTGATCAAGCAGGAGATTCTGCTGATCTTCATCGCAGGCATGTTCGTGATCGAGCTGATGAGCGTGATCCTGCAGGTGGGGAGTTACAAAACACGGAAGAAGCGCATCTTCCGCATGGCGCCGATTCATCATCACTTCGAGGCGCTGGGCTGGCAGGAGTCGAAGATCATTGCGCGCTTCTGGATTATTGGGCTTGTCCTCGCGCTGTTCGCGCTGACGACACTGAAACTACGATGAGCTTTGCTGGAGCGAAAGCCCTGGTGCTGGGCATGGAGAAGTCGGGCCACGCGGCGGCTGAGTTTTTGAGTGGGCAGGGGGCGGCTGTCACGCCTTCCGATCTCAAGCCGCAGAATCTTCCGGGCTTCCGCCTGCAGACGGACAATCTGTTCGACGAGCCGTGGGATTTGATTGTGCCCTCGCCCGGCGTGCCTCTCGATTTGCAGGGCCTGCAGCGCGCGCGATCGCGTGGCATCCGCGTCATCGGCGAGGTGGAACTGGCGGCACCGTTCTTGAAGGGACCGATCATCGGCATCACGGGCTCGAACGGGAAGACGACGACAACATCGTTGGTCGGCCATATCCTCGATTTGGCCTATGTGCCAAATCAGGTAGGCGGGAACATCGGAAAACCAGTCATTTCGCTGACTGGGACTTCTCGCGACAACCAGTGGAATGTCCTGGAACTCTCAAGCTTTCAACTGGAGACCGTTTCAACGTTTCACGCGCGGGTGGCTGTTTGCCTGAACGTGACGCAGAATCACCTGGACCGGCATTACACGATGGAGCAGTATGCCGCAGCGAAGGCGAATCTGTTCCGCACCCAGAGCAAGGACGATTTTGCGATTCTAGATACCGATAACGAATGGTGTCGCTCGTTTGCGGGATTCACCCCTGCGATGAAGAACTGGTTCGGCGCAGGCGACATTCGCGAAGGACAGATCTGGGTAGACGGCGAGGTGCTGATGCCCATGGCTGACGTGCCGGTTCCGGGCGCTCACAACGCCGAGAATGTGATGGCAGCGGCAAGTGTGGCGCTCATCGCCGGTGTTTCGCGCGATCGTATCGTGGATGCAGTTCGGACGTTTAAGGCAGTGGAGCACCGCCTGGAGTTTGTTACGGAGAAGTCGGGTGTCCGCTTCTTCAACGATTCGAAGGCGACCAGTGTCGACGCGGCGATCAAGGCGCTCGATTCGTTCGGGCATGGTCTGTGGGTGATTCTGGGCGGTAAGGACAAAGGCAGCGACTATACCGTGTTGCGCGACCGTCTGCACGCGAGGGCGAAGGCGGCACTGCTGATCGGCGCCGCAGCGGAGAAGATCGCGTCGCATCTGGAAGGTGCTGTACCGCTGATCCAGGCGGGGACGCTTGAGACGGCCGTTGTCACAGCCTATGCGCAGGCCGAGCCAGGCGACACAATTTTGCTCGCGCCGGCGTGCGCGAGTTACGACCAGTTCCAAAGCTTCGAACATCGCGGGCGCGAGTTCAAGGAAATAGTGAGGCGGCTTCAGCCGAATTCTTAAATGGCACAGAAACTTAAATGGCACAGAAACTAAGACAGGACCGGACCTTGTTCATGACCGTCATGGTGATGGTCCTATTTGGCTTCATCATGGTCTACAGCGCTTCCAGTGTTGTGGCGGAAGTGAAGCGCGGTACCAGCTACTACTACGCTGTGCGGCAGTTGATTTGGATTGCAGCCGCCATGCCGGCCCTCATGTTTTTTAAGCGGCTGCACTACAGCAAGCTGCAGACGCCCTCGGTCGCTTTCACGCTGATGGGTGGTGTCTTCATCCTGCTGATTGCTGCGTACTTCCTTGACCCTGCGCAGCATCGCTGGATCCGCTTCCCCGGCATCGGCGGCATTCAGCCTGCTGAAATTGCCAAGCCGGCGGTGGCGCTCTTTCTTGCTTACTTCATCGCGCTGCGGTCGCGCGCAATTAACAGTCGCTACACGCTGGTTCCGGCGATTCTGGCCGTTGGGTTCATCACAATGGCGGTGGTTGTTGCTGACCTTGGTACCCCGATCGTGATCGTTCTGACTGCTACTGCCGTGTTCTGCGTGGCGGGTATCGAATGGCGGTACATCGGGCTGGCGCTGGTGGTGGGCGTCCTTGCGGGTGGAGTCGCGGTGGCTGCAAAGCCCTATCGCCTGGTTCGCGTGATTCACTTCGTCGACCCGCAGCTGAAGCTGGTGGATAAGTTCGACACCAGGGGCTGGATCCGGACCCAGATGAAGAGGTCCGTGACAGCCAAGGACACGAACTACCAGATCGAACAGTCGAAGATCGCGGTCGGCTCGGGCGGGCTCGCTGGTGTGGGCCTGATGGAAGGGCGGCAGAAGCTGTTCTACCTGCCGGAGTCTCACACGGATATGATCTTCGCTGTGGTTGGTGAGGAGTGGGGTTTCATCGGTGCCATGGGCGTGATGGCCGGCTTCGTGATCATTCTCTGGCGAGGTATCCGAGCCACTGCTTTGATGCAGGATGAGTTTGGGCGCTATCTGGCGCTCGGCATCACGACCATGCTGGTGATCCAGGCCTTCTTCAACATCAGTGTTGCTCTGGGTATGGTGCCGCCTAAGGGCATTCCATTGCCGATGATTAGCTTCGGCGGCAGTTCGCTTTTAGTTACCGTTGCCTCGCTCGGCATATTGATGAATATTTCCGAGCATGCCGGATAACCCTCCTCTCTTCGTAATGGCCGGCGGGGGCACGGGCGGACATGTGATTCCCGCGATCGCCGTTGCGCGTCAGTTAGTGAGCGCCGGGTGTCGTGTTGCATTTGTCGGGACAGGTCGCGGGGCGGAAGCCCGGCTGGTTCCTGCCGCTGGTTTCACTCTGGAGAAGATTAACGCGGGTGGGTTGAAGAACCTTGGCCTGGTGACGCGCCTGACCAGCGTTTGGCAACTGTTGGTGGCAACGCGTTCTCAATGGTCGTGGCTCGGCCAAATGCAGCCTGCCGCGGTGTTCAGCATGGGTGGCTATGTCGCCGGTCCGCCCGTCCTGGCCGCTTTGTTTCGGAGAATTCCGATCGTGATCATGGAGCCGAACGCGGTTCCGGGCGCGACGAATCGGTGGATCTCCAGGTGGGTTCGCCGGGCGCTCGTCTCGTTCGATGAGACGGTTCGTTACTTCCCGCCCGAGCGCACCGAGTTGACAGGCCTGCCGGTTCGCGACGAGTTCTTCGCGATTCGGCCAAAGGCTTATGCGGGAACTCTCGATATTCTGATCACAGGCGGGAGCCAGGGATCGCGCACTTTGAACGAAGCGGCTCGGGCGAGTTGGCCGCTCTTTACGGCGGCGAAACTTCCCGTTCGGATCACTCTGCAAACAGGCACCACGATGCACACGGAACTCGCGAACGATTTCGCAGCTGCTGGCGTAGAGGGTTCTGTCAGCGAGTTCATCGCGGATATGCCCGCAGCGTTCAGGGCGGCGGACCTGATTATCTGCAGGGCGGGTGCGGGCGCAGTAGCTGAGCTTGCCGCCGCGGGTAAACCGGCGGTCCTCATCCCGTTTCCGTTCGCGGCGGACGACCACCAACTGAAGAACGCACAGGCTTTCGAGAGAGCCGGCGCTGCGGTTCTGTCTCTGGATAAGGAATGGACCGGGCAGAAGCTGTTCGACCTCGCGTGCGAGTTTTTGGCGAATCCTCAGCGGCTTGCAGCGATGGGCGAAAGCGCGCGGAGACTTGCCAGACCAGGCGCTGCCCAGCGTGCGGCGCAGATTCTGCTGGAAGAAGGCAAAGTTGGACCGGAATACCGATTGACAGCCACGTCATGCGATCGGAACAATAGATAGACCTAATGTTTTTCTCCAAGCAGCATCTTCATTTTGCGGGGATCGGCGGAATCGGCATGAGTGGCATCGCCGAGGTGCTGCTCAACCTGGGCTATACGATCTCGGGTTCTGACCTGAAGCTTTCTCCCACTACCGACCGACTTGCGTCCCTTGGTGCCAGGATCTACGAGGGTCATCATGCCGGGAATGTTGCCGGTGCCAAGGCGCTGGTGGTGAGTTCCGCGGTGGATGCCACTAACCCCGAAGTCATCGAGGCTCGGCGCCTGCAGATTCCGGTGATTCCTCGCGGCGAACTGCTTGCGGAACTGATGCGGTTGAAGTTCGGGCTGGCGATTGCGGGCAGCCACGGGAAGACGACGACGACTTCGATGGTCGCGACCATCCTGGCCCACGCCGGACTGGACCCTACCGTGGTGGTGGGCGGCAAAGTGGCTGCGATGGGCGGATCGAACGCGCGCGTGGGCAAGAGCGATTTTCTGGTGGTCGAGTCTGACGAGAGCGACGGTTCGTTCCTGAAGCTTTCACCCATCTTTGCAATTGTGACGAATATCGATCGCGAGCACCTGGACCACTACGCTGATATCGAAGCGATCCGTGCCGCGTTCACAGAGTTCGTCAATAAGGTTCCGTTCTACGGTGCTGCGATCATCTGCCTCGACAGCGAGAACGTCCAGAGTATCCTGCCCGCCATTCGGCGACGCACCATCACCTACGGACGCAGCGCGCAGGCTGACTACCAGCCATCGCCGCAGGTTCCGGCTGAGTTCCACTCCACATTCACACTGCGGTCGCGGACGGCAGACCTGGGCGACTTCCATCTCAACATCCCTGGCGACCACAATGTCCTGAATGCGACGGCGGCAATTGCGCTCTGCATCGAGTTGGGTGTTCCGATTGAGACGATTCGGGAAGGCCTGATGAAGTTCACCGGGGTGGGCCGCCGCTTTGAGATTCGCGGGGAAGTGAACGGCGTTCGAGTGGTGGATGATTACGGGCACCATCCAACAGAAGTGATGGCTACGCTCGCGGCGGCGAGGTCGGTCTGTGCCGGACGCCTGAGCGTTCTGTTCCAACCTCATCGCTATACCCGAACGATGCACCTGATGGACGACTTTGCGCGCGCGTTTCACGCAGCTGATCGCGTGGTGCTTCTCGATATTTATGCAGCGTCGGAGAAGCCGATTGAAGGCGTCTCGTCGCAAATTTTGGAAGCTCGTATGCGGCAGTTCGGCCATCGCGGTGTGGAGTATGCGAGCAGCGCGGAGGACGGCGTTGCGAGAATCGCGCAGGGTGCGAAGTCCGGCGACTTGATACTTACGCTGGGCGCGGGCAGCGTGTCTCAGCTTGGAGACAGGATTGTGGAGACTCTGAGCAATGGCTAGGCCGTCATCGAAACAGGAAGCTCCGCAGAAGCGACGGTTCAACTGGCGGATTGCGTTGCGCCTGACGGCCTGGTCTCTGGCCTGTGCCGGACTTGCCTGGGGCGGTATCGAAGTACGCTCATTCCTGCAGTCCGACGCTCGCTTCAGCCTCGACTGCGAGCCGCACCGCACCAGCTGCGCGAGCCTTGAGATTCACGGCGCGAAGAACGCCAGCGTCGACCGGCTCCGCGGCGTTTTCGTGAAGGATTTCAACGCCAGCATATTCAGCATTCCTCTCGATCAGCGACGCCGCAGTCTGCTTGCAGTGGACTGGGTAGCGAGCGCCGCCGTGTCGAGGATCTGGCCCAATCGGATTGTGGTCACCGTGACCGAGCGAGTGCCGGTGGCGTTTGCACGCCTGCCGATTGCCAGCTCAACCCGAAACTTTCTGGCACTGGTGGATTCGGACGGGGCGCTGATGGCCATGCCAACCCGAGCCCGTTTTCACCTGCCAGTTTTGAGCGGACTTTCGGAGACCCAGTCCGATGCCGAACGTAAAGTGCGAGTGGAAGCGATGCAGCACCTGTTGGCCGATCTGGGGGCGCGCGCGCAGGATGTGGCCGAAGTGAATGCCGCCAACACGGCTGATATGCGCGTGATTGCGCAGGTGGAAGGACGAGGGGTGGAGCTTTGGCTGGGCGACCAGCACTACCTTTCCCGCTTCCAGACGTTCCTCACTCATTACACTGAAATAGCGAAGTCTTCCGGCGAGGCCAGCGTGTTCGACCTCCGGATCGACGACCGTATCCTGGCGAAGTGAACATGAGTACCAACAAAATTCTGGCAGCTGGCCTCGACGCAGGCAGTGCGTGGACGCGGTGTGTGATAGCGCTCCTCGAAGGGGACCGATTCCGCTTCCTCGGGTACGGCCACGCCCCGTCCCATGGCTGGGCGAAGGGTCGCATTACGGATCAGGCTGCCGCGGCGGCGTCCATACGGGCGGCGGCCGAAGAGGCCGAGCATATGGCTCAGGCCAGCATCGAGACCGTGGTGGCGGGGGCTGGCGGTTTATCTGTGCGCGGCCAGAATGTCCACGGGAAGTGGGATCTGAGCCGGCCCCGAGAGATCACGCAGAAAGACGTCAACCGGGCGATGGAAAGGGCGATGCGCGGCCAGCTTGGAGAAGACCGAATGATCCTGCAGGTACTGCCGCAGGATTTCGCCGTCGACGACCACCCCGGCTTCCAGGATCCGCGCGGGATGGTTGGATCATCGCTCGAAGCCAACGCCCAACTGCTGACTACGTCTGCCGTGGAGCACACTAATCTGGTGACGGCGATCAATCTCGCTCACCTCTCGGTGGATGAAACGGTGTTCGAAGCGATCGCTGCCTGCTATGCATCCGTGCTTCCCGAGGAACGCAAAGAAGGCGTGGTACTGATCGATATCGGCATGCATTCCACGGAACTCATCTGCTACTACGGCGACTCCGCGCAGCTGGCGACCTCGGTCCGTATTTGCGGCGATCACTTTTCGCGGGATTTGGCGCATGCGCTGCGTATTCCCATGGAGGCGGGCGCTGTTGTGAAAGAGCAGTTCGGTGGTGCGGTCTCGGCCGGAACCGCGGCGAACTCGGTGGTGGAGTTACCTGCCTCGGACTTCACAGATCCACATGACAGGGAACTGCGCGTGACTCGTGAAGTCTCTCGCAAGTTCGTCAATGAGATTTTGGAATCACGCGCGGTTGAACTGTTCGATATGGTGCGTATGGAGCTGGTCAAGGTTGGTATGCAGAACGCAATCGCGTCGGGCATTGTGCTGACCGGGGCCGGATCGCTGCTGCCGGGTCTTTGCGATGTCGCGGAGCGAGTGCTCGAGTGTCCCGTAAGGCTGGGCCTGGCGCAGGGCA
Source organism: Bryobacterales bacterium (assembly GCA_025462945.1). Classification (GTDB taxonomy): domain Bacteria; phylum Acidobacteriota; class Terriglobia; order Bryobacterales; family Bryobacteraceae; genus BOG-234. The sequence continues at coordinate 9,634 of JAOAPO010000135.1, forward strand.
TTCTCGACTGGCCCGAAGAGATGAATGATCCCGCCTGGGCAACCGTCGCAGGACTCTCGATGTACGCGGCGCGGCTGCGGTCCAAGGTGGATGTGGAAAAGGAATCGGTAGGCCTGCTGGGGCGCATCCTGCGCTAAGCCGCCTGCAAGACGTGGAGAAAATCGACATGGAAGACCTGAAGTTCGAGTTGCAGGAAGAGACACGCAAAGGCGCGCGGATCAAAGTGATCGGCGTGGGTGGAGGCGGGTCGAATTCCGTGGGTCGGCTGTACTCGGATGGTCTGGAAGGCGTGGAGTTCTACGCCATGAATACGGACGCACAGGCGCTGGGCGCTTCGGTGGTTCCGAATAAGATACAGATCGGGGAGAAGATCACGCACGGGCTGGGTGCGGGTTCCGATCCGTCGGTAGGGCGGCAGGCGGCTCTCGAAGATACGGAGCGCATCTGCGCCATCCTGGAAGGCGCGGATCTGGTGTTTGTGACGGCGGGCCTTGGTGGCGGTACGGGTGCCGGTGCAGCTCCGGTGGTGGCATCGCTCGCCAAGGAGATGGGCGCGCTCACGATCTCTGTTGTCACGCGGCCCTTCACGTTCGAGGGCGGCAAGCGCATGCGTCAGGCGGAGCGGAGCCTGGAGGATATGGCGGCGTCGGTGGATATTCTCACCTGCATTCCGAATGACCGCTTGTTGAAGATGGCACCGCGCGGTTCGGGCGTGGGCGAAGCGTTTCGGATGGCTGACGATGTTCTGCGTCAGGCGGTGCAGGGCATCAGCGAACTAATTCTGACGCCCGGTTTGATCAACCTTGATTTCTCAGACGTGAAGGCTGCGATCTCGGGCATGGGGATGGCGCTGATTGGAACGGCCACTGCGAGCGGTCCGAACGCAGCGGTCGAGGCCGCACGCGCGGCGATCAGTTCGCCGCTGCTGGAAGACACCAGCATTGTGGGCGCACGGCAGGTTTTGATGAACATCACGGCGTCGCCCGACATCGGGCTGCACGAGCTCAACGAAGCTTGTTCGATCATCCGCGAAGCCACGAACTCCGACGATCTGCAGCTCAACTTCGGCGTGATCACGCGCGAGGGGATGGGCGATTCGGTGAAGGTGACAATCATCGCCACCGGATTCGGCGGGCCGCAAATGGAACCCATTGTTCAGGCTTTGCCGCGGGACGAGTTTTTTGCCGAGCGGAACGGCGGCGACCCGGCTGCCCATGCTGCTGTTAACCCCGCGGCAGTTCCGGCCCCGCCTGTTCCGGAAGCCCCGGTTCGTCCGGCGCAACCGGTTGTGGAGTTTGAAGACGAGCTCGACGTACCTGCTTACCTGCGCCAAAAAACGACGAGTTAGGTGGAAGCGCGCTCGGGGGGCGGGAAAAGCAGCACCTTCAGGACGCCGCTTCTTTCCGCTTCAGCGAACGCTGCGGGCGCCTGATCGAGCGCGTAACTGGCGGCGATCATCGATTCCACGTCCACGGAGCCGGCTTGCAGCATGGCGAGTGCCGGTTCCATACGGCCGCACCGTGAACCGACCAGCATGATCTCGTTGACGATAACGGGTGCCGTGTCCAGGGGGACCGAGCCGTGGACCGTGGATTTCAGGATCACAGTACCGCGCGGTCGGGTCATCCGAACTGCTGCCTGCAATCCGGCGGCTGAACCGGTTGCGTCCACAACCCAGTCGTATTCCGTTTCGGGAAGGTGGTCGGAAGCGACCTCGGTGGTGACGCCCCTCCGTTCGGCGATGCGGAGCTTCTCGGCATGACGCCCGAACTGGTGGACTCGCAGACCACTCGTTTGTAGTACCTGCGAGACGAGCAGCCCCAGCTTACCGTCTCCGAGAACGGCAACCGCGGAGCCATGCGGGATAGCGACCTGATCGAGAATCTCGCAGGCGGCGGCGAGGGGCTCCGTGAAGACGGCGGATGCGGTGGTAACGGCGTCCGGCACGAGGTGCAGATTGTTCTCGGGCAGCGTCAGGAACTCTGCGAAAGCTCCTGGATGCCGCACGATGCCGAGTACCGTCCGAGTGGGGCAGTGCCGTTCGAAACCCCTGAGGCACCATGAACAGATCCCGCAGGCGAGGTTGATTTCACCAACGACGCGCTTGCCCAAAAGTTCCGGCGAGTTTGCCTCGACAACGATGCCGACAAACTCATGGCCTGGACGGCCGTAGAAGCCGTAGTAGCCGCGACGGAGTTCCACATCGGTGTTGCAGATGCCGGCTGCCAGTAGCCGAATGAGTGCGAAGCCGGGCTGGCGCTCCGGGACGCCAGCGTCCTGTACAACGACTTGCCCTGCTTCGAGATGAACGGAAACCATGAATGTTACAGGATCACTTCGCGAGGCGGCAGACTGATTACCGGGCATCCGGCGTCACGGATTACGGCGTACATGTTGGTGCGCAGACCGCCGGCGAAACGGGTCAGAACACCGCGTCCGGCTACGACGAGATCCGCGTGAAAGGCCTTGCAGGCATTGTGGATTACCTCGGAGACAGACCCGATTTCCAGACACGTTCCGAAGGCGGTGTGTGCCTGCTCCTGAAGCTTCGCTACCTGGAGGCGCGCGCTTTCCTTCATGAATGCGTCCAGCGGCTGTTCGAGGTAGATTTCGGGCTGGGCTTCGGACCACGGAACGGAGTGGACGATGTAAGCCTCCGCGCTGAACGCATCCGCGAGGTGGTACGTCGCCTTCAGCAACTCCACGCTGTGCTCATCCAATTCGAGCGCGCACATGATGGCTCGGATGTTCGTATGCTGCGGGGTTTCGGTGTCTTCCAGATGCGCGGCCGTCCAGACCGGGCAGTGCGCATCGTGCAGAACCTTCGCAGCAGTCGAGCCGATCAGAGCCGAGCGGAATACACCGTGGCCGTGGGTGGGCATCATGATCAGATTGATGCCACGACTTTTCGCAACCTCGGCGATGGTGTAGCCGGGGTCGCCTTCTTCCACCAGCTCCGTCAAAGGGATGTCAGGGAACTCCGCCTGCGCGAAGGCTTCGAGATGAGCTTCCGCGCTCCGTCTGATGGCGGGGATGTCGATTGGCTGATAATCGCCGGGCAGCGTAGCCTCGGGCCACGGAATTGGCAGAGGCATCACGTGCAGAAGGGTGATGGACGCGTTGAAACGGGCGGCCATCGAGCGCACGTGCGGGACGGCGGCGTGGCTTCGAACTGAGAAGTCGACCGGAAAAAGGATACTGCTGAATTTCATCGAAATCCTGCCTTTCCGCTTCGATGTACTGCATTCGTACGGCCAATCACGGTTTCAGCCTTTGGTAGTGACCCCTGGCGTACGTGAAGACGAAGTCGTAGTCGTTCCGACTGGCCGGTTTTCCGTTCATCATTTTGACGCGGTCGACGACGAGATTCGCGTCTCGGTGGTTCAGGCGGAGGATGAAAACCGGGGTCCATTCGTCAGTCCCGAAGGCGTCTTGCTCGAAGAGGAGGCGCGCATGGGCCGGAGTCTTGATCTCCTCGGCAAGCAGCCGGATCATGCGTGGGGGACCGTAGAGCCACTCGCGATTGTCGGCACGCTGGTCATGCAGGTTTAGCTTGCCCATTCGCCAACCAAGCACCACGAAAGTCAACGCGGCCAGCGCTGGCTTCCATCGCGGCTGGCGGCGACTGGCGGCATCGACGAGCTTCGAGCAGGTCCAGCCAGCGTAGAGAACCCAACCCGCGTAGGAAATATACAAAACGAACCCACCGCGATAGGGAAGGAACGACATGGGCAGCGTGGCAAGTACCGCCCAGCCCCAGGCGAAAAGCAGGACTCTGGACCGGACGGCAAGCGCGACCAGGAGCGGGACCGCCAGCAGAGTCCATGCCCAAATAGCGCTGAATGGTGCCGGACGCACGTAGAGGAAACCAAGGAATGTTCCCCAGGTCTCGGTAAATCGCGCCAGGGAATATTCCGGCTGGTAGAACGGGTTTCCGGTCAGAGCTTTCGGGCCGATCGTCTTGGCCAGAATGTAGGGGAGCGTGAGCAGACCGAGAAGCACCGGCAGCGCGACGTTGCGCCAACGGAGCTTTGAAAACAGAAGCTCCCAGACCAGCAGCACAGCCGGCAGCGCGACGGCGACTTCTTTGGCATCCATCGCGGCGATGAAGCACACGATGATGGCGAAGCTTCGCGCGACGCCTGGGTATTCACCTTTCACTCGGGGCGCGAGATAGAGGCAGGCACCGCCAACGAAAAACGTGAAGCAGAGGAGGTCGTAGATGACAGCGGTTCGAAACCAGACCTCCATGAGCCGGGTATGGAATGCGAACAGGATCGCGGCGAAGGCGACCGTCTGGGCTGATCCGGAAACCAGTTTCACCAGGCGGCAGCACAGCGCAAGGTCCAGCAGCCCGAGGGCGAGGCAGGCCAGCCGGAAGGGCAGGGGATGGAACCCCGCTGCCGCGAATACCGACCGATAGAAGCTAGCCCCGAGAGGACGCAGCGGATCACGCCAGTACAGCACGATGTTCGTGAGCAGTTCAGTCAGCGGCTGAGTCCAGGCGAAATACAGATTCATCATGTCGTCCTGATCGAAATACAGGCCAACACTGCGCCACGTGAAGAAACAGTAGTAGAGGACGACGAGTGCGCCGGCGAGCCCGGCGAGAGCCGAACCGCGCAACCGGTCAGGCCGCACGGCGGGTGCTCGCGTAAACTGCCGATCCCGCCAGTATGGTCGCGAGCGCGGAGATGGACGGAATCGGCGCCCAGAATATGCCGTAGATGATGGTTGCCGAGCCGACCAGAATGTAAACGACAGGAATCAGGGGA
>JAOAPO010000172.1 GCA_025462945.1 Bryobacterales bacterium
GAGGCGACGTTTTTTGGACCACGTTGGATTTTGGCGTGCTGCCGTTTGCACATGGAAAAAAAGTTCTGGCTGGGTGTGGCCGGGGGCGTTATCGCCAGCCGGTTGCTTCCGCCGCTGTTCGCTCAGATGCGAGGCGCGGCGGGATCTATCGCAGGGGAAGACCCTTTCAAACGGCTGATCGAGGAGCATCGAATGCTGCTGGCGATGCTCGACAGGATGGAAGGCGTTCCGTCCGGGCAGCCGGGCAAGAGGCTGTTTAAACTGCTTGCTTTCAAGAGGCTGATTGCCAAACATGCGATGGCGGAGGAGGACGTAGTGTATCCGCTTCTGCATGAGAAGGCGGGACGGCAGGAAGCGGCCGACAAGTTGTATCGGGAACACGGGTCGCTGAAAGTCCACATTTTCATGCTGCAGCAATCTGTCCACAATGACGTGGCGTGGCGGCAACATGTTCGGGCGCTGCGGGAGGAGATCACGAGCCATGCCCGGCAGGAGGAGGAGGAAGAGTTTCCGAGGGTGCGGGCGCTGCGGGAGGCGACCGAGTCTACCGAGTTGAGCCGAAACCTGCGTCAGGAAGAAGCTTTGATTCTTTAACGGTGAAAACTCACGCGGGGTTCGAAATCGTCTTTTCGGTCCCGCTCCCTCACACGGTCACAGCTCTGAAGCAACGGCTTATGGAGCGTTGAGGGGCCAAAGGACGGTTTCGGACGACACCTGGAAAGCCTGAAAGGCGACTGCGGGGCAACCGGACCGTTTGCGGTGTGTCGGAACCGGGCAGTTGGGCCAGAGTTTCCTTGAACGCGTGCCGAGAATTACCGAGATCAGTTCGAGGTCCGATCTTCGAGGTTCATCCAGAGAATTGCCTGGTTCTCCGGGTCGACGTTGCCGGCAGTGAGTCCAGCGGCCCCGCTCGTGTCCACGGGTACGGACAAGACATGTCGACCTCGGCGCGGTAGTCACTGACATTCGGGTTACCTCGATAGACTGCGGTAAGGCGGTCCGGTGCCTCCGGACTGGTGAGAGAAGCGGGGCCGTCGATGTCTCATGCGCCTTGTGCCGCTCCCCAGCAGCAGGAGGTACGGCGGCTCTGAACGCTGCGGAACCGCACGGTTGCGTTTTGGGCGAGAGGCCAAACGGGCCGCAAACCAGCAGCACAGTGGGCTGGCCGATCCGGGTGTCATCAAGGAAGAACGTGAAAATTCAGCTGGCTGATTTGTCGAGCCGAAGCGTGTGGGGCGCGAGCGGGTCGAAGTCCTGGGGCAGCGGAGATTCCCCGACAGCGGAGGGCTCATTTGCGATGCTGGCACGCGTTCCGAACACGCGGCGATCGGGATCGATGAAGGCCGGTACAAAGTTGCTGCGGTCCTGATAAGGCGGGTAGATGCCGTAGTCTGCTCCGGGCTGGCTTGATTGGCGCTCCATGGTCGCCGAGACTTCCCACGAAAGCAGATCGGGAGTGCCTCGAAAGGTCTGGGCAGTGTCTTCCGCCGCAGTCTCGTCTTCCGAGTCACTCGTGTAGTGCCAGTTCGCCGAGCTCGTGATGCCTCCCCAACCGGTCGCGGAGCCCCTGTCGCCGGCGGGCAGGGCTGCATCAAGGAACGGGTCGACGGGAGAGGCGAGGACGGGGAGACCGCTGTCGGTCCATGAGACTTTTGCGCTGGGATGGACCGCCAACTCCAGGCAGGGCAGTTGATTTGGTCGTAGGCGTGGTAGATGTTCCACGTCACGGTACCGTCGGGAGAGGGGACGAAGACGGCGCTGCCGGGACCGAACGTGCCGGCGTGATGGTTGAGAATGGGCCGTACTTGACCCAGGCTGCAGGATCGAGGAGGTCGTCGGAGGTGTTTGCCAGCAGGCCGACTGCGTAGTCGTTGGTTGTCCAGTTAGCGCTCCCGGAGTAGGTAAGGTAGGTGGCGCCGTTGCGCGTGTAGCCTGCCGGGCCTTCCTGGATGGCTGCAGTGCGAGTTTCCCACGAGCGGTCCGGCGTGGAAATTCGAACAGTGGCGCTGACGACATGCGTCGGGTCGGCCATCCTGGCGAGGCAGATGGATTGGGGCGCGGCACCGATCTCGCTCTCGGCGCACGACAAGGTGAGGTAGAGCTGGTCGTCGGCGGCGCGGAACAGATTGGCGTCAATGGCCCAGCCTCCGCGAGTCGACATCGGCGGCAATGGTGAGGATGCACTTGTGCATGCCGGAACGGATCAGGCCCTCGGCAAGATGCAGCTCGTAGAAAGCGCCGCCAGAGACTGCGTTGACGTCGAAGGCGAAGGCTCTGGTGCCGCACCCGAGAAGGGCCTGAACGGACGGGCGGTGGCGGGCTGCGGGCGGTCTGGAGGAGACGTAGAGAGGATTATGCCATCGACCTCAAGGGGGAGATCTCCAGCGGCCACGAGACAACGCTCAGCAGCTTTCGCAGCGAGATCGGAGTGCTTTCGGACGGTGCGGCATGGCATCGCTCCCGAACGTTTGTCTGCTTACGATCGCTGAGAACATCGGCTCACTATAACAAGCGGACTGGTAATAACAGCGGTGCTAGCGGAGCCAGGCATCGAGGTGTTCCTTTTGTTGAGGGGTGGCGTCTGGTTTCGCTTCGAGCTGGAACGTCGCCGGCTGGTCGCTACCGAGCGTGATTTCGAGGTGCTCCAGTTTGTCGCGACGGGCGATGAGGAGGGTCACTTTATCGCCGGGCTTGTAGAAACCGAGGCGAGTGGCCAGAACTTCAGGGCGGACGCGGAAATCGCCGATGGCGAGGATTTCGTCGTCGACGTTCAGGCCTGCCTGTTGGGCCGCGGAGGCGGTGGGAATGCGTGTGATGAGGAGGCGGCCGGCGTCGACTTTGGTGTCAGCGCCAAGAGTGGCTCTGCCGGAACCGCCACCGTTGCGGGCGCGGAAACGGAGGCCAAACCAATCGAGCGCTTCGGTGTAGTCGAGTTCTTCAGTGGATTCGACGGTGTGGCGGAAAAATTCACGAAGAGGCACGCCTGCGACCTCTTCCGCCGTGGCTTTGAACTGATCGGGGGTGTAACCTTTGTCCTCTGAAAAGCGGGAGAAGGCGAGGCGCATCAGGTCGTCGAGTGATTTTTTGCCATCCGTCGCTTTGCGAATTTTCGCGTCGAGAAGCCAGCCCACGACGGCACCTTTCGTGTAGTAGCTGATGCCGGTATTGGTCGAGTTCTCGTTGGGGCGGTAGTAGCGGATCCAGGCGTCGAGCGAGGCCTGC
>JAOAPO010000338.1 GCA_025462945.1 Bryobacterales bacterium
CGAGGCCGCAGTGCTGCTTCTGCAGCGAGGCACGGACGTAAATGCGCGCGCGACGGTGGACGAGTCGGGGGTTGGAGGGCAGACGGCCATCTTCCATGCAGTCACGCAAAACGGAGACAAGGGCTTACCCGTAGCTCGCGTTCTGGTTGAGCATGGCGCGGACTTGTCGCTTCGCGTAAAGATCCCCGGTCACTACGAGCGCCCGGATGAAGTGGTTGAATGTACGCCACTGGAGTATGCAGTGCTTTTCGAGAACGAGCCGGGACCTGCTGAGAAGGTTGAGACTGTGGCGTACCTGCGCAGCCTCGGCGCACGCCGTTAATTACTGCCAATTTTGGAATATACTCAACAGTTATGCGCCTTTTTCGCGGTTTACTCGCGGTATGTATCGCTCTCACCGCTCAAACTGTTCCTGGTGACAAGAAAGAACTGGCCGTACTGTCCGGGAAGACGCTCGGCTCGAGCGGTCAGCCTTTGGGGAAAGCAACGCTGACGCTTCGCCCAATGTTTATGCCGAGAACTGCTGCTGCGGCACCCGTCGCAGGTACCGGGACAGTGGCTGGGGGGCGCGGTGCCGCCGGCGTCCGCGGAGCCATTGTGAACGCTCCAGTGATGCCCCCGCCGTACGCGGCCACCAGCGACGCGCAAGGCAACTACATCTTCGATGGTGTTGAACCAGGGTCGTACGCTTTGCAGGCGGAGCGTGCAGGGTATATGCCATCCCCGTACGGCGCCCGGAGCGCAATGGGCCCCGTGACGCCTATAGTGCTGCAGGCCGGGCAGCGAATGAGCGACGTGAACATCCGGCTTGTGCCCCAGTCCGTCGTGTCGGGCAGGGTTCTTGACGAAGATGGCGAGCCACCCAGCCGCGTTCAGGTGAGCCTTCTGCGGCGGACCTATACGAATTCTGCGAGGCCCCGCTACATGCCGGTCTCCAGGAGCGACACCGACGACCGCGGCGAATACCGGATTACGGGCCTGGGTGCCGGCAAATACTACCTGAATGTGACTCCTATGCAGGCGATGTCACCCGCTGTCCGCAGAGCCGGGGGTAACTCGCAGCCTATTGAAGCGAACGTTCCCACCTACTTCCCCGCAGCTCTCAGCATCAATGACGCAATCCCGATCGACGTTGCCGCTGGGCAGGACCTGGGCGGCATCAACGTGAAACTCCGTAAGGCTCCGGTCTACAGCGTTCGGGGGCACGTGGGCGGCACACTGCCGCCAGCCACAGGTCAGCCGGTCCGGTTGATCGTAACGCTCACCGACAACGCTACCCAGGGCTTTACGAGAAGCGGCATGGTTCAAACAGACGGATCGTTCACGATTTCAGGTGTTCCGGCCGGGACCTGGCGCCTCGTGATGGTCTCCAGCGAAGGCAGGATGCAGATGATTGCAACCCAGCAGATCACAGTCACGCAGGGTGATCTGGAAGGGATTTCTTTGAACGGTACGCCGCCTTCCGATCTGCGCGGCGTGGTCCGCGTGGAGCCAGGTAGAGGCGCTCCGGAACCGAATGCGGAAGCGTCGCCGACTGTCAGCGTGATGTTGGCCCCTGTGGATCTGGGAAATACCGTCAGTCCGGTGAACGCCGGTCCTGACGGCTCATTCACGCTGCCGCAGGTCGGCGTCGGCAAGTACACTCTCACCGTGATAAACCGGATCCCCAACGGCTTCGTGAGGTCGGCGACGCTGGGCGGACGCGACGTACTGGCGGAGGGTCTGGACCTGTCGAACGGTATCAGCGGTTCACTGGAAGTTGTGGTTTCACCCAACGGCGGCACCATCAAGGGAACGGCGAAGGACAGCGCTGGCCAGCCACTCGGCGATCGGCCGCTCTTCCTTATACCGGAGCCCAATGGAGGCACGCGTCGATTCGACCTAGAGAAAAGCACCAGGGTGCGACCGACCGGCGAGTTTCAGGTCATGGGGATTGCGCCGGGGAAGTACCGGCTGTACGTCTGGGACAACATCGAACCGGGCGCGCAGTTCGACCCTGACTTCCTGAAGCTGCACGAGAACGAAGGTCAATTGGTGACCGTCGAGGAGAACAGTTCGCAGCAGATCAGCGTCGTCCGGTAGCGGCTGGCTACACCCGGTTGATCTCGTCGGCCACCGCTCGGCCAACTCCGGCGAGGATCGCGCCCCGTGCGTCGTCTGAACTCGGTCCCTCGTCAGATAAGCAGTTACGACAAAGGGCTTGAGCCCGGCAGGCCAGATCACCGCGATATCGTTGCCGGTCTCATGCGCGCCGCTGCCCGTCTTGTCGCCGACGATCCACGTGTTTGGAAGTCCGGCGCGCATTCGCTTGTCGCCGGTGGTGTTGGCGATCAGCCACCCGGTGAAGAGTTCGCGCGACGCAGGTTTGAGCGCAGTGCCGAGCGCGAACTTACGGAGCGTGTGCAGCATTGCGATCGGGGATGTCGTGTCGCGAGGATCGCCTGGTGTCGCTTCGTTGAGGTCGGGCTCATTACGGTCGAGTCGAGTCACCGGGTCGCCCATTTCACGCAGAAACCGGGTGAAGGCAGGGGGGCCGCCAAAGCTTGTGAGCAGCAGATTGGCGGCCGTGTTATCGCTGACAGTGATGGCGGCGGCGCAAAGGTCTGCTACCGACATGCCGTCGCCGCCGACGTGCAGTTTCGTGACGGGTGCGTACGAGAGAATGTCGCGTTCTGAGACGACGATGCGGCGATCAAGATGCTCGGTGCCGCGGTCAACGCGACGGAGGACGAGAGCGACTGCAGCGGCTTTGAACGTGCTGCACATGGGGAAGCGCTCG
>JAOAPO010000180.1 GCA_025462945.1 Bryobacterales bacterium
CGTCGATGACGATGTCGCCTTTTTCAAGGAAAGGCAGCACGGAGTCGATGGTGGTGTCCGTCGATTCACCAGCCTTCACCATGAGCATGACGCGCCGGGGACGCTTGAGCAGCCCTACGAACTCTTCAATCGAATGCGCGCCGACCACTTCGGTGCCCTTCGCCTCGTGGTTCAGAAACTCGTCGACCTTCGAGACAGTGCGGTTGAAAACCGCGACCTTGTATCCGTGATCGTTCATATTGAGGACCAGGTTCTGGCCCATTACTGCGAGGCCGATCAGTCCGATATCACAACTGGGTGCTGACATTCATCTCCTTTGCGGATCGCCATGGAAAGGCGGAAACAACCAGTTTACAGCGGGTGTTACATTCGACCGATATCGGCCAGAATGGAGGCGAGAGCCTTGCGGAACTGTTCGGGACTGATGATCGCGAAGACCTTCGCGTCGAGCAACTTCAGCGTGTGCTCCAGATCGTCTGAGGGCAATGCGACCGCCGCCGGGGCGGGCCCGTCGTCTGAGCGAACCATCACTGATCGCGGATTGATCGGCCTGTACTGGAGGTAGTAGACGCGACGGTTGGGGTCCTTCGGGAAACTGGCCGGCTCCACCTTGTATTGGCGCTGCAGAAACACCGGACTCGAGAGCACGATCACCACCCGGATGGGCGGCTCGTCTGAGGCGTTCGGAACCGGTTTCAGCTGGTCGAGTACCGCATCCCAGAAGAACTGCTGCATGGCGGCCTTGCCGGCCAGCGACTGAACATCAATGATGCCCGGATTGGTGACCGCGAATGGCTCGCGCATTTGCTCCCAGTTGAGACCCTGAACAGACCGTTGTTCCCATTTCTTCCTGAGCGCAAGGTCGAGAACTGTCACGTCCATCGAGCCGTTCTCAAGGTTCATTCCGGAGAGCACGCGAAGACCTGGAATCAGCACACTCATGTTGCGCCGGAAGGCACGAATAGACCCTTGCACCCGCTCTGAGAGCGTCATGTTCATGAGAATTTCGACCTGCACTTTGCGCTTCGAGACAACAGGCAGAGACAGTCGCCCCTTTATGCCGGGCTGGAACCAGAAGTCGGGTTGCCCGTAGAGCCGGACGAATTCCGCCTGGGGCAGATCGCGCCACGCTGCGGGCAGAGGGTCTGAGCGCAGGGGAGCGACTCGCAGTTCACGGCTGAGAAAGCTGTGCTCTTTGGTTTTGGAGTCGACAATGGCGAGAGAGATCTTGTAGACGCCCGGAAGCAGGAAGAGTTCCTGCCCCCAGCTGATGCCTCGCGCCTTCACTTCGGGCGGTATGCGTCCGAGGTCTGTCGCCATGCGGTTGCGCAGCCGCTGTCCGCCCGGGGTTTGAATCTCGAAGAGGTAAATCAATTCGCCGTGATCGCGGCGGCGTTCGACCTCAGCCGCATCGAGATTCGCTTCGATGCGCTGGATGAGCCGCTGGTGGGGCGAGAGCGCAGCCTTCGGCGTCAATACCTTCCAGCGGATCTGCGATACGTTCCCCTCCGTGCGCCACGTCTCGAACGGATAGCGGCGGAACATCGGATCGCCTCTGCCCTGCCCTGTCGCGATCGCGCTACAGGTGAACAGCAAAACGACAAGGGAGTTCAACCGGGGCATTTAGTAGAGCGAGATCTGGTGCAGGATCGTCGCCAGAATGCGCCGAAACTGCTCCGTAGAGGTCGCATCGAATATCTTCCCATTGAGGCCGATGGCCAGCTTCTCCAGGTCGTCGGGCGGCATCGGTGTGTCGAGCACAAGGGGGCGCTGGATGGTTGGCCGCATGCCGGGGCGGTTGCGCCGCGGATAACGCACCGGAGGCGTTCGGAGCCGGACGTAGTACAAGTGGCGCGCCGAATCGACGCTCGGGGTGTCGGATACGACGGTGTTGGGGTCCTCGAAGAATGCCGGTCCTGAGAGCACGATCACCACGCGTACCGTCTCGGCCTGCAACGGAGCCTGCAAGGTGCGAGAAATCTGATCGAGAAAGAAGGCTCGCATCTTCCACTCGTTCGCGAGGGTCCGAACGTCCACCATCCCGGTGTTGCTGCTGCCGAAAACCTTGCTCATGGCTGCCCAATCCGGGCGGGACGCATTCGGCTGTTGAAACGAAATCTGGTGCCGTTCAAGATCCAGCAGTGAAAGGCCCGTGGAGCCGTTCGGCACCTGAATGCCCGTCAGCAGTTTCATCGCAGGGATGACGAGGCTCATATTCCGCCGCAGGGTTGAACCAGAGCCCAGCGAGCGCTGGGACGGCGTGGTGTTGACGATGACCTGAAGCTCAAGACGTCGCTGGCTGCGGAGCGTCAGGTTGAGGCTGGACTCGATGTCGGGAATGAACCAGACGTCGGGATTCCCTTCAGTGGGCGGTACGAATTCCACTGGGGGCAGGCCATCGAAAGCATGGGGCAGCGGGTCATTCTTCACTGGATCCACGTGGATTTTGCGGGCGATGACGTTGTGGTCGAGGTTCCGGCTGTCACACAGGGCGATCGAGAGAGAGTAGTCACCCGGCTGGACGAAGGCGTAATGGGTGATCTGGAATTCGCGATTCCGCACGTCGGGTTGGAGCGTGGAGAGGTCAATGGAGGTGTGGTTCTGCCAAACGTGGCCGGAAGAGTCCGTGACCTGCAGCAGCGCAACGAGTTCACCCTCACCCCGGCGCTTCTCCAGTTCGCGTCCGTCGATCTTCGTGACAACACGGAACATCAGGCGCTGGTGCGTGGAGAGTTCAGCGGGTGGTACTTCCACCGACCACTTCATGTGCGACTGAGTCGAAGGCGCCCAGCGGTGAAACTGTAAGCGCTCGAAGACGGGATCGCGGGCGCCGGCGGAAACTGCGCCAAACGCGGTCGAGGCCTGGGTCAGGAGCCAGAAGATGGCTACCGCCGCTGTACATCTGCCGCGCGGGATGTCGAAAACGCCAGTCCGTTGCCTGCTCATAGGCGAGTACCCTGTCACGCGGGGCAGTCCCGCATGAATGCCTCAAATTCTGACATATCGCGCGGTCTGGCGGGCGGAGACCCCGTCGGAGTTGTGCCGGTCGCAACATTTGCGAAGACGGTGTCATGCATAGGTTCCGTTTATACTGATGACATGTTGAAGGCCACCGAGAAGATTTGGCGAAACGGA
>JAOAPO010000188.1 GCA_025462945.1 Bryobacterales bacterium
CGAACCAAGTTCCGTGAGTCGCGGAGCACCATATCCGGTGCCCGTGCCCTTCATTTTGTGCGCAAGCTGCTTCACAGTGTCGAACTCGCCGCCATCCAGCGCCGCTCGGTAAATTGGCACCTCGGCCCGACGCTTCTCGACGTACCCGGGGACCACATCCTCCATCCCCTCTTCCACGTGGATGACGAACGCCGCTGCTAAAGGTTCGGGTGCCGGCTCGCGAACTGCGGGTTGCGACGCTGTCTGACCTGCAATCGCTTCCAGCAGCGTCGACTTCCGGATCGGCTTCGTCAGCAATGAAGTAAAGCCGGCGGCATAGCCCTGCACTGCCATATCGGCGAACGCATGCGCTGTCAGCGCGAAGATCGGGGTCGCGATAGCGCCAGTCTCCGACTCGATCCGCCGCATCTCCCGCGTAGCCTCGTAGCCGTCCATCACCGGCATTTCCACGTCCATCAGGATCACGTCGTAATGGCTGCTGCGGAACATCTGGGTCGCGATCAGGCCGTTCTCCGCGATGTCGATGGTCGACCCGATGTTCTTCAGGTAGGCGAGGATCAGTGTTCGATTATCAGCCGAATCATCCACCAGCAGGATGTTCAGGCCCGAGATGCTGGTCTCCAGAGTCGCCGCCGAAACCTGCGTCGATGGCATCGGGCGGCGTTCCGTCTGGTCCTCCTGAACGGCCAGATGCGCCGTGAAGAAAAAAGTGCTGCCCTGACCGACCTCGCTCTCCACCCAAATCCGGCCCCCCATCAATTCCACCAGTTGCCGCGAGATCGAGAGTCCCAGCCCCGTGCCGCCGTACTTGCGAGTGGTCGAAGCATCCGCCTGCGAGAAACTCTCGAATATTGTCCCCACCTTTTCCTTTGGAATGCCGATCCCGGTATCGGAAATTGCAAAACGAAGCCAATCCCGCGATGCATGCGCGGGATCGAGTTCAACCCGAATCTGCAGCCCACCATGGTCGGTGAACTTGATGGAGTTGCCGAGCAGATTGATCAGGACCTGCCGCAGGCGATTCGGGTCGCCCCTCAGATAGCGCGGGGCGTCGCCTGCGATCATCTGATTGATCAAGAGCCCTTTCGCCCGAACCCTCACCTCAACTACTTCCATCGCGGCCGTCACCACATCGCGAAGATCGAACTCGGTCGATTCCAGTTCCATGTGACCCGCCTCAACCTTCGACAGGTCCAGGATGTCGTTGATGAGGTTCAGCAACGCAACGCCGTTGCGCTGGAAAATATCGACGCACTTCTGCTGCTCGCTGTTCAGGGGAGTTTCCGAAAGCACGTCTGCCATACCGATGATCGCGTTCAGTGGAGTGCGAATCTCGTGGCTCATCGCCGCCAGAAAAGAGCTCTTCGCCTCGGTGGCGCGCTCCGCCTCCCGCCGCTTGATTTCCAGTTCGCGGCTCAGACGCTCCACTTTGAGCTTTTCCAGATCGAAATCGTGCGCCAGTTGCTGCCAGGTAAACAGCGATTGCGGCAGCGTCTTCAGTGCCAGAAATGGTCGGCCACCCACCCCGCACGCCAGCGCCTGGACGTAAAGCTCCTGGCCCGGATGCCGGGGATCGGCTTCGGTCCACACGTCGGATTGGGTTCGTTCTTGCTCCCCCGACCAAACCGCCTCGCAGTCTGGGAAGAAGAGCTCCAGCAGTGGAAAGTGATCGGCCAGATCCAGCGGCCCTGCGGGCAGGGTGAGCCAGTCCGGAAGCTTCCCCACTGGCTGCCATCGCTCGTCGGCCACTTGCTCGAAAACGGCAAGATCAAGTCCGGCGAACAGATCCTCAGTCGTCGTCTTCATCGTCGGCCGGTGCCTGCAGAATCCGCGACGTGAGGCTAAGAAACGCCTCTTCAACGTGCTGCCCTGACTTCGCGCTGGTCTCAAGAAGCGTCCAGCCCGAAGCCGCCAGTTCGCCCCAGGTGGAGTCGGGGATCTCCCATGTTTCCCGCAGATCGGCCTTGTTTACGAGCACCAGAAAGGGCTTGCTGCCGATCTCGGCCACAACGCGCTGCTGGATGCTCTGAGCTACCTCCAGCGTCTTCGCACGAGTGCCGTCGATCACCAGCAGGTACCCCGAAGCGTCCTTTACCTGATTCAGTTTGACAGGCGCGCCATCTTCCTCGCCAGCCATGTCCCAAAGCATCAGGGTGACTTCCTGGCCCTCAACCCTAACCACCTTTTTGTCGATCTTGACCCCGACAGTGGTGTGGTACTTGTCGTCGAACAGGCTTCGGACAAAGCGCCCGACAAGGCTGGTTTTGCCAACCCCGTACGAACCCAACATGCAGATCTTCTTCTTGAGCATCAGCGGTTAACCGAGTATACGGCCAGCGACTCAAGAGTAGTGGAACCGGGCCATCAGGAATTCGATACGGTCTTCGTAAACACGGTAAACCATGCGATGTTCACCAGTCAGGCGACGTGACCACGCTCCGGCCAGCTCAAACTTCAGCGGGTCTGGATTCCCTAATCCCTCGAAAGGGTTGCGCATCACGTCTTCGACAATCGCCAGAATACGAGCGCCAACTTACCGTCCGTGACGACCCAGTACTTCAGGTCTTCTCGGAATTCGGCTCCAAAAACAGCGCGAGGGTCAGCCTTCCGGTTCAAGGCCGACGCCCCGCCGAAGCTGGTCGACTGTCGCATCCGGTGTCTGGCCAGAGTCAGCCTTCTTCAGTGCTGTCCGCAAACGGCGGGTTTTGGCGGGGGAACTTAGTAAATGCGCGGTCTCCAGAATACTTGCGAGTTCATCTGCCGGGATCAACGCGATGGCGCGCCCTTCTGGGCGACGCACGATGAAGATCTCGTTGTCGACGTCGGCGCGCGCAAGCACCGCTGCGAGGTTCTCCCGCAGATTGCTGTAACTGGTATCAACGGGCACGCCAACAGTGTAGCTGGGTTCTGCGGCCAACGGGTGCCGGGCCAGACCCCGCACCTGCGCAAGGCTGTTTGTTGCGCGTGATATGCTGGCGGCATCCGAGCGAACAGTGCACTCCGGCGATGCCAGAGACGTTCCCCGTCGGACATTTTTATAGGGAGATCGGTTCGTAA
>JAOAPO010000191.1 GCA_025462945.1 Bryobacterales bacterium
TCAGCAGGCTGACGATATGTTCTTCCGTGCCGGCCGGGTCTTCCGAAACCCAGACCACCTTAGGCCGCCGAACCGAAACGGCGTTCTCGAACCGAGACTCGCCGAGGCCGGCAGCGGCCACTCGACCCGAAAGATCGATGGCGCCCGCGGCATTCAGCGCCGTGCGGATACGGACCCGGTTTTCACCCTCCGTCAAATTGATCTGATGCGTGCCGATGCTCTTGCCCTCTGCCGAGAGCTCCACGATCGCCGCCGTCGCTTTTGGTGAGTAGATCGTGAGATCGACAGGAAACTTTTCGCCCGTGAACACAGAGCCGGGTATGCCCACGGCGCGCGTCTGCAACTGCGGATGCGTCCGGCCGGCAAGCGCGATCGTGTCGATTGGAACCCCGAGCTGCTGAGCCTGCCAGGCCGCGCGCGTCACCGCGCCATCATTCTCGTTGCCATCCGACAGAATGACCAGCCGGTGGATCATGCCGGCCGGGAGTCCCGCGAGCGCTTCACGTACCGGCGCTTCAAGGTTGCTGCCTCGGCCGTCCGGACCGGAGCTTCGAGCGAGGCTGAAGCCCGACTCCTGCGGACTCAGGGCGCGGGGCGTTCGCGCAAACGGAATCACCTCGAGCAGGTTGGAGCCCCGCGCCGAGTCCAGTTGCTTCAGCAGACTGCCCGCCCGCCCGAGATCGGCGTCCGTAACACTGGCGGATGTATCCACAAGGGCAGCCAGAGCCACCTTGCGGTCGCGAACTTCGACGACCGGCTCCGAAAGTGCCAAAATTCCGAGCACCACCATGATCGTCTTGATGATGAGCGGCGCCCGGCGAGTATGCTGTCGCCACTGCCAGAGCATCCAGCCAAGTGGCAGGAGCAGGAAAATCAGCACCCACAAACGCTGAAACGTCATGCGGCTTTCTCCTGCCTCAGCGCTTTGGTCACGTGCAGCCGCGAGGTCACCTGCGACCCGTAAAGCATCCACTCAGCGAGCAGTAAACCCAGACCCGCCAGAGTCAGCCAGGGCCACAAACGCATAGACCGGCGAATTGAATCGGTCAGCGCCGGTATGCCGCGACGAATGCCCGCGGGCGGCGTCCATTTGGTCTCGCCCAGTTCCGGCAGCGTCAGCGAAAAAACGCGCTCTACATTGGCAGCGATCACCCGGACCCGCGCCGGTTCGCCCGCAAAGAACTGCACGGAACGGTCTCGAACGTTGAACGGTAGAACCGCTCCTGAATCCGTCAGCACCTGAACGGCATTCCGGTCGACAGTCGCGGGAACCGGAGAGGCTACAGTGCCGGCACTCTGCGTGGCAACATTCACGTCACGGAATACATCGGGCGCAGCCCAGTGCAGGATGTTGCCCACGAGAATGGGCGTAGAAAGCTCGTACCGCATCGGCCCGGAGAATGGATTGAATCCGATGGCAACCGTGTTGCCGCGCGCCACCATGACGGCGCCGCGATCCGTCTCCGCGATGCGGTCCGCCCCGTTCGTCACGTCGAAAACAGAAGCGGCTTCGATTTGTGTGTTCCGTGCCCGAAGCCCCTGTGTGAGGGGAAGATCGGGAATCCAGCGCAGACCATCAGGGTGTTCAGTACGTTCCTTGATCGGGAACGGAGGCTTGTCGTTCGGCGGATCGATCCAGACCACGTTTCCCTGTGGCCGGGCCTCGGGCCGGAAGCGGTCGAGGATCACGAGCCCGTCGTTTGCCGGTGTGTACTGGCTGCGGGATCGAAACTCGGCATTCACGCGCGGATCGGATGCCAGTGCGGGACGAATCGATTCCGGCTGATCGGAGTAGACGATCACATGCAGCATTCGCTGCTCCGGGATCTCCAGCGCGGCGAAGTTATCTGCCGCGAATCCATCCTGAGGATAGAGCCGCGCTTCCACAACGCCCGCAGCCTTGGTGCGCAGCTGGAAAATCGTCTCCTGCTCGCCGCCCGCCGGGATGTCCAGTTGGTGCATGCCTTGCGGCGCCTTGCCGAAGTTCAGCGTAACGTTGGTCGCGCGACCCGTGGTCCCGTAGTTGCGCACGCGGACAAGCACGTCCCAGGTTCCCGGTGCGGTCTCAGAACGGCTCGCGCTCACACTGCGAATCCCGGCATTGGTGACCGGTTCGTCTACCGCGATCACGCGCAGGGCAGGGAGGCTGGGCAGGTTCAGATTGTTCGCCTCCCGGGTAGAGATGCGGCCCGGACCGCAATATACAATCTCGCCGGAAACAGCTCCGCTGCGGCGCTGCACCGAGCGCGCGAACTCCAGATTCTGCGTCAGGTTCAGCGCTGTCGCGCCAGGCGACGCGTCCAGAATGGCGCGGGCAACCTTCTTACGGTCGAGCTCCCAGGCGGTCGCGGGTGTTGCCAGTCCGTCAGCCCGAATCACCATCACGCGATCGGCGGCAGGCACGGCACGCAGCCAGCCGAGAGCGCTGGCGCGGGCGAGGTCCATCATCGTGGCCCCCGGGCGATTTGGGGCCGAGGCACCCATCCACGCACTCGTATCCAGGATGAGGACATGATCGCGCCGTTTGTTGACCGTGCCGCCGAACTGGAATTCAGCAATGGCGAGCAGCAACAGCAGCATACCGAGAAGCTGCAGAAGAAGTGACGACTTCTGCTGGATCTTCCGGTTCCGCGAAACGGGCGCCGGCTGACCCGGTGAAACCCAAAATCGAAGTGTCGATACCACCTGCCGCCGGCGCGTGCGGTCCAGAAGATAGAGAGCGACCGAGAAAGCCGCGACTGCGCCGAACGTAGCGAGCAGTTGGCCCAGGCCGAGGTTTAGGAACTCCACTACGCAACACCTCGCGCATGGATCAAGGTCCCGAAAATGGCTTCGTCAAGCGAGGTGTCGGTAGGGATACCCGCATATTTGCCGTCATTGCGAAGCGCCACAGTCTTCAAGGAATCCGAAAACCGGTCGAACTCCTCCGTGTAGCGTTTGCGGGCGTCAGAATCGACGTGAATATGAAGCTGCGCACCGGACTCGGCATCCACAAAATCCAGTTCACCCGTCCACGGCGGCGTACGGTCCTCGGGGGACCAGATCTGGATCAGGAACAGCTCGTTGCCGTAATCTGCGATGTACTGCAGCGCGCGATCGCAGCCGCCTTCATCAAGGAAATCCGAAATCACGATGACCAAACCGCGTTGCGGGTAATCGTTCAGAAAGCGTCGAACAACGCTGAGGAAGTTAGTCTCGCCCGCAGGTTGCAGCGCGCCGAGGAAGTTCGAAAGCGGAGTAAAGCGGTGCCTGCCGCCCCCGCACACGTTCGCTTCCTGAATGCCGGACGAAAACGGAATCACCTCTATAGTGTCGTGCCGAACCAGCCCGACGTAGCAGAGAGCGGCTGCCAGACGCCGTGCATAATCGAACTTCTCAGGACTCGATGCCATCGACTTCGACGTATCGAGAAGCAGTCGAACCGGAACGCGCGGCTCGATCTGGAACAGCTTCAGGAACATCTTGTCGAGCCGCATGAACGCGCGCCAGTTCACCGCGCGCAGGTCGTCGCCCTGATGATAGCCGCGATGGTCCAGAAACTCCTGACCTCCGCCCGCGAAGCGAGAACGGTTATGTCCGCCCACGAGTCCGGGGAACGACTTCTGCCACCGCAGAGTGAGTCGTTCCAGTCTTTCGAGAAAATGCCGGTCTAGTAGAGGGGCGTTGGGCAAGACGGCCTTCGAATCAGGCGGCGGGCGCCTGGGCGGCGACGCCATCAATGATGGTCTGGAGAATGGTATCCGGGCCCTTGTTGTCAGCATGGGCGTCGAAGTTCAGAATCACGCGGTGCCGAAGGATCGAAATGGCCAGACCGCGAACATCGTCCACGCTCACGTGATACCGGCCCTTCATCAGCGCCTGCACGCGACCGCACTCCATCAGAGCCTGCGCCCCGCGGGGTGAAGCGCCATAGCGGATGTACTTTTTCGCTTCCGGATGAGCTTCCTTTTGGTCCGGCTGCGTGGCCATGACAAGTTGTACAGCGTAATCCTGCACGTGCGGCGCGATCAGCACCTTTCGGCACTCCTTGCGAAGATCCAGAACTTCTTCGACGCCAAGGATCGCGCTAAGGTGTACATCCTCCCGCGAAATGGTGCGCTCCACGATCCGCGCCAGTTCCGCCCGGCTCGGGTAAGCGACTACAATCTTCATCAGAAAGCGATCGAGCTGCGCTTCCGGAAGGGGGTAAGTGCCTTCCATTTCAATAGGATTCTGGGTCGCCATCACCATAAAGGGCGGAGGCAGTTCGTGCGTGGTGGTGCCGCTGGTCACCGTGTGTTCCTGCATGGCTTCCAGCAGGGCGGACTGCGTTTTCGGCGTTGCGCGATTAATTTCGTCGGCCAGCACGAGGTTCGAGAAGATCGGTCCAGGCTGGAACCGGAGCACTTTATGGCCCTGTCCGTCGGTCTCCATAATCATGCTGCCCACGATATCGGCGGGCATGAGGTCAGGCGTGAACTGGATTCGGGAATACTGAAGGCTCAACGCGCGGGCGAGAGTACGCAGCAGAGTGGTCTTTCCGAGGCCGGGAACGCCTTCGAGCAGCACGTGGCCACCGGAGAGGAGGCAAATCAGTACGCCGTCCACCACATCCTGCTG
>JAOAPO010000195.1 GCA_025462945.1 Bryobacterales bacterium
TGGGGATGAGATAGCGAAACGCGATCACCGCTTTCTCGCTCTCCGTGTAACCCTGCAGGTGGATGATCTCCATGCGGTCTCGCAGGGCCTCGGGTATGGTGTCGAGGATGTTGGCGGTGGTGATGAAGAGAACCCGCGAGAGGTCGAACGGCTGGTCGAGGTAGTTATCGCGGAATGTGCCGTTCTGCTCAGGATCGAGAACTTCGAGCAGTGCCGAGGCAGGGTCGCCGCGAAAGTCCCGGCCCAGCTTGTCGACTTCGTCAAGGATGAATACGGGGTCGTTGGAGCCGGCCCGGCGGAGAGCCTGCATGATCTGGCCCGGCAGTGCACCTATATAGGTACGGCGATGCCCCCGAATCTCGGCTTCGTCGTGCATACCGCCCATCGAGATGCGCTGAAATTTCCGCCCCAGTGCGCGAGCGATCGATCGGCCGAGGGAAGTTTTGCCCACGCCCGGAGGACCCGCGAAGCAGAGGATCGGCCCCTTCATGGAGGGTTTCACCTGCCGCACGGCGAGGAAATCCAGAATGCGGTCTTTCACCTTTTCCAGGTCGTAGTGGTCTTCGTCGAGGATCTCGGCGGCGCGGCGAATATCGATCGTTTCGCCGGTCGAGGTATTCCACGGCAGCGTGACCATCCATTCCAGCCAGGTGCGGAGCACATTGTGTTCCGGTGAAGCGGAGGGTATGCGGCCGAAGCGGGCCAGCTCTTTGAGCGCTTCCGCTTTGACAGTCTCGGGCATGCCAGCCTTCTCGATCTTCTCGCGGAAGTCGGCGCTGTCGTTATCACCCTCTTCGCCTTCGCCCAATTCTTTGCGAATAGCCTTCAGCTGTTCACGGAGGTAGAACTCCCGCTGGCTCTGCGAGAGCTGGCCCTGCACTTCGGATTGGATTTTCTGTCGAAGTTCCAGCAGCTCGACTTCCCGCGCCAGCTGTTTGTTGACATATTCGAGCCGCAGGCGTGCGTCGTTCTGCTCAAGCACAAGCTGGCGCTCCGTGTGGCCAAGGCTGGGAAGGGCTCCCGCAATGAAGTCCGCGAGGCGCCCGACTTCGACAATCTGGCCAGCTGCCCCCGCCACGTCATCAGAAACGTTGGGCGTAGCGGCAATGATCTGCGTGAACTCGCTGACAACGTTTTGCCTGAGGGCCGTCAACTCCGGGCTGATTTCGGGCTCTATTTCGGGCAAACGCTCGATGGTCGCCTTCAGAAAGGTTTCACCAGTGACGTAGCCAGTGGTGCGCATGCGCGAGACTCCCTCGCAGAAAAGGAGCTGGCCGTCACGCATCCTGACCATTTTGTGGATTATCGCGACAGTGCCGATCTGGTGCAGTTCGTCCGTTTTGGGGTCCTCCGTGCGGGGGTCCAGTTGCGAAACAATGCCAATGAGGCGATTCTCGCCGAGTGACTCCACCAGTGCCACCGAGGCAGGCCGACCTACAGGAAGGGGCAAAAGAGCGTTCGGAAACAGGACGATGTCTCGCACCGTAAGGATTGGCAGCTCTTCCGGCTTGTCCTCAGGAGTTTCCCCGGATTCAGGAGTTTCCCCGGATTTCTCAGCCTCGTCGAGAGCTGCCTCAGCAGCAGCTGGTTCCAGGCTGTCGCCCAACCCGTCTTGCGGATCAGCTTCCTCGACGGCAGTTTCGCCCGGAGTGTTCTCAGCCATATACCTTCCAGATTAGCCGAGCCGGCCGGGGAATTGGCACGGTTGGCGGAACGAGTAGGCGAAAGAGATATGAGAGATTACACTGCGCTTTCAGATACCGTCAGCGGTGCCGCGTCTGGTCGAGGGCGGCGGGCCGGATAAACTGTTCCGGCTTCGGACCCGGCAGGCAACTGGGGTTCCGTTTTCAGCTGACATCAGTGTCGCTCGATGAGTGGGGAAAGGAGCGCTCTGGCCCCGCCCAGCGGCGGGTTGCCGGGTCGTCCAGGCCGATCAGGTCCAGGACACGATCGACCGACGAGTCCACAAGGTCTTCGATGGTCGCAGGGTTGTTGTAGAAGCCCGGAATCGGCGGCGCGACGATCGCGCCCATTTCAGTAAGCGCTGTCATCGTCCGCAGGTGGCCCAGGTGAAAGGGAGTTTCCCTGACCATCAGAATCAGGCGGCGCCGCTCTTTGAGGATGACGTCGGCAGCCCGTATCATGAGGTTAGAACTGATTCCGGTGGCGATCGCCGACATGGTGTGGATGGAGCAGGGAGAGATGATCATCCCTGCGGTTTGGAAGGACCCGCTGGCGAGCGGCGCCGCGATGTCTTCGAGAGGCCAGCAGAAATCCGCGAGCGCTTTGAGATCCGATCCCAGCTTCCCGGTCTCCAGATAAAGCGTCTTCTGTCCGGCTCGACTAAGAATTAGGTGCGTCTCAACCCGCGGATTAGACGCGAGTCGTTTCAGGAGCCGCAGCGGGTAAATGGAACCACTTGCGCCGGTTACTCCGATGATGATCCGCAACTTTTGTTCCGTTTTCAGAACAGCTCTGAGTTCAAATAGTTGAAATGCGAACAGTCTCGGTAATACAATGAGCGACAAGCGAGGAAAGCGCGCTTGGGTAATACTTAGTATTTCGCAGCCTGAGACAGGATCATAACATGGTGGAAGCAGGTGCACGTCTGCGCAAGGCGAGGGAAGATCTCGGCCTCAAGTTTCGCGACGTGGAAGCGGCAAGCCAAAAAATTGCCGAGCGCCACAAAAACCAGGACTTCGTCATCTTCATTGGTCGCCTCTCGGATATCGAGAATCACGGAACGCTGCCGTCGATCTTTCGTCTGTATTCGCTGTGCTGCATCTACCGGCTTCGTCTGAACGAGGTGCTTTCATGGTTCGGCATCCCGGTTGACTCGATGGCTGCGGATGCGGCGATGGTTAAGATCGGCAACACACATTTAGTGGACTTCGACATCACAGGCGCCGAGGCTATGGTCCCGATATCGCTGAACCCAGGACTCGATCTGCGTCAGACGATGTTTCTGACCCAGGCTATCCAGCGGTGGGGAAAGATGCCGCTGGCGCTCGTTGGAGGCATTGAGCCGAGGCAGTACCACTACGGCTTCATGGGCACTGAAGACGACAGCATGAATCCTGCGGTCCCCCCGGGCTCCCTGCTGGTCATCGACCACACAAAGCGACGCATCCAGACATCCGGGTGGGAGAGCGCGGCGCAACGACCAATCTATTTCCTGCAGCATAAGAGCGGCTGCTACTGCCGTTGGGTAAGCGTGCAGGGTACGCCCGCGACGGGGCAGGTGCTTAGCCTCATGCCGGACCCGGCATCGCACGCCCTGGTGCTGACGTTCCCCGCTGACGAGGTGGATGTACTGGGGCAGGTGGTCGGTCTGGCTATAAGTCTGGATCTCGACGGGCGACGCCGGCCTCGCGCCTGAGCAGCTCGAAGACGACGTCGAGATCGCCGCGATAGAGTTCACGTTCTGCGTCTCTGGAGCCTTCTGGAATCCAAACTGCCCATGGCGCGAGTGCGATCATGGACGCCAGTGTACGGGCACGGCCCTGGGTCGATTCGCCGAAACCGGAACCTTCGAAGATGTATCGCTCGACTTCCTGTTTCTGCGGCTCAAGTTCCAGTTCGAGCCACGCCCGGAAGATCTCGTTGTGGCTTTCAGCGAGCAGTTCGTGCGCACCGTCCTCGCCCAGTCGCTGCGCGATCCCATAGTGCTGATAGCGACCGGCTTCGCCCGTCCGGAGCGACGCCATGTACGCCAGACGACCGAACAAGGTCGGGATCGCTTCCAGTGTCCGCCGCCAGTCCTTTGCGACGACAGCGAATTTTCGTCCCTCGGAAACGGGCTCTTTCATCGTGATGATCACTTTCGATTGTACTGATCCTTTTCTTCTGCTTCAGATTCCCAGATCAGACAAGCCCGGTCTAAACGCACGGCGCACTGAACCGTGCACATAAGTACCGTTTGTGGTGCTCATCGGTACTTGACAGTCGGATCCGGAACAAAAACAACGAATCTTTCTGTATTCCAAAAGTCTTTGAGCAGAGCCACACGTTCGACGTTTTTCCCTTTAGTATCGGTTTCAGGCAAGCAAGTGAGCCGAGACTACTTCCGATTTCTTAAGGAGATACAAACAATGAAAAAACTGATGATGATACTTACGATGGCCATTGCTTATGTCGCCGCAAGCGGTGGCGCGAGCGCACACCCGCCCCCTCCTGACTGCGTCCCCGACTGCCCCTGGGTCCGCTAAATTTTACTTAGTCCGACGAACTAAATGTTAGAATCTGTGCAGACCGCGCAGATGCCGACGAACAAGCTGATCCTCGCGATGCAAGCAGCCGCTTACGCCTACACGGCGTGGCGGCTTTTCGCACGTGGCCTTGGGGGTCGGCAAAGTGGCCTGTTCGGGTTTCTACTCTTCCGGTGCGCCTTCATGCTTTCGTCGGCGCTCCTGCCGGAAAGATCCCACCTGTATTTCTGGACATACGTTATCTTGATGCCGCTGGACTGCGTTGTCAGCGTAGTGGCGGTCCGGGAGGCTATCGGATTGGTTCTCGATGATTACCCGGGGCTCCGCTCGGTGGGCCGGATAACGATGTACGGAGCCGTTGTAGTTTCAACCTTGTCGGCAGTGCTGATCGCCGCAGCCTTTTGGCGAGAGCACATTCCCAGCAACCTGTACTACGTCCAGGTCTCGACCAGATCGGCCGGGTTCGGGCTGGCCGTGATACTCATGTCCCTGCTGATCTTCCTTTCGCATTACCCGCTCTCGCTCACGAGAAACCGTTTGTTGTCGAGCGTTGCTTTCGGAGCGATCTTCCTTTCGGAGGCGGCTGCGCTTTTCATCGACAGTCGCTCAGACACGCTTCGATCTCCAGCCGTGGATCTGGCCTCGGTGGCGTTTGGCGCGGTTTGCCTGGTGATATGGGGAACCTTTCTGGAATCGAAGACGGTCGAGGTCCCCGCCAAATCACCTGATGGCCCGGACGACGAGCGACTTCTCCTCCAACTGCGTTCGCTGGAGGAGATGGCACGCAAACTGGGTCAGAGCCGAGCCTAAAGAGCAAAAGCCTGGAGAGCGACCGCGGCGATGCGAGGCACGTGCTGAGAGCCCCACGGGTGCCTCACTGAGAACCACAGACAGGCAACACGGAACGAAGTGCCGGGGCCGGACCTAGCGAATTTCGAGGATCTCTTTCTCTTTGGACTTTGCGGCCTGATCGAGCTTCGCCATGGTGGCGTCGGTCAGCTTTTGGGTTTCTTCATGACCGCGGCGATCCTCGTCGTCGGAAATTTTCTTTTCCTTCGCGAGCTTCTTGATCTGCTCGTTCGCATCCCGACGGATGTTTCGGACAGCCACTCGGTGATCTTCGGCGACTCCGTGCAGCTTTTTCGCGAGTTCTTTGCGCCGTTCTTCGTTCAGAGGTGGAATCGGGCTACGGATCAGTTTGCCATCGTTCGAAGGGTTCACGCCGAGGTCAGCGTTGCGAATCGCCCTTTCGATCGGCGCGATCTGCGAGACGTCCCAGGGCTGGAGAGTGATCATGCCCGGTTCGGGAACATGCAGGTTCGCGAGCTGATTGACCGGCGTGGGCGTTCCGTAATAGTCCACCCGCACATTGTCGAGCAGGTTCACACTGGCGCGCCCTGTGCGAATCGTCGACATGGCGTGCTGCAGGTCGGCAACGGCTTTGTCCATGCGCTCTTTTGCGCTCGCTTCGATTTCCTTGACTGTATCCATATTGTTGTCGTGACCTGAAAGATTTAGCCGATGATGGTGCCAACGGACTCGCCGGTAGCCATTCGCATTATATTGCCCGGCGTGTTGAGATTGAAGACAAGAATCGGCAGCTTGTTGTCGCGGCACATCGCGACGGAGGTTGCGTCCATGACGCCCAGCGACTGGGTGAGCACGTCGGTGTAGCCGATTCGGTCGTACATGATGGCATCGGCGAACTTGTTCGGATCTTTGTCGTAAACGCCGTTCACCTTGGTGGCCTTGGCGATCACCTCAGCCTTGATCTCGAGCGCGCGCAGAGTGGCGGCGGTGTCTGTTGAGAAGTAGGGGTTGGACGTGCCCGCGGCAAAGATCACCACCCGACCTTTCTCGAAGTGGCGGAGCGCCCGGCGCCGGATGTAGGGCTCCGCTACCTGATGCATTTCGATGGCGCTCATCACTCGGGTGTGCTGCCCGATTTGCTCAAGCGCGTCCTGAAAAGCAAGTGAATTGATGACCGTGGCGAGCATGCCCATGTGATCGGCGGTCACGCGATCCATGTTCTTCGCGGCCAGCGCGATGCCACGGAAGATATTCCCGCCGCCGACGACGACGCCGACCTGAATCCCCTGTTGCGCGACCGCGGCCACTTCGAGTGCCAGACTGCGAACGCGGTCGGCGTCAAGACCAAACGACTGGGGGCCGGCAAAAACCTCGCCGCTCAACTTCAGGAGTATTCGTCGGTATGCAGGCATAGGATGTTCGTTCCCTAATGAAAGGGCGGACATTGCCGTCCGCCCCTGTGAATCAGGCTTGTTCGGAGCCGACGGCGTCGCCTACCTTAAAGCGGGCAAAGCGAGCAACAGTGATGTTTTCACCCAGCTTCGCGATCTTCTGCTTGATGAGCTGGTCAATGGAAATGCTGTTTTCTTTAACAAAGGGCTGTTCGAGAAGGCAAACCTCTTCGTAAAACTTCGCCATCCGGCCTTCCACAATTTTCTCGGCGACCTTTTCCGGCTTACCCTCGTTAAGTGCGCGGGCCTTCTGGATGTCTTTTTCCTTCTCGAGAACTTGCGGGGTCACGTCTTCACGCCGGACGAACTGCGGATCGGCAGCCGCGATATGCATCGCGATGTCGCGAACAAGTTCCTGAAAGTCATCGGTGCGGGCCACGAAGTCCGACTCGCAGTTGATTTCCACCATGACGCCAAGCTGCGCGCCAGCGTGGATGTACGTCCCAATCGTGCCCTGTTTGGTGGTGCGGGTGGCCTTTTTGCCGGCCGACGCGATGCCCCACTTACGAAGCACGGTTTCTGCTTCGCTGACGTCGCCCTTCGCTTCCACGAGAGCCTTCTTGCACTCCATCATTCCGGCGCCGGTACGGTCGCGGAGCTGCTTTACTAATGCTGCACTGATTTCAGCCATATTGCCAATTCTCCGAATCTTTACGGGACTACGTTAAGCTGGCGTACCACCGCGCCATCCCCGCCGAAGGCGGAAACAGCGCGGTGGCGATGCCCGAGGTTAGCTCTGTGAAACTTCGGCGGCCGGAGCGTCCACGGCAGTTTCCGAAGCTGGACCCTTGCGAGAAGTCGTGTCGTCGAGCATCAGGCTCTCCTGCATGATCTGCTCGGCGTACCTGGGGTCCATGAACTGTGAATCTTCAGCGAGTTCTTCCAGCGAAGTCTCGTCGCTGATTGCCTTTTCGGCGGAGAAGTCGTGCTCGGTGGCCAGAGCGCGGCCTTCAATCACAGCATCAGCGATTTTGCTGGTGAACAGGCGAATGGCACGGAGTGCGTCATCGTTGCCGGGAATGACCCAGTCGACTTCATCGGGATCGCAGTTGGTGTCGACAATGGCGACGACCGGGATACCAAGGCGACGGGCTTCCTTGACGGCGATGCCTTCCTTATTGGAGTCGATCACGAAGATGACATCCGGCAGGCCCGG
>JAOAPO010000210.1 GCA_025462945.1 Bryobacterales bacterium
GGTAGTCGGCGATCTTGGGGCGCGCAGCCGAGATCCGGGAGATCAGCGTCGACTTACCCGCATTCGGGTAGCCGACGAGGCCGACGTCCGCCAAAAGCCGCAGCTTGAGTTGCAGCGTGAACATCTCGCCCGGCTTGCCAGGCTCGTGCTCAGTGGGTGTCTGGTGAGTGGACGTCGCGAAGCGAGCATTTCCCCGCCCTCCGCGCCCGCCTTTGGCCGCGACCCACGTTTCGCCGTCTTTTGTGAAATCGTAAAGCTTCTCGCCCGTTTCGAAGTCGTACACTGTGGTGCCAACGGGAACCTGAACCGTGATGCTCTCGCCCTCATGGCCGGTTCGCTGGCTGCCTTCGCCGTGGCGACCCCGCTGAGCCTTGTATTCAGGATTGAAGCGAAAGTGCAGCAGCGTGTTGCGGTGAATGGTGGCGACCATGGTGATGTCGCCGCCGCGGCCACCGTCGCCGCCAGAAGGACCGCCATGCGGGACGAACTTCTCCCGACGAAAAGCCAGGCAGCCATTGCCGCCGTCGCCTGCCTGAACGGTGATTTTTACTTCGTCAACTAGCATTGTTGAGACCTAAATGGGAAACGGCCCCCCGGGGGATCCGGCGAACCGGATTCGGCCGGGAGGCCGCTTCGTACTTGAAGTGAAATTAGACAGCTGATGCGACGATGTTGACGAATTTGCCCATGCGGCCGCGATCACGGAATTCGACGACTCCGGTGACGTTGGCAAACAGAGTATCGTCCTTGCCCCAGCCCACGTTGACGCCGGGCTTGATTTTAGTACCGCGCTGCCGGACGAGGATGGAACCGCCGGTGACGAGCTGGCCGCCGAACGCCTTCACGCCGAGACGCTGTGCGCTGGAATCGCGGCCATTCTTAGAACTACCTAAACCTTTTTTATGTGCCATGACAAACTCTCGTTGCTACGGTGTGGCTGAAATTACGCCACGATGTCGCGAACTCTGACCTCCGTGTAATCCTGCCGGTGGCCCTGCGTGCGCTTGTACTGCTTTTTGCGCTTGAACTTGAACACCAGAATCTTTTCGCCGCGGTCGTGAGCCGAAATGGTGGCGTTGACCGTAGCTGTGGCAGCCTTCTCACCGGCGACCATATCGCCAGCGTCTTCGAAGAGCGCCAACACCTTACCGAGAGCGATCTCTGAGCCGGGTTCACCGATAATTTTTGGGACCCGCAGAACGTCGCCCGGAGTGACGCGGAATTGCTTGCCGCCAGTTTCAATAATTGCGTGCATTTGGAATAAACCTCTATTGCGCTCGGACACAGACGTACAGGGTCCGGGCGGTTGCCAGAAGTCCTAGTGTACTACAGGGCTGCGGGCTAAGACAAATCTCTGCAGGGGCGAGACAAACCTCACTTCTTCGAGAAGCCTCGCTCATCGAGCCATTCGCGCATCCGGTCCGGCCAGCTTTCGACGGGGGCGCCGGGTTTCTTCGTGGGGCGGAGGCCGAAGCCGTGGTCGCCATACGAGTAGATGTGCATCTCGGCGGGGATGTGATTGGCTTCCAGTTCCAGATAGAACTTCACCGTCGGCTCGACGTGGCTGCGATCGTCATCGGCGCAGACCATGAACACGGGCGGGGCGTCTTTCGGGATGGGAAAGGCCGCGTTCGTCTGGATTGTGATGGGGGCTTCGGCGGGGGGCGGGGTGGTCGGCCGGGTGAAGGACCCGGGCCGGTAGTACGGGTATATAAGGATATTGAAGTCGGGGCGTGAGCTGACCCGCTCGATGGGATCGGTCGCGGAGGGGTTGCCTGCGTCGAACTTTGTGCCGATCATGCCGGCGACTTCGCCTCCGGCGGAAAAGCCGATGAAGCCGAGACGGTTCGCGTCGATGCCAAACTCTTTGGCGCGGCTGCGGACGAGGCGCATGGCGCGGGTGGAATCGGCGAACACCTCGTTGGGCAAGGTGTAGGTGGAGCCGGGGATTCGCGCGAGACGGTACTTCAGGACGAACGCAGCGATGCCATGAGCATTCAGCCAGTCGGCGACTTCCCAGCCCTCCTTCTCCATGACGAGATGAGAGTGACCGCCACCGGGGGCCACCACCATGGCGGCACCGGTTGCTGTCGCTTTTGGCGGCAGGAAGACATAGATGGAGGGGGAGTGCGAGACCGAGATATCGCCGGGGAGCCCGGCGTATTTCGCAGCTAATGAGGGTTTGGAGACTTCGGTCGCGGTGATGTTCTCCGAGCCCGGAGCTGCTTTGGGCCAGAGCTTGATCTCTTCACCCCGTTCGGCGGCTGCGAGGGGCAAAGCTATCGAAATGGCGAGAAGAAACGCGGAGGTTTTCATGAATACGCCGCCACTGTATCACAGGGACCGTGAGACACTGGCGGCGATTCGAAAGGTCGAAGAACTCTACGGCTTGGCGGCGGGCGTTGCGGGCTTCGGCGCTGCCGGCCGGGGAGCAGCAGGGGCCGGAGGCTTCGCCGCTGGAGGTGCAGACGAAGTGGGCGAGGCCGAAGCGGGCGAGGCAGGGGGCGTTGCGGGAGCTGCCTTGTCGTAAAGAGCAACCACGGCGGCCGTGATATCCGAAGCCGTGGCGGCGAACAGGATGTTATTGGGCTGACCGCTGACGTCGAAAACAGCCGTGAGGGCGTTATCGGCGGCGTACTTATTGATGACCTGGATCATCTTGGCGCCGAGTTCCTGGAGGATGCGCTGCTGGTCAGCTTCCATGTCCTGGCGGGCATCATCATTGTCGCGCTGCAGGCTGCGGGTGAGCGCCTCGATATCGCGCTCAAGCGTGGCCTTGGCGGTTTCGCTGATGGTGTTCTGGGTTTTGCGATACTGCTCCTGCTTGGCGGTCACTTCCTGCTGACGCTTTTGCAGATCAGCGTCTTTGGGTGCATATTTGGCGCGCAGGTCGGCGACAGCTTTCTGGCCGTCTTTGGTGTTAATGAGGGCGCTCTGCATGTCCATGACGGCGATCTTTTGAGCCTGCGCGAGGGCGGCG
Organism: Bryobacterales bacterium; assembly: GCA_025462945.1. Taxonomy (GTDB): domain Bacteria; phylum Acidobacteriota; class Terriglobia; order Bryobacterales; family Bryobacteraceae; genus BOG-234. Next base: position 2,981 of record JAOAPO010000210.1, read on the forward strand.
GGAGCAAAAGCGCCGAGGCTGGCGAGGAGGCCGGCCGCGGTGGCGAGTATTGTTTTGCGGTTCACTGTCTTAAAGCTCCTATAGAAATCGTCGTTGTTACTTGGCGCCGGGTGTTTTGGGTGCCGGGGTCACTGGCCGACCCGCGGCGGGCGCAACGGGCCTGGGTGCTGCAGCTGGCCTTGCAGCAGCGGGCCCAGCCGGGGCGGCGGGGGCGCCCGCCGGAGCAGGGGCAGCGGAATCGAACAGTTTCACGATCTGCTCCGAGATGTTTGTCGACTTCTCAGCATAGAGCAAATTGTTGGGCTGCGTGCTCACGTCGACGATCATCGTGATGCCGTTATCGGCGGCGTACTTGTTCAGGACGGCGCGCATCTTTTCCATAATGCCGCCGAGAACCTGGTTTTGCGCGGTGCCGAATTCGGCCCGGGCGTCCTCGGCATCGCGGGTCAGGGCCTTTTGGGCGGTGTCAATGTCACGCTCCAGCGTGCTGCGCTGGGCAGCTGTCATGGTGGCCTGGTTCTTACGATAGTCGTCCTGTTTGGCCTTCAGATCCTGCTGGCGCTTGTTGAGATCCTGCTCGGCCGGTCCGAATTTGACTTTCAGCTGTTCAGCAGCCGCTTGCCCCTCTTTGGTGGTGAGGAGGGCGCCCTGCATGTCGATGATGGCGATTTTAGGTGCCTGCGCCAGCGCGTTGATGCCAAGCATCACGGCCAACAGCGGCAGAATGGCGATACGGGATTTCAAAAGAGACTCCTTCAGATGTCTAGAACGTTCGGCCGATCGTAAAACGGAAGGTACTCTTTTTCTCGTAGTACGGATAGGCCGGTGAGTAGGTTTGGACAGCGTTCACGAATGTTGTTTGGTTGGGGAACAGGGAACGGTCCATCGCGATGGGGGGCTGCAGGTATTGCTGCAGAACATAAGGATTATACGCCCAGTAGACGCGGAACGGTGCCTGAACGATAGGCAGTACGACCTGGAATTCGATGCCGGTTGAGATGCGCATCTTCTGAGTGCCGGCCGCGATCTTCACTTTGTCAGTAAACGCTGCCTGGGTGAACTCGTCATTCAGAGCGTTGATCTGGCCCGCATTGACCTTCAACTGGTTGGCGAAAACGATCTTGTTCAGACCGGCGTCGAAAAACGGCGCCATGGTGATGGGTCCGAAAAGCGGAATCCGATATTCGAAGTTAAAGATACCCTGGGTGTCGCCACCGGGAGTGATGATCTGGTAAATCGGCGTGCGTTGCGCGACCGGGCTTTGCACCTGGTAGCCGTTCTGCAGAGTCTTCTGGGTGCGGACGCTGCCGTCCGGATTCAGGACATTGACGCTGGCGCTGCTGGGAATGTAGGCCACGGGAGTGATGGAGTAGAACTGGAAGCCGCGGACATCGTTTTCACCGCCCATGAAGGTACGGGAGAACGGGGGCACCACTTTCCCGCCATAGCCAAACTGGGTAGACAACGTGAGGTGGAAGGCCAGAACATTTTTACGCCATTTCGGGCTCACGTGGTAGTACTGGCCGTCGAAGGTGGGGCGAATCGTATTGACGTTGGCACCGAGAACGCTGGCCGAGGCCTGGAGTGAGGCGAAGATGCTCATACCCGCGGTGGGGTTCATGTAGTTATTCCGCGAGTTGTAGTTGTAAGACGGCGTGATGCTGAAGGACTTGATGCCTTCGAGAGAGTTCGGACCGCTGACGCCCTGGAAGTTCAGGTACTTGAAGTATGTGTCGGCACCCTTCGACTTGGTAACGATGCTGGAATCGTCGTACCCGACGGAAAGGCCGAGCCGGGCGAAGCTGCGCTTGATGGCGTAGCTCATCGACATCGAAATACCCTTGGAATTCTGGATGTAGTTCAGGACGTTCTGGCTACCGAGCGAATTGTAGAAGCCGGTCACGTTCACGCCGGAAAGCAGCGAAATCTGACGGCCCTGATCGTAGTCGAAGCGGCGGAGATAGAGGTTGACGCCAGCCTGAATCGGGCGGTCGAAGAGGTAGGGCTCCGTGAAACCGATGTTGATGTCGTTGGTCAGCGTACCCACCTGACCGCCGAGGCTGAGGGTTTCGCCGAGGCCAAGGAAGTTATTGGTGGAGTAGTTCATGCCGACGAACGTACCCGCGATACCCGACACGCCGCCGTTGAGGCTGATGGAGTTTTTGCCGCGTTCCTTCACCTTCAGGTTGATGTCGACCGTATTGGTGCCGGGATTCCGGTTCAGCGTGTAGGCTTCGTTCTCTTTCAGAGTTTCGAAGTAGCCAAGCTGGTTGAGGCGCAGGATGCTGGCGTCCCAGAGAGTGGAGTTGTAGACGTCGCCTTCATCGATCAGGACTTCGCGGCGGATGACCTTATCGCGTGTGGTCGAGTTGCCGGTGAAGTCGATGCGGCGGACGAAGAACTGTTTGCCTTCGTCGACGTTGACGGTCAGGTTGATCTTGTTGCTGTTTGGAACGACGTCGATTTGAGGTTCGCCGACGTAATCGATGTAGCCGAACTGGCTGTAGACCTTGGTGAGATTTTTGATGCCGTTGCGAAGTTTCTCGGTGGAGAAGACGTCGTTCGTCTGCATCTGGAAGAGCCGACCCAGGAATTCGGTGGAACGGAAGAGTTTCACGCCCTCGAAGTCGAGTTTGGCCAGGTAGTACTTCTGGCCTTCCTCCACTGGGAGAGTGATGTCCTGCGCGTTGCCGATGCGGTTTTCCTTGAAGAGCGGGATGTGAATGCCGCCGAGAGCTCCGCCAGTCTGACGCAGCTGGAGCTTGTGCTCAAGAGCTTTCGCAGTGAAGTAGCCTTCCTTCTGGTAGGCGTCGCGGAGGCGTTCCTTGTCTTCTTCGAGTTTGGTGGTGTCGTAAGTCTTCGAGAAGAGCTCTTCGAGGAAAATCGAGTGCGGGATGCCGATGGGCTTGAGATTCTTCATCGCCCGAATGACCTGACGGCGGCTGAAGGCTTCGTTGCCGACGATCATGATTTTGCCGACCTTCACCTTCGGGCCTTCGTCCACCTGGAAGATAACTTCAAGGGAGGCGGGAGGAATCCGGCGGAGTTCCGGGTTGACGCTGGCGAATTCGTGGCCGCGCTCGGAAAGCAGTTCCTTGAGCACGACAGCGGCACGGTTGATGACGTTGGGGTCGTACTGCGATTCCACAACGAGCCCGACCTTGCGTTCCTTGAACCGGTCGAGAACGTCGGAGGTGGACGCCGACTTCATGCCTTCGTATTTGATGTCGCGGATCACCGGGCGTTCCGTGACGATGTAAGTAAGGATGATGCCGCCGCGGTCGCCTTTCTCGCTTTCGAGCTTGATGTCGTCGAAGCGGTTGGTGTTCCAGAGCGCCATAAAATCACGGCGAAGGGAGTCGTCGTTGTAGGTATCGCCCGTGCGGGTGATGATCATCGCCCGCAGAGTGTCCTGGGGGACACGGCGGGAGCCACGGAACTGAATGGACTCAATGACGTTCTCGCCCACCGCTGGTCCCACGACTGGTTCACCGGGAGCGTTCGGCGGTGGCGTTTCGAACTGAGGTACCGCAACGCCGGGCTGCGCGGGATTGGCAGGCTTGGGTGGCGCGGTTTGAGGCACGTTTTCGAACGGGCTGGCCGGTGTCGGTTGCTGGGGAGCGGCATTCTGCCGGGGAGCACCGCCAGCAGGAGGAACATTCTCGAACGGGGTGGCTGGCGCCGCCGGGGTTGCCGGTTGCTGCTGTTGGGGCGCCGGAGCTGGGGGCGTTTGGGGTCTGATGGGCGTTGGCAGAGCCAAGATGCCGCACAGACATACGAAAACGCTTGTCAGGCGCTGAGGCCTGAAGAAAATCATGAGAACCTGGTTCCTTTCCGTCACACGCAGGGCAGAGGAGTACATCCTAAACCCACACTTTTACTCTGCACGCTTACGCGCTTCCGGGTGAATCCTTCATTCTAGCGGACTTCCCTGCATTACTCAATGTGACCCCCCGGCACAGGTGCGCAAGGGGGGCACGAAAACGGCCTCGATTTTGATTACTTTGGGGCCTTTGGAAGAGCGAAAGCAACCAGGGAATCGTTCAGTTTCCCGCCCGGGACGTCGTGACCTCCGGCGGCGATGACGACAAACTGGCGACCATCGGGTCCGCGAAAGGTCATGGGAGTAGCGCGTGCCGAGGTTGGAAGTTCACCCTGCCAGAGTAGCTTCCCGGTGGCAGAATCGAGAGCTTTCAGCCAGGGATCAAGGGTGGCGCCCATGAAAATGAGACCACCCGCAGTGGCGATCGGCCCCCCGAGTGCGATGGAACCGTGTTCCGGTTTGCCGCCCGCGAAGGGAATATTGCCCATCGGCGACTCCCATTTCACAGCTCCCGTGTTGGTGTCGATCGCGGCGATAACGCCCCACGGCGGAGGAGTGCAGGGGCCGCCCTTCGGACTCAGGAGGAAGGTCCGCTGCATTCCGAAAGGCGTTCCGGACTGGTCGCCAGTCTCCCAGTCTTTCCGTTCGGCGATTGCCTGATTCATTTCGGCTCGCGGGACGAGACGGACGACAGCGGCGAGGCGATTGTCTGGAACGAAGAGCGTGCCGGAGCGAGGATCGAAGGCGACGCCGCCCCATGCCATGCCGCCGACGTTGCCCGGGAAGATGAGTGAGCCGGTGAGGCTGGGCGGGGTGAACACTCCGTCGTAGCGGAGTCTGGAGATCGTGTCAGCGCACCACTTTCGGTCGGCATCGTCGGCGCCCCAAGGTTCGATCCGGTCGGGACCGCGGCGCACCGGAAGGGTTGCGAAGGGTTGAGTGCGACCGGCCTCTTCGCCGGGAACGTCGGATTTCGGGACCGGGCGCTCCTCCCCACCGAACACCGGCTGGCCGGTTAAGCGGTCGAGAATGAAGATGTTGCCGGTTTTCGAGGTGACAGCGACGGCCGGTTTGCCCTTAGCTGTGATGAGGGCGGGCTGGCTGGCGACATCGTAGTCCCACAGATCGTGGTGAACGGTTTGAAAAAACCAAGCCACTTTGCCGGTTCGGGCGTTCAGGGCCACGACGGAGTTGGCGTACCGGTTGTCGCCCTTGCGCTCGCCGCCGAAGTAGTCGGGGCTGGGACTGCCCGTTGGGACGAAGACGAGGTTGCTGGGCGGGTCGGGCGTAATCAGGGACCAGGCGTTGGCGCCTCCGGTGCGAGTGCCGGGGAGGGGGTCGAAGGTCCAGGCGAGCTTGCCGGTACGAACGTCCCAGGCGCGCACCTCGCCGCTGGGCATATCGGTCCTGCCGTTGTCGGCGATGCCGGAGCCCACTACTACGAGGTCGCCGATTACGGCGGGCGGCGAGGTCTCTTCGTATTCGCTCCTGTTATCCGGGCGGACCGGAATTCGGAGACCCTTTGTGAGGTCAATCGTGCCCTTGTTGCCGAAACTGCGGATAACCAAGCCTGTGGCGGCATCGAGCGCGATGAGTCTGGCGTCGACGGTGGCAATGAACAGGCGGCGTTTGCCGTTTTGCACCCAGGTAGCGACTCCGCGATTGGCGAAGTCTCCGTAACCTCCCTTTATGTCGATCTTCGGGTCAAAGGCCCAGAGCTGCTTGCCCGTGAGTGGGTCGAGCGCGATGACCCGGCAGAACGCAGTGGTGATGAAGAGCTTGCCGTCGGCGTAGAGAGGCGTGGTCTCGAAGGCGGAGGCGCGGCCGCGAAATCCACCCTTGCTGCCCATGTAGAGGTCACCAGTGCGGAAGGTCCACGCAGGCCTGAGTTGGGCGACGTTCGACGTATTGATCTGGTCGAGAGGAGAGAACTTTGCGCCATCGTTGATCTGAGCCGACGCGGTAAAGGCAAGCAGCGCCAGGCCGAGGCTGGGAAGGTTTGTAGTCAGTGTGGGACCCCGCACCAGTCTAGCCGTCCAGAGCGTTTGAGACAATCGGAACGTGATTCAGTTTCGCAGGATCGCGGCCCTTTTGCTGGGCCTCTGGCTCGGTGCCGGTATCTTCGCCGATTTCGCGGTGACGCGCAATTTTCAGCATGTGGAAGGCTTTCTGGCTGAGCCGGGCAGCATCACGACCGCTGTCGAGATGAATAAGATTGGCCGATGGAGAGAGCGGATCATCATCCGCCGGTACGTGGCGGAACTGAACAACACCATCTTCGAAAGCTGGGAGTGGGCGGAACTTGCGATCGGGTCGGCGCTGTTCCTGGTGCTGGCGTTTGGCGAGCGCCCGACGAAGTGGCTACTGGCGGCGCCTGTCGCAATGCTGGTGATTGTGGCGGGTCAGCGATTCTATTTATCTCCGCAGGTGGCGGAACTGGGGCGGACGCTCGCTGATTTGCCGCCGAAGAATGCGCTCACGGGTACCTTTTGGATGTTCCACGGCATCTACTCGGGAGTGGAGATTCTCAAGCTGCTGATCGGCTTTGCTCTGGCTGTCCGGCTGGCAATCAAGGGCAAGACAGACCCGAATTACTTCGTGAAGCAGTTCGCCGGACGCAAGGGGGCTAAGGCCTCCGGAGAGGCTGCCTAGATTTTGGATAATCGGCGCATGTGCCCGAATTGCCGGGCATTCATCACTACAGACGACAAGATTTGCCCGTACTGCGGAGAGCGGACGGGGAAGACGTATGTGCAGCGCAATCCCGGGGATACGGCGCTCGGCGGGTTTATCTCGCAGGCGCACTTCACCACGGTTTTGATTCTGATGCTGAACGCCGGGCTGTTTATTGCCACGCAGCTGCTGGCGCGGAAGTATGGCGACAGCCGGGGCGAGATGGTGGCCTTGTGGGCGCTGGGAGCCAAGTCCACGCAGAGCATCCTGGTGGATCACCAATGGTGGCGGCTGGTCACCGCTGGATTTCTGCACGGCGGCTGGATTCACATCCTGATGAACAGTTGGGTGCTGTACGATCTGGGGGCGCAGGCGGAGCAGGTCTATGAGACGCCGCGGTTTCTGGTGATCTACCTGGTGAGCACAGTTGCCGGGTTCTACCTGAGCATGGTCATGAGCCCGGGGGCGTTGTCGATCGGCGCGTCGGCGGGCATCACGGGGCTGATCGGGGCGATGGTGGCATTCGGCGTTCGCAACCGAACGTCGATTGGCAAAGACATCCGGGATTTCTATCTGCGGTGGGTGGTGTACGTGGTGGCGATGGGCTTCTTCATCACGGGCACCGATAACTGGGCACACGTGGGCGGACTTCTCGGGGGCTTCATCGTCGGATATTTGGGAGGCACGCCGATCCGCTCGACGCATCCTCGCGAGGTTTTCTGGCGCTCTCTGGCCGGTGTTTGCCTGGCGATTACGGCTTTCTGCTTCTGGCAAGTGTACAGTCACTTCCCTACGCCCGACCAGCTACGATAGGGCACCGATGAAATACCGTCTGATTGCGTTGCTTCTGTCGGCCGCCTGGCTGGCAACATCGCAGGATGACGTGTCGTTCCGGTCCGGCGTGTCTTTGGTTCACGTGGACACCGAGGTGCTGTCGAAGAGGGGCGAAATTGTCAAAGGTCTGGCGCTGAAGGATTTTCGGGTTTTTGATGAGGGCCGCGAACAGAAGCTGATCAGTTTTTCCGCGGAAGAGCAGCCGCTGGACCTGATTCTGCTGTTCGACATCAGCGCCAGCATGCGTCCGAACATCGCGAAGGTCGCGGCGGCCGCACGTCAGGCTGCAGCCCAGTTGCGCCGGGGCGACCGTGTGGCCATCATGTGTTTTAACTTCGATATCGCCGTCTCGACGCCCTTCGTGGAGGACATGAGTCAGGTAGCCGTTGGGGTGGAAGGCGTGCTGCGTCTGCAGTTCGGCGGCGGCACGGCGATTCGGTACGCCGTGAATGCGGCGGCACAGCGATTCACCAAAGAGCCGTATACAGGGCGGCGGCGCGCGATTCTGGTGATCACGGATAACGTGGGTGCGCCGGCCAGCGAGATTGGCGTGGTGCATAACCTTTGGGATGCGGATGCGGTGGTGAGCGCGCTGGTGGTCTGGACCGGACCGAAGATGCCGAAAGGTCCGGGCAAAGGGTCAGTCGATCCTTTGGCGGAACGGAGTGGCGGCGCGGTGGTTCGGGCGACGGACCCTGGGCGCGGGTTTGTTGAGCTGATTGAGCGTATCCGCAGCCGGTATAGCTTGTATTACGCGACGCCGGAGGGTCAGCCTGGCACGTATCATTCGATCCGGGTGGAACTTGGGCAGGATGCCCGTTCGAAGTATCCGAATGCGAAGATTTCGACGAGACAGAGCTACCGGCTTACGCGTTAGTTCACGGGGCGTTCCCCTCGGCTGCATCGGCCCCGCTCCCTTACGGTACGAACAGGCGCTTAGAGGATGATGATGACGTCGAGGGTGCGGGGGCCGTGGACGCCTTTCACTCGTGTCATCTCAATATCGGCCGTTGCGGAAGGTCCGGCGATCGTAGTCACCGGGCTGGTTCGGCGAGCACCTAACGCCCGGATGCCCTCGGGCACGGTTTCTACCAACTGATTCGCCCTCACGATGCAGAGATGGTAGTCGGGGATCAGGGTCAGCGCGCGGCGGCCTTCCGTCTCGGAGTGCGTGAGGATGATGCTTCCGGTCATGGCGATGGCGGCCGTGGCAGCGGTCAGAGCACCATCGGTCGCGTCCAGCTGGGTGTACTCGAAGCCTTGATCTCGAATGAAGTCGAAGCCCGGAGGCAGGTACTCAGCCGGGAAGCCCGGGGGCACGATGATTCTGTGTTTCTGGCGAGCGGTGAGCGCTGCCGCGATGGTGTCCGGGAGGTCAGGCGCGGCGCAGCGGTAGACGCCGGCGTTGTAATCCTCCAGGCGGTCAACGAAGAGATTGATCCTGCCGGGTTCGGAGAGTTGGCCAGCCTGGCGGTATTCGCGGATGACCTCCTGTTCGGCGGCGCGGGTTCCGATTGACGTGCGGACTCTGGCGAGGACTTCTTCGCGTGCTGAACTCAACGCGCACCTCGATTCTTCCACCATTCGCGGAAGCTTTCTGTGGGTATGGCGGGCAGATCACGGGCGACGCTCCAGCCGGGCAGACCGAGGGCGTCGAGGGGCTGACGCCCGAGTTGAACCAGCTTCTGCGCGGCACCCAAACGGCCGGAATCTTCGAGCGTGAAGCCGGCGACCGCCATGCCCATGCGTTCCGTCATGGGCGCGCCACCGGACTCCACAATTTTGCGGCGAAGATGAATCAGGATCTCCGGGATGTTGATTTTCACCGGGCAGACTTCGTAGCAGGCGCCGCAGAGCGATGAGGCATAGGGCAGTGACGTGGAGTGCTCCATGCCCTGCAACTGCGGCGTAAGGATGGCACCGATGGGGCCGCTGTAGATCGAGCCGTAGGCGTGGCCACCGGTCTGGCGGTAGACGGGGCAGGCGTTGAGGCAGGCGGCACAACGAATGCAGTGCAGGGTTTCGCGCGATTCCTCATCGGCCAGGACACGGGTACGTCCGTTATCGAGAAGCACGACGTGGAACTCTTTCGGACCGTCTCCAGGCGTTACGCCGGTCCAGATGGAGTTGTATGGGTTCATGCGCTCGCCGGTGGCGGAGCGCGGGAGTAGCTGGAGGAAGACTTCGAGATCGTCAAAGGTGGGGATGATCTTCTCGATGCCGAACATGGTGATCAGAACATCGGGCAGCGTGATGCACATGCGGCCGTTGCCCTCCGATTCGACCACGCACACGGAACCGGTTTCGGCGATGGCGAAATTGGCGCCGCTGAAGCCCACCTTGACGCGCAGGAAGCGCTCGCGGAGATAGTCGCGGGCCGCTGCGGCGAGATCTTCGGGCTTGTGGCCGAGTTCCGTCAGGCCCATCGTGTCCATGAAAATCTGGCGGATTTCGCTCTTGTTGCGGTGCAGCGCGGGGACCACGATGTGCGAGGGCTTGTCGTTACCGAGCTGGATGATCAGGTCGGCGAGGTCGGTTTCGTAGGGGGCAATGCCCGCTGCTTCAAGAGCTTTATTGAGGCGCGTCTCGTCGGAGGTCATCGTCTTGACCTTGATGACCTCCTTCTGGCCGTGACCGCGGATGATGTCGACGACGATTTTGTTCGCTTCGTCAGCGTCACGGGCCCAGTGAACCTTGCCTCCGGCTGCCGTGCAGGCCTTTTCGAACTGCTCCAGATAGCTGTCGAGGTTACGCAGCGTGCGCTGTTTGATCTGCTGGGCAGCGGTGCGGAGCTGCTCCCAGTCCGGCATTTCGCCGACGACCTTGGCGCGCTTGTTCCGGATGGTGTCGGTGGCGCGCCGGACGTTGCGGCGGAGCTGGGTGTTTGCGAGAAGCTTCTTCGCAGCTTTCGGGAACGTTGCGGCCTCGGCGGATTCGCCGACCCGGATACTCATTCGTGGCCTTCTTCGCTCGCCAGGATTTCGGCGATGTGGACGCAGCGGGCGGTAGCGCGTTGACGGCTGAGTCCGCCGCCGATGTGCATGAGGCAGGAGTTGTCGGCGCCGGTGCAGACTTCCGCGCCCGTTTCGAGGATCGAACGCATCTTCTCAGAGAGCATGGCGGTGGAGACCTCCGCGTTCTTGATGGCGAACGTGCCGCCGAAGCCGCAGCACTGGTCGCTCGCGGGCAGTTGCAGATAGTCAAGGCCGCGGACTTCCTGAAGCAGACGCTGCGGGCGATCGCCGGCGTGGAGCGAACGCAGCGCGTGGCAGGAAGTGTGCAGTGTGACGGAGTGGGGATAAGTCGCGCCCACGTCGGTTACGCCGAGCTTGTCGGTGAGTAATTCGGTGAACTCGAAGACGAGCGGCAGGATGTCGGCGACTTCCCTCTCCATACCGGCTTCGGCTGCCATCTTCGGGTAGTGATCGCGAATCATGGCGACACAAGAGGCAGACGGCACGCAGATGACTTCGGCGCCGCGGAAATCCTGAAGGAACTTGCGCATGATGCGGACGGCCTCCGGGTGGTAGCCGGTGTTGTAGTGCATCTGACCGCAGCAGGTCTGCGACTCACGGAATTCGACAGTGTGGCCGAGGCGTTCGAGGACTCGAACTACCGCGCGTCCCGTGCCGGGGAACAGCGTGTCGTTGTAGCAGGTAATGAAGAGTGAGATCAGCACAGGGCTGGACCTTCGCGTTTCGACATCCACACCGAGTGTATCGAGAAGGTGCATGGGGTCCGCTGGCTGCGGAACGGAGTGGCTGTTGGACACTGGGTCCATGCAGCTTGGCTTCGTGAGCGCGATCGTTCCGGATCTTGGATTCGATGAGGTATTTCAGCTTGCCCGTGAAACCGGGTACGAGTGCGTGGAAGTGATGTGCTGGCCTCCGGGCCGCGCGGAGCGCCGTTATTCAGGCGTGACGCATATCGATGTGACGGCTCTGGACCAGGCCGGAATCGAGAAGATTCAGAGAACGATTGCCGACACCGGCGTGCAGATCAGCGGCCTGGGTTACTACCCGAATCCGTTGACGCCTGATGCAGCGGAGGCGAAGGTCGCGGCGAACCACATTATCGGGGTGATTCAGGCCGCTAAGCTGTTGGGCGTTGACGCGGTCGGCACGTTCGTGGGCCGGGACTGGACGCTGTCAGTGGAGGCGAACTGGCAGAGGTTCCTGGAAGTCTGGCTGCCGATCGTCGACTTCGCGGAAGATCACGGTGTGAAGCTTGCGATCGAGAACTGCCCCATGTTGTTTACGTCCGATGAATGGCCGGGCGGGAAAAATCTGGCGTCAACGCCTGCCATCTGGCGGCGTATGTTCGAGGCTATCCCGAGCCCGAACTTTGGCCTGACGTACGACCCTTCGCATTTGGTTTGGCAACAAATGGATTATTTGCGACCGCTGCGGGAGTTTGCGTCACGCATTCTGCGGGTCCATTTGAAGGACGCGAGGGTGGATCGGGAGCGGCTGAACGAGGTCGGCATCCTGGCGCATCCTTTGGAGTACCATTCACCAAAGCTGCCTGGGTTGGGTGAGGTGGATTGGGGGCGCTTTCTGTCGTTGCTTGGTGATTCGGGTTACGACGGTCCTGTTTGTGTTGAGGTGGAAGACAAGGCTTACGAGAAGACTTTGGAATCCCGCAGGCGCGCGTTAAGACAGAGTCACGACTATATTCGGCAATTCATCGGCAGAGGATAAGAGAAATCATGGAACTGCGTCGCATTGGAACGTTAGAAGTCTCGGTAGTGGGGCTGGGCTGCAATAACTTCGGCTGGCGGATCGGGAAGGAGGCATCCCGGGAGACGATTGCGGCAGCGCTGGATTCTGGTGTCAATTTCCTGGATACGGCGGACAGCTACGACAAGGGCACCAGCGAGGAGTTCATTGGGGAAGCGCTGGGCGACCGGCGGAAGGATATCGTGCTGGCGACGAAGTTCGCGTCCAAGATGGGTGAGGGTAAAGAGGGCGCGGCACCGGCCTACATTCACGAGGCCTGCGAGGCGAGCCTGCGGCGGCTGAAGACCGATCACATCGATCTGTACCAGTTGCATAAGCCGGACCCGAAGACGCCGATTGGGGATACTTTGGCGGCTCTGGACGAACTCGTGAAGGCAGGTAAGGTTCGTGAGATTGGGTGCTCGAACTTCTCGGTGGAGCAACTGCGGGAGGCGGAAGCGGCTGTGAAGGCGGGGGCTGCGCGCTTTGTTTCCGTGCAGAACGACTACAGTCTGTTCCATCGCGAACCGGAGGCGGGCGTGCTGGACGAGTGCGTCAGGACCGGGGTTGGCTTCATTCCGTACTTCCCGCTGGCGAACGGCCTTTTGTCAGGGAAGTATCGGAAGGGGCAGCCGCTGCCGGAAAACAGCCGGGCGAAAGACGCGTGGGGGCCGAAGCTGTTTACCGAAGAGAACCTGGATGTGGTGGAGAAGCTGATTGCCTATGCCGAGAGTCGCGGGCACACGCTGCTGGAATTAGCGACGGCATGGCTGGCGGCGCAGCCCGCCGTGGCCTCGGTGATCTCCGGCGCGAAAACGCCGGAGCAGGCGCGAGCCAACGCGACGGCGGCGAACTGGAAATTGACGCCGGCAGAGGCCTCAGAGATAGGTTCTCTGGCAGGGTGATTTTCTGACGAGAGTTTTGTAAGAGAATGGTTGCATGCCCGGCAAGTCACTGAATCGCCGAACGCTGCTGCGCGGAATTGGCGCCGGCATCGCTCTGCCCCTGCTCGACTCCATGGTGCCCGCTTTGTCGCGGGCCGCCAGTACTGCGCCTCCCACCCGGATGGCATTCCTTTATGTGCCGAACGGCATCATCATGAACGAGTGGACGCCGACGGCAGCTGAAGGTTCGGTAGCTCTGCCAGCGGTGTTTCCCCGCGTGAGCAGCGCCCTGAAACCTTTCAGGGAGGACATCCTGATGCTGGCCGGGCTGACACACAACGGCGGCAGGGCTTTGGGTGACGGTCCGGGTGACCATGGCCGCGCCGGCGCGAACTACCTGACGGGCGTGCATCCGAAGAAGACCAACGGGCGCGACCTGCAGACCGGCATCTCGGTCGACCAGATCGCGGCTCGCCATCTGGATGGCAAGACGCGCTTCGCATCCCTGGAACTTGGATGCGAAGAGGGCGTGCAGGGCGGCAGCTGCGACAACGGGTATAGCTGCGCGTACAGCAACAGCATCTCGTGGAGAACGCCTTCATCGCCGATGCCTTGCGAGATTCGTCCTCGTGCTGTGTTCGAGAGATTGTTTGGCGGCCAGGATACGGACCCGCGTGAAGCGCGTTATCAGAAAAGCGTGCTGGACATGGTGCGCGGTGAAGCGCAGCTGCTGGCATCATCTTTGGGCGGCTCCGACAAGCGGAAGCTCGACGAGTATCTTTACTCGATTCGCGATCTGGAGAAGCGCATCGAGCATGCGGAGAAGAATGCGGTACCGCGTCCGAAGCAGGGATTCACCGCGCCGCCGCCGAGTGTTCCAACTGAGCTGAGCGAGCATGCGCGGCTGATGTTCGAACTGATGGCGCTTGCCTTCCAGACGGATTCAACCCGAGTCGCCACCGTGCTGCTCGCGCTGGAGCAGAGTCCGCGCGCTTATCCGGAGATCGGGATTCCTGAGGCGCATCATGGCCTGACGCATCATCAGGGCGACAAGGAAAAGATCGAGAAGGTCACGAAAATCAACCAGTACCATATTGAGCAGTTCGCGTGGCTGCTGCACAAGCTGAAGTCGACGCCTGATGGCGACGGCTCGCTGCTGGACCACATGATGGTCACTTATGGCAGCGGTTTCAGCGACGGCAACGCTCATGACCATGCCAATCTTCCGGTGGTGCTGGCCGGGCGCGCGAACGGGCAGATCAAGCCGGGCCGCCACGTTCGGTATCCGCTGGAAACGCCGATGTCGAACCTGTTCACTGCTATGCTGGACCGCGCGGGAGTGCCCGTGGAATCTCTGGGCGACAGCACCGGCAAATTAGGCTACCTCTCCGATCTATGAAACTACCTTTAGGCGCGGTCGCCATTGCGACCGTCGCTACCCTGCACCTGTGCGCTCAAACGGCGGCACCGGCGAGTGCGCCCTCGAATGTTCCTCAGGCGCAGATTACGAACGGTCTGGTGAAGGCGACTTTGTATCTGCCCGATGCGAAGACCGGCTACTATC
>JAOAPO010000253.1 GCA_025462945.1 Bryobacterales bacterium
TCGATGACCTCGAAATCACTGGCCCTGCTGCTGGCCGACCTCGGAGTCGTCAAGACGCACAGTCGCCCTCATGTGTCCGACGACAATCCGTTCTCGGAAGCGCATTTCAAGACCATGAAATACCGGCCGGACTACCCGGACCGTTTCGGTTCCATCCAGGATGCCCGCCGTTTCTGCCAGGACTTCTTTCCCTGGTACAACCACCAGCACCATCACTCCGGCCTGCAGCTGCTCACGCCGGCCACGGTTCACTACGGTCAGGCTGCCCAGCTCATCTCGAAACGCCAGACTGTACTCGACTGCGCCTACCTCAACCATCCCGAGCGGTTCGTTCGCAGACCGCCGCAACATCCCGCCTTGCCCGATGCTGTCTGGATCAATCCGCCAGCCTCCAACAAGGAAAATACTCCTTAAACTATCCAGCCGCCTGTCTCATTGCTGTTGACACGCTCCGGTTCGGAGTTCATCGGGAACGTGGAAAGGCGCAGCGACGGCGCTCTTCGCAAGCCTAAATGAGCGGCTCGACACCCTGTGGAAAACGAGCGAGAGTGCGTGAGAGGCACAGCTTCAAGTCGATACAAATAACTCGGGTCGCGCCTCGAATTGACAGTAGGACCGAAGTGTACCGCTAGTGGCCCGTTCTCGGCTTAGAAAAGGGCACAAAAAGAGCTTCAAGGAGAACGCGATCCCGCCTTTCCTGAACCTGCCCGCGGCTCTTATGCCGGGGCAGCCGAGGAGCCACGAACGTCAGTGCACGCCTGGAATCATGCGGCTATGTCACAGCCCGCAGCCTCGTGACCATCGCTGGTGAATATCCGGCACTCGGTTTTATCGGTGTGCAGGAACGCCTCACCCACGGGCTCGCGATTGTCAGTTCGGGGCGACCTGGGCGGCTCGCGATCAAACAGCAGCCCACGCCAAGCTGCGGTCTTCGCTTTGCAGATCGGGCACGTTTGAGACTGCCACTCGATCAGCCAGCGCTCGTACAACTTTCGTTCACCCGGTTGCTTTGTGCCAGTCACAGCCCAATTCTAGGGCAGGTTGAGCCTTCAAACACCACCTTCGGTACTATACCCAGGATGCCAACGACACGCCCACTATCAGGGAACCGTGTTGCCCGGCGCGAACGTTCAGGAAGGCACGCCTCTTCGCCTTTCTTTCACGGGTCCGCGCTAACATTGCGCTAACATCGCACGGAAACACGCTATCATTGAATGACATTTGCGAAACTGGATGTACGCAGAATCAATCATTTAGCAGGGGTTATCACGGCTTGGTATGACGTTCGCAGGTTTGAGCCCTGCCGCGCCCGCCATATACGCCTCAACATTTCCAGGTTGAGCCAGCGCTGTTCAGCGAGTCCATGACTTCCGCTGCTGGCTCGGCCCCGGATAACAGAGACTAGCCCGCAGCACAGAGAGAGTGGATTTTGAACGACGCTGTAGGATCGAGATACCCAAGAAGCGCACGTCTCCTGCGAGAGATGGTGGCTCAGGAAGTGGATGCTTCCCTGGACGCGCCCGTTGAGGCGACAGTCCTTCTGAAGTTTGCCAGCGCGAACACTGACGCAGTTATTGACGTCACCGTTCTGGTCAGGGGAGAGCAGTGGACGGGATCCGTGACACAAGGGACCATAGAGTCCGATCTGGACGGTCTTCGTGATTCGCTGAGGGTTTGGCTGCGGACGTTCGCGGCCATTTAAGGAAGATCGTTGCTGACGCCGGTTAGCTGGCGCTGACGCGCGGAGTTCATCAAGGCCGCAACCCGGTCGGCGGCGACCTCAGGCTTGAGGCCTTCTGATCGGATGTTCGAGACGCAGTTGCGTTCGGCGTCGGTGCATCCAACTCGCGGTGCCCAGGTCAGGTAGACGCCGAGGCTGTCGGGCGAGCCGAGTCCGGGACGTTCTCCGATGATCACCACTGCGAGTTGCGCGCCCAGCAACTCACCGATCTCGTCACCGACGGCCACACGGCCCTGCTGCACAACCGTCAGCGGGGCGAGGTTCCAGCCGGTGAGCCTGTGCGTCAAGGCCTCGATGAAGGGTCTCGCGTGTCGATGAAGAGCCTGCGCCGAGAGTCCGTCGGCCAGGATCAGTGCCGCGTCGAAGTTCCCGGGGTGCAGCAGGCCCCTTGTAGCATCAGTCAGGCGGCGACCGAGATCGGGGCGGCGTAAGTAGGTGAATCGATCGTGCGCTCGGGTTTGCAGCAGGAGCGGACTCAGGTCGGCGAAGATGGCTACGTCGAGAGGGTCCCAGACCGCATCTCTGGCTCTGGCATGCGCCAGTTGAAAGCCGAGGAGTTCGCGAGTGGGGATGCTGTGGCCCGCTCTGCCGATGGCTATCCTGGCTACGGTCAGTTCACGAAGCCGGGTCCATGGGTTCTCGATCAACACAGCAGCACCCGTTCGAAGGCGGGCGGCAGCGCTTTTGTGTTTCGAAGCCGCAAGCCATCTTCAGCGATTCCCATTTTGGTGAGCCACGCATCGAACTCTGGCGCGGGTTTGAGCCCGAGGAGCGACCGCAGATAGAGCGCGTCGTGAAAGGACGTGCTCTGGTAGTGGAGCATGATGTCGTCGGCGCCTGGGACGCCCATGATGTAGTTGCACCCTGCTGCGCCCAGAAGCGTGAGCAAGACATCCATGTCGTCCTGATCGGCTTCGGCATGGTTTGTATAGCAGACATCGCAGCCCATCGGCAGGCCGAGGAGCTTGCCGCAGAAGTGGTCTTCGAGTCCTGCGCGAATGATCTGCTTGCCGTCGAAGAGATATTCGGGGCCGATGAAACCAACCACGGTGTTCACCAGCAGGGGCTGATAGCGGCGTGCCACCGCGTAGGCTCGCGCTTCGCAGGTCTGCTGGTCCACGCCATGATGAGCGTTCGAAGAGAGCGCGCTTCCCTGCCCTGTTTCGAAGTACATCACGTTCTTACCAGGATGGCGCTCCCGCGCGGCCTGCGCGGCTTCGTCGAGCATCGCCAGGCTGATCCCGAATGCATGATTCGCGGCTTCGGTACCAGCGATGGATTGAAACACCAGGTCGACGGGCGCTCCGCGGCGCATCGCTTCCATTTGCGTGGTGATGTGGGCGAGCACGCAGGTCTGGGTCGGGATGTCGAGGCTCTCGCGGACGCGGTCCAGCATGCGGAGCAGAGCTTCGACGGTGGAGACATTATCGGTGGCGGGGTTGATGCCGATGACAGCGTCACCGTTGGCATAGAGGAGGCCATCGACAATGCTGGCAGCGATGCCGCGAAGGTCGTCGGTGGGGTGATTGGGCTGCAGCCGGGTGGAGAGCCTGCCTGCGAGGCCGAGCGTATTGCGGAAGCGAGTGATGACGCGCGGTTTGGCGCCCACCGTGATGAGGTCCTGCACGCGCATGATCTTGGAGACGGCCGCGGCCATCTCCGGTGTGATGCCCGGAGCGAGGGCGGTCAGGGTGTCGCCCGTGGTCTCGTCGGCAAGCAGGAACTCACGGAACTCGCCGACGGTGAGCGCTGAAACAGGAGCGAAGGCCGCTGCGTCGTGCGAGTCGCAGATGAGACGGGTTACGGCGTCTTCTTCATAGGGGATGATCGGTTCGGCGAGAAAGCGCCTGAGGGGGACGTCAGCGAGTTCCGTCTGCGCAAGGACACGTTCTTCAGCGGATTCGGCGGCGAGGCCTGCGAGTTGATCGCCAGAGCGTGGGGGCGTGGCCTTCGCGAGCAGAGTCTTTAGATCGTGAAAGCGCTTCATCTGCCGGCCCCGTGTAGGATGGCGAACTCCTCCTCGGGAGACATGACCAGGCGTTTGCGTGCGTACAACGCGAAATAGAGGATCCCGAGAAGGAACCAGACGGCCGCACCCCAAACTCCACGCCGGTATTCGGGGTTGAAGAAGAGAGTGACCAGCGTCACCGCGGCGATGATCGCGGCGAGGATAGCGCCAGCCAGGCCGAAGGGGCTGCGATACGGCCGGTCGATGCGCGGCAGACGGATTCGCAGAAGAATAAACGAACCCATTTGCAGAACGTAGGCGATCACCGCTCCGAAGACAGCCATGTTCAGGAGCGTTGCGCCGACTGCGCTCTTGGCTCCTGACAGGTAGATTCCCATGGCGGCGGCGAGACCAAGGGCGGAACCGGCGACCAGGGAGCGAACGGGGGTGCGATGCTTCTTGTGCGTCTCTGAAAGCCAGGGCGGGAAGTAGCCGGCGCGGGAGAGCGAGTAAATCTGCCTTCCGTAGGCAAAGATGATGGTGTGGAAGCTGGCAATCAGTCCGATGCAGGCGACTGCGGCGAGGGTGCGGGTCCACGCCTGGGCGGCGAACATCGTCTGGAAGCCAAGCACGAGGGGCTCGTCGGACAGGCCCAGTTTGGCTGCTCCGGGCGCGATCGCGGCAGAGGTGTAGAGGGTCAGGAAGGCGCAGACCACCAGCGTCAGGAGCCCGTAAACGAGGGCTTTGGGCATGTCGCGCGCCGGGTCGTGAGACTCTTCGGCGGCAAGAGGGAGTTGCTCGATAGCAAGGTAGAACCAAAGTGCGAATGGCAAACAGGCCAGGACTCCGGATGCTCCGAGGGGTAGCCAGACGGAATTCCCGAGCGTGGGCGGGACGTCGAGAGCCCAGCGGGCGAAATCGAGGTGTGGGAGCGCGCCAATCCAGAAGACTGCCAGTACCAGCAGGGCGGCCGCGGCGATAAAGACGGAGAACCGGAACGAGAGTTCCACCCCCCAAACGTTCAGGGCCACGAAGACGGCATAGCTCGCGAGCCACCAGAGAGGCTCGATCGATTTTGGTGTGCCGAAGATTGCGCCCAGATAGCCGCCGATGCCGACCACCAGCGTGGCCGGCGTCAGGATGTATTCCATGTTTTCGGCAAGGCCCGTGAGATAGCCGCCCCACGGTCCCATAGCGGTGCGCGCGAAGGAGTAGGCGCCCCCAGAATGGGGTAGCGCGGCGGACATTTCCGCAATGCTTAGGCACAGGCCCGCGTACATCGCTGTCATGATCCCGAGAGCGAGCAGCATACCACCAAAACCACCGGCCAGCAGGCCGTAGTTCCAGCCGAAGAAGTCGCCTGCGATGACGGCGGCAACACCCATTGCCCAGAGGTGAAGAACACGGGCGTGCCTGCGGAGTCCACGCTTTTCAAAGTAGGCTTCGCCGGCGCTTCGATAACCTTGGGCAGGCATCATCAGAATCTAGCATGGGGGCTTCGCGGCTTCGGCGCTGGGGTACAAACGTTGATAAGATACCCATGATTGCGCCCCTTATCCCAACTTTTGATTCGAACCATCACTCCGCTCGTGGTGTGCGTCGCGGCCAGGGCCGAGACTCCGAAGCCGGCCCTCAACCCTCACCGCGCGTTGTTGAATCAGTACTGCGTTGGTTGCCATAACGAAAAGCTGAAGACCGGGGGCATTGCGCTGGACAGAGTAGATGTCATGCAGCCGGCGGAAGATGCAGGTACGTGGGAGCGCGTGATGCGCAAGATGAAGAGCGGCCAGATGCCGCCTGCGGGTCTTCCCCGCCCTGCTGACGCGCAATCGACCGCTACCATCTCGTACCTCGAAACAGCTCTGGACCGGGCGGCTCAGGTACACCCGAATCCGGGACGAACCGGGGCGCACAGGCTCAATCGGGCTGAATACAGTAATGCTGTTCGCGACATTTTTGCGCTGGATATCAAACCCGGCGCCGCATTGCCGGTGGATGATTCGGGTTACGGGTTCGACAACATGGCGGACGTGCTTTCGATGTCGCCCGCGCTGCTGGAACGTTACATGTCCGTGGCGCGAACGGTGGCTCGAACGGCTGTGGGCGATCTCTCGATGAAACCAGTCGAAGAGCCCTTTCTGATTACGGCACGGGGGCGCGCTGTGCGCAACGAGAAGGCCAGCGATGATCTGCCGTTCGCTTCGCGCGGCGGCGGTGTCGTGAACTATTATTTCCCGCTCGATGCCGAGTACTCGTTCAAGATCACGCTCACTGGTGGGAACGGAAAGCCACTGACCTACCGCGCCCCGGTGAAAGCGGGACTGCGGTCAGTTGGCGCGACCTTCCTGCGTGAGTCCGGACGCGCCGAAATCGCATCGCCCGGGAGGCGTGGTGTTCTGGTACCGGCGTCCGGGCCTTCTATCGTCGACCTGCGGCTGGACGGCGCGAGGTTGCAGCGCTTCGAGACGACGGACGGCGGAGGACTGCCGGAGATCGATACCGTCACGATCGCCGGTCCGTACAACGCAACGGGCCGTGGGGAGACGCCCAGCCGGGAGCGAATTTTTGTCTGCACACCGCAAGCAGGTAAAGAGGAAACGGCATGCGCGCGGACCATTCTGGCGACGGTGGCGCGAAGAGCATTCCGGCGGCCAGTGACGGACGCGGATCTCCGTCCTTTGCTGGCGTTTTTTGCGAGTGGACGTGCTGAGGGCGATTTCGACCACGGCATTGAGAAAGCGCTGCGAGCAGTCCTGATTTCGCCGGACTTTCTGTTCCGTGTGGAGACCGAGCCCCGTGGCGTGGTCGCTGGTTCGGCCTACAGACTGAGCGGTCTGGAACTGGCCTCACGACTCTCGTTCTTTCTGTGGAGCAGCGTACCGGATGACGAACTGCTAAAGCTGGCGGAAGATGGCAAGCTCACCGCGCCCGCTGTGATGACCCAGCAGGTTCGGCGCATGCTGGCAGACCGGCGCTCGGACGAGCTGGTCTCAAACTTCGGCGGCCAGTGGCTGTATCTGCGGAATCTTGAATCGGTAAAGCCCGATCCCGATGTCTTCGCCGACTTCGATTACGCGCTGCGGCAGTCATTCCGAAAGGAGACAGAGATGCTGCTGGCGAGTGTGATGCGTGAGGACAAGAGCCTGGTGAGCCTGCTCGACAGCGACTACACGTTCCTCAATCAGCGACTTGCGGAGCATTACGGCGTCCCTGGTATTTATGGATCCCAATTTCGCCGGGTGCCAGTGACGGACCCGAATCGCAGAGGCCTGCTCGGGCACGGCAGCATCCTGACGGTGACGTCGTATCCAAACCGGACCTCAGTGGTGCAGCGCGGCAAGTGGATTCTGGAGAATCTGCTGGGAACACCGCCACCGCCCCCGCCGCCAAACGTGCCGGAGCTCAAGGCACATGCCAATGATGGACGCAAACGGACGCTGCGCGAAGCGATGGAAGAGCACCGGTCGAATGCAGTCTGCGCCGGGTGCCACGCGCGGATGGACCCGATTGGGTTCGCTTTGGAAAATTACGACGGGATCGGCAAGTGGCGCGACACGGAAGACGGCGCGAAGATTGACTCCTCGGGGCAGTTGCCGGGTGGCATTCGCTTCGAGGGACCGGCTGGTCTGCGACAGATTCTGGCGACTCGTTACAGAGAAGACTTCGTCACCATTGCAACAGAAAAGCTGATGACGTACGCGCTCGGCCGAGGCCTGGAGCCGTATGACAAACCGTCGGTTCGTTCAGTGGTCCGTCAGGCGGGGCGCGAGGACTACCGTATGTCCGCCTTGGTGAACGCGATCGTGCAGAGCACACCATTTCAGATGAGGAGAGCTTCCGACAAATGATCATTACTGGCAAGACACTTCCCCGCCGCGCGATGCTGCGCGGTATCGGCGCCGCGCTGGCGCTGCCGATGATGGACGCGATGGTGCCTGCGCTGAGCCGGGCAGCTACTAAAGCGCCCGTGCGCCTCGGGTTCGTGTATCACCCGACAGGCATGATCATGGAGCAGTACACACCGGCCACGGAAGGCCTCGGGTTTGCGTTCACCCCGACACTGAAGCCGCTGGAAGCCTACCGCGACCGCATCAATGTGTTCACCGGCCTCGCGCAGATGAACGGACGAGCGCTGGGCGATGGCCCAGGCGATCACGCGCGAGAGGGCGCTACGTGGCTGACCGGTGTGCATCCGAAGAGGTCCGAAACCGACATCAGATGCGGTATCTCGGCCGATCAGATTGCGGCTCGTGAGCTGGGCAAAGAGACGCAGTTGGCGTCACTCGAAATCTCACTGGAACCGGCGGCGTTCGCCGGCACGTGCGATCAGAATTACAGCTGCGCCTATACGAACACTGTCTCGTGGCGGAGTGAGACTCTACCCATGCCGATGGAGACCAGCCCTCGCGCTGTGTTCGAGAGGCTGTTCGGAGAAGGCGAAAGCACAGATCCTGAGGCACGCCGCGCGGCGTTGAAGGAACAGCGGAGCCTGCTGGATTACGTAACGGGCAGCATCGATCGTCTGGAAACTAAGCTGGGTTCGAGCGATCGGAATAAGCTGTCGCAGTATCTCGAAGCGATCCGCGACATCGAACGCCGAATCCAGAAGGCGGAAGTGCAGAGCGCCGAGATGCGGTTGCCCGCGATGGAGCGCCCGTCGTCCATGCCCGAGACCTTCGAGGAACAGGCGAAGCTCATGACCGATCTGCAGATCATGGCGTGGCAAACGGACATGACACGCGTGATCACTTACATGTATGGTCATGCGGGGAGCAACCGGAGCTACCGAGCCATCGGTATCCCGGACGGCCATCACTCGATCAGCCATCACCAGAACGATCCGGAGAAGATCGCGAAGGTCGCCAAGATCGACCAGCACCTCTTTAGTACGTTCAGCTACTTCGTCGACCGGCTGAAAAACACGCCCGACGGGGATGGTTCGCTGTTGGATCACTCGCTGGTTTTGTACGGCAGCAGCCTGAGCGATGCCAATGTCCACATGCACCACAACCTGCCGACGCTGGTGGTGGGCGGCGGTGGTGGAATGAAGGGCGGCCGACACCTGAAATACGCGGAAGGCACGCCGCTGAACAACCTGTTCCTCACCATGCTGAACAAAGCCGGTGTACATGCCGAATCGTTCGGCGACAGCACGGGCGAACTGACGAACGTATGATGCGTCGGGTCCTGATCCCGGTTGTTGCGGGGGCGCTGGCGCTTTCTGCCGCGAGCGATGTTCGCCTGGTGGATGCAGTGAAGAACCGCGATTCCAAAGCGGTGGCCGCGCTTACCGGCAAGGTAGATGTGAATGCGGCCCAGCCGGATGGCGCAACTGCGCTGGCGTGGGCCGTCCACCTGGGCGAACGCGGGACGGTGGACCTGTTGTTAAAGGCCGGTGCGAACGTCAACGCGAAGGACGAGAACGGCGAGACGCCGCTAACGCTGGCGGCGGCTAATGGCGATCCCGTTTTGATCAGGACGTTGCTCGCGGCCGGCGCGGATGCAAAAGCTCAGCGCTGGAATGGTGAGACGGCGCTGATGCTGGCAGCCGGTGCCGGGAGCGTGGAGGCAGTGAGCCTACTGGCAGAGCGGGGCGCTGACGTCAACGCGGTGGACAGCCGCAAGGGTCAGTCCGCGCTGATGTGGGCCGCGGCGGAGGGACATGCTGCGGTTGTGAAGATGCTGATCGAGCGCGGCGCGAATGTGAAGGCTGTGTCGAAGAACGGCTTCACTCCCCTGGTCTTCGCTACGGTCAAGAACGACGTCGCTTCCGTGCAGGCTTTGCTGGCGGCGGGTGCGGACCCGAACCAGGCGCTGCAGGACGGCAACAAGCCGTTGTCCGTTGCAGCGGCATGGCGGAGCACGGGGGCAGCGGGTGCGCTGCTGGATGCCGGGGCTGACCCGAACTTCGCGGATCGCGCCGGGAACACGCTGCTTCATAATGCCGCGACGCTCGGCGACTTGGATCTGATGAAGCGTCTGCTGGCGAAGGGTGTGGACCCCGACGTCCGGACTCCCGCGGCAGCGGCGGCGGGAGGGGGACGGCGTGGCGGCGGCGGTGGCGGCTTTCAGCGTCCGCAGGCCGGTGGGCAGACGCCTCTCATGATGGCGGCGCGTGCCGGGCAACTCCCAGCGATGAGGACCTTGCTGGCAGCCGGTGCGGACCCAAAGCTGAAGGCGGATGACGACAGCACGTACCTGATGGCGGCCGTGGGTTCGGCCAAGGTAGAAGCCGTGCGGCTGGCCTGGGAAGCGGATCAGGACATCAAGGCCGTTACGACGAACGGGACGACGTTGATTCATGCTTCGGTCAGCGGTACGGCGAATGGCGCGACGCAGGAAGCGCAGGAGAACGTCTGCGCGGTGATCCGTTTTCTGGCGGACAAAGGCGCGGCGCTGGACGAAAAGAACGCGACCGGTCGGACGGCGATCGATCTGGCGGATGTATTGCCGATCGATAAGGCCGTCGACCTGCTGACCGAGTTAATCGTCAAGAGCGGAAGTCAGCCGAAGTCACCCTCCAAACGATGAGTATCGGGCTGAGCCTGCCACTTGTACTCACGTTGCGCCCGGCAGGAGGCTCAGTGATGGTTGAGAAGAAACCAGGCGAGAACAAGTACACCAGGTAAGCCAAGACCCCATGCGACGAGATATTTCATGATTTCCTCCTGGCGGCTCCGTGGCCGACAGTCGCGTGAAAGCATTTTAATGGCCTTTTGAGCGGGATGTCAGCGTTTGGCTTTGATGTCCGGGCGGCTGTCGACGACGAAGCCATTTCGGTTGGGCATGACGACCTTCGGAAGAGTCTTGTCTGAAAGTTGCTGATCGCGGGTGACTATGCCATTCAGGTAGAGAATCCATGCGGTGACGGCGTACACGTCGTTGACGGGCAGGACGTGGGGGGTGTTGAACGGCATGGCTCGGTTGATGTGGTCCCACACGGTGGTGGCGTAAGGCCAATAGCTGCCGACGGTCTTGACGGGCTTTGCAGTCGCGAGGGTGCCTCGGCCGCCAACAAGTGCCGGGTACTCGCCTTTGCGACCTTCACCTCCTGGGCCGTGGCACACGGCGCAGCGGCTCTTGTATATCGGTTCGCCAGCAACCGCATTGCCCTGCCCTGCAGGAAGGCCCGTTCCGTCAGGCAGGACGGTAATGTCGGCGGCTCGGATCTGGTCGGGCGTTGGGGTGCGGCCAAGGTTGTAGCCGGGGGCCTGCTGGCCGAACGCGGCGAAACTGATGAGCAAAGCGACGGCGATCTTAAGCAGTCTGGACCTCCCCGTTCGGCTTCACGCGCCACGGCCGGAGCGCGTTGTAGTGGTAGCCGCTGTTCAGGCCGCGCACCGCGATGAGTTCTTCGCGGGTGGGCTGCAGATAGCCGGTTTCGTCGGTGCAGCGGCAGACGATGACGGCTTCTTCTCCCTTCCATACCCAGGGAAAGCGAAAGGCAGTCAGCGCCTTCGAGAGGATGGGCTCCTGTAGTTGCGCAGAAGCCCACGTTGCGCCTCCGTTCACTGAGACCTCGACCTCGCGGATCTTGCCGCGTCCGGACCAGGCGAGCCCGGTGATTTCGTGGAAGCCGGTGCCGGAGAGCGTCTGGCCTCCCGAGGGCCGCGTGATGACGGAGCGGGCCTCCATCACGAAGGTGAACATCTCGGCTTTGCCATCGGGCCGAAGCTCAGTGTAGTAGCCGGTCTCCTTCGAGGACATGGCGGGCTGATCGAGCAGTTGGAGCCGGTGGAGCCACTTCACATTCGTGTTGCCTTCCCACCCGGGAATGATGAGACGGAGAGGGTAGCCTTGCTCGGGCCGCAGGGCTTCGCCGTTCTGACCGTAGGCGACGATCACTTCGTCCATGGCTGTTTCGAGGGGAATGCTGCGCGCCATACGGCAGCTGTCAGCGCCTTCCGCAATCACCCACTTCGCCTCCGGTTTGACCCCGGCTTCGCGGAGGACGACCGAGAGTGGAACGCCGGTCCACTCTGAGCCACTGAGAAGGCCGTGGCTGCCCTGAACGGTGTCAGGGAACTTGCCTGCCTGCTCGCCCACGCTGTTGCCGCCGCACTCGAGGAAGCAGATCCGTGAGGCGGATGGGAAGCGCTTGATGTCGTCCAGGGTGAAAAGCAGTGGTTTGTCGACCAGACCGTGGACGAGCAGACGGTGGGTGGCAGGATCAATGGCGGGGACACCCGAGTGGTGCCGTTCATAGTGCAGTGCGGACGGAGTGATGATGCCGTAGAGGTCCTGCAGTGGAGTGCGGCTGGACCCGGTGCCGGGGCTGGCCGTGAGTTCCCGGATTGTGCGCAGCGCTTTCTCCTGCGGTGCGCGTTCGCCGTAAGGACGCATGTTGGCGCCGGTGGGAGGCGGTTCATCCTTACCGCAGGACGTGAGTGCAGCAACGCCGGCGCTGAGGGTTAGGAACTTGCGTCGGTTTCTCGCCATCTGATACAGGATAGTCGCAGGCCGGGTCCAATGGAGGGCCGGTTTAGATGGATGAGGCGAAAGACACGATAGACTGGATTCGTTTCTATATTCAGGAACAGCAGCCATAGGGCAGGGGCAGTAACCAAACGGTTGCGGCAAGCAGTCATTCAGGACGAGGTGTATACGTGAAGAGCGGACAGAGTTTGGAATTGGGAGTGGCGGGCGTCGTTCGCCGGGCTCTTGGATTGATTGCGATAGCAGGGTTGGTGACGGGAGCGGCGCTGGCGCAGGGACCGGCGGCTGGCGGAGGCCGAGGCGCGGGCGTACCGCGGACTCCAGGGCAGAATCCGAACGGCATGCACGTCTTCATCTGGGGCGGTCTGAAGTCACACAATGTGGGCCAGCACGACTATCCGCAGTTTCTGGCGGACTGGAGCAAGCTGCTGACCGAGAAGGGCGCGGTGGTGAATGGAGCGCTCCATTTCCCGAGCGCAACTGACCTCGAAGGCACCGATGTGGTGGTCATCTACAAGGGTGATGCCGGCTATCTTAGCGACGGAGACAAGAAGGTCCTGGAGGCGTATGTAAAACGGGGCGGTGGGCTGGTAAATATCCACGACTCGCTTTGCGGACCCGATCCGGCGTACTTCGCAGAGTTCCTGGGTGCCGCCAAGAAGCATGGTGAGGTGAACTATACGCTGGAAGCACCGATTCATTACAACGTGGTGGATAAGGAAAGCCCGATCATGAAAGACATGACGGACCTCACGATTCTGGACGAAGCATTCTTCAGCCTGACGTGGGCGAAGCAGGGCGTTCATGCGCTGGCAAACGTTACGATTCCGCCGACGCGCAGCGCAGGTGAGCACAAGGGCGAGGTCGTTCCCCAGATCTGGACCTATGAACACACCGTAGCCGGCGGTCAGCCGTCGCGCGCATTCGTCTGGATGCAGGGTCACCAGTACGACAATATTTCGAACTATCAAATACAGAGAACACTGCTTCGGGGTATCGCATGGGCCGGTAAGAAGCCCGTGGATGAACTGGTCGACTATGTCGCTCCTCCGCGTCCGGCGGGCAGAGGCGGAGCAGGCGCACCGGGCGCCGTCGTGCCGGGTGGCGGTCGGGGGCAGTAGCTCTGAGTTAGTAAGTGAAAGGCGGGGTCATGAGCGATCATGACCCCGCCTTTTCTTATGCCCTGCCGGATAATCGAGACATGGCTTATGTTGAACACATAACGACCACATCGAGCCTTGAAGAACTACGGGCGGCGTGGGACACCCTCGACAGTACGGAGCGAATTACAGCCTTTAAAGAGCTGCCTCGCGAGATTGCGGACGACTTTTTCCTGGGCTTGAGTGCTACTGACCAGCGCGAATTGCTGTTCGCCCTGGCAGAGGGCGAGCGGCGCATCTGGATGCGTCTGCTGGCGCCAGACGATGCGGCCGACGTGATCCAGCACGCACCCCTGGCCAAACGGGAGCACCTGCTGGACTTGCTTGATCCTTCTACCCGGAAGGAAGTCTCGGCTTTGCTGGCGTATAAAGAGGATCAGGCAGGCGGGCTGATGAGTCCGCGATTTGCGCGCCTGCGGCCCGAGATGACGGTCGACGAGGCGATCACCTATCTGCGTCGCCAGGCGGGCGGCCTCGAAACCATGTATTACGCCTACGCAGTGGATGCGGACCAGAGCTTGCTTGGCGTCGTCAGTTTCCGCGATCTGTTCTCCAGCAGGCGGGAGCAGACCGTGCGGCAGATCATGCGGACCCGTTTTGTAGCTGCCACTACGGACATGGATCAGGAGGCTGTCGCGAGACTATTTGCGCAGCACTATCTGCTGGCGATTCCCATCGTGGATGCCGAGAACAGGATGCAGGGCATCGTTACCGTGGACGACATCGTCGGCGTTGTGCAGCGCGAAGCGGGCGAGGATATTCAGAAAATCGGCGGCAGCGAGGCTCTGGATGAGCCGTATCTGCGCATCGGCTTCTTCAAGATGGTGCGGAAGCGCGGCGGCTGGCTGGCTGCGCTGTTTCTGGGCGAGATGCTGACGGCGACGGCAATGGGCTTTTTCGAGAAGGAGATTGCACGAGCGATTGTGCTGGCGATGTTTATCCCGCTGATTATCTCAAGCGGTGGCAATTCGGGCTCGCAGGCGACAACTCTGGTGATTCGCGCGATGGCGCTGGGCGAAGTGGGTCTGCATCAGTGGTGGCGTGTAATTCGACGCGAGGTGGGCGTGGGCGCTGTGCTGGGAGCGCTGTTGGGGGTGATCGGTATGGTACGGATTCTCGTATGGCAGGCCTTTGGCCAGGCTTATGGCGAGCATTATCTGCTGGTCGCGCTTACGGTGGCTTTCAGCCTCCTGGGCGTTGTCCTGTTCGGGACGATAACGGGCTCGATGCTGCCGTTTATTCTGAGGCGGGTGGGGGTGGATCCTGCGAGCGCGTCCGCTCCGTTTGTGGCTACCCTGGTGGATGTGACTGGGCTGGTGATCTACTTCTCCATTGCGAGCGTCGTGCTGCGAGGGACGTTGCTTTGAGCGGGATGGCAAAACATGGCAACATCACTGTATGTACAAATTGCTGCTTGCCGGCCTGATGGCGCTGCCGCTCGCCGGTCAGGTAACCACCGACGTTGGCGAGTTGGCGTGGATGGCTGGTCACTGGGGTCCCGAGGCCGCCAGTAAGAAGGTGGCGTCCGAGGAACACTGGATTGCCCCCGCTGGCGGCATGATGCTGGCGGTCAGCCGGACGATTGCTGGCGGGAAGGTCGTGCAGTTCGAGTTCCTGCGGATCGAGACGCGCGCTGACGGAATTTACTACGTGGCACAGCCCGGGGGAAAGCCGCCTGTGGCCTTTAAGCTCACCAAAGCCGGAAAAAACTCCGCGATGTTTGAGAACCCGACGCATGACAATCCGAAGATCATCACGTATCAACTGGATGGGACGAACGGAATGGTGGCTACGCTCGAGGGCGATGAGCGAGGGCAGCACAAAAAACAGTCGTTCCGGTTCGAGAAGGTTACTGGCCGGTAAGCGGTTCGTCGAGGAGTTCGCCCCGCAAGGCGGCCTGCATTTCAGAACTTGCGCGTAGTTTTTCAGCCGCGCCCTGCCGGCCTGCATTGGCATGGAACCATTGAGGGTCGTGAGTTGCGCCCGCGCGAACCAGAAGCGCGACGACGTGGTGCCAGGGCTTGCTGGCCGAAGCGGTGGCCCAGGCGTAGAGAGCCCATTCGAGAGGGGTCCCGTTGAAGTGCTCGTCGCGGGTGTTCACGGAAACCCCGTTCTGGAGAAGCAGCCGCACAACATCTGCATGCGCGCCCCACGCTGCCCAGTGCAGACCAGTGTTGCCGTGATGCCGTAGCTTCGCGTCGACCGGTACTCCGTGTTCAAGGAAGTGAGCAACGACCTTTGCGTGACCGAACTGGCAGGCCCATGCGAAGGCATCGAGCCGCTGTGATTCAGTGGCCTTCGGCAGGCTGCGAACGAGGTCCAGCCGACCAACACCGGCGGCGCCCTCGATATCAAGCGAAGCGCCATTGTCCGCGAGGAAGGCCGCGGCGAGCCCACGGCCGTTATGCAGACAGGCGTTGACGATGCTCGCGCCGGGCGGGACGTCGATCGCTGCGCCTCTGGCGAGGAGAAGGCGCAACAGGGGGATCTGCAGGCCCGCGTCTTCGGGGTGACAACTGGTGGCTGCCAGCATGAGAGTTGTCGAGTGGCCGCCGTACGCCTCCGATTCGGCATTGATCTCAGCGCCCGCATCCAGAAGCAGGCTGGTGATCTCCAGAATGTTCTGAGGTGTCTTTTGGCGCTCGCCTTCCACGCCGTTCGCTGCAACGTAGTGGAGCAGCGTTGAGCGATGCTCACGGATGGACCGGGTGCGGATGAGTTCCGGGTGCCGGGCCAGAGCTTCCTGGAGAGCGGGCAAGTCGCCGTTTATGATTGCATCCGCTGCGGACTCGAAGTCGCGCTGCAGGGGATCGGCGGCATAGAGGAGGCGCTGCGTAGCGGGGTCTGGAACACCGGCGAAGTACTTGTGCAGGGCGCTGGTGAAGACAGTGTTGTCCGTGGCGAGGCTGGCGAACAGAGTCACGCTGGAACGGAACTTGAGGTTGTCGGGAGCGCCGAAGATCTGATCCACGGAGCGCCCCTCGACAGCGTTGACGGTGGCCGTGCATTCGCGGAGGCGTGGACCGAGCACGGGGTGCCGCAGGTACGCCCTGGCCTCTTCAGCGCCGGAGATGGCGAAGTGTTGCGCGGTTGGGCTGCTGCCGAGCCCTGCAAGTTGAGGGAAAACGAACCAAATCCAGTGCGTCTGTTTGCGGCCTTGACGCAACTCTGTGAGCACCTGATCGTAGATAGCGGACTGGGGTCCGACGAAGCGTTCGAGATCGTATGTCATGGTGATTTCCAGTACGTGCCGCGAGTCTCCCGTTGTAAACTTCAACCATGATTAAAGCAGCAGCAATCGCAGTTTTTTGTACCGCCGCCGCGCTGGCTCAAACCCCGGCTGTAGGCAACTGGACGTTTGTCGACGGGCCGAAGACGACGTACATCACGACGACGGAAGAAGGCGGTCAGCTGAAGGCGAAGATCACGAAAGTGACAAAGGACGGCAAAGAGGACCCGGGAGCTACCTGCGGGAAGTGCTCGGACGCCAATAAGGACAAGCCGCTGGCTGGGCTCACGATTCTGTGGGACACGAAGAAAGACGGCGCGAACTATAAAGAAGGTAAGCTGCTGGATCCGGAGAGCGGGCGTCTGGTGAAGGGCGCGGTCGAGGTTCTGGATGGCGGCAAGAAGCTGAACGTGAAGGGTTCGGTGGCATTCATCAGCAAGACTCAGGTCTGGACGAAAGCTCAGTAGCTGGAAGGCCCGCTGCCGCGAGTGAGCTTTACCGCTTGCGACCGGCAGTTGGGCGGGGCTTCGCGGCAGGTTTCTGCTTGGCAGCAGCTTTCTGGACGACGGGGGCCGCCGCTGCGTTGCGACCCACGTAGAGGGTGTGCCAACTGCCGGAACTCGCGTGGGCGCGGGCGCGCTGGACTTCCACCTGAAGGCCAGCTTTCGACATGAGTCTCTCAAAGGGCAGGTCGGGTGCGGCAGCCCAATACACCACGCAACCGCCCGGTTTCAGGGCTGTGCGAACGGCGTTGAGTCCGCCCAGAACGTAGAGGCCCCTGTTGCCGTCGGCCGTAAGAGCGGCCGGGCCATTGTCCACATCGAGCATGATGGCGTCGAAGGTGCCCGGGGACTCCCGGATCACTTTCGCTACATCCTGCTGGACGAGAATGACGCGGGGGTCCTGCAGCGCAGTGCAGCCGAGCGGGTAATCGGGATTTCGGTTCCATGCGATGACGGCGGGCAGAATCTCCGCCTGTACCACCTTCGCGGCCGGGCCCAGCGCATTCAGGGCAGCTTTCAGGGTAAAACCGAGCCCAAGACCGCCGATCAGAATCCGAACATCTTTCTTGGCGCGGAGTCCGGCGCAAGCAACTTCGGCAAGGACCTCTTCGGAGTGGTGCCGGCGGGTGGACATGAGTTCTGCACCACCCACGCTGATGCTGTAGTCGCCGTCATGCTCGGCAAACACCAGCGAGCGACCGTCGGGAGTTTGTGCGCTGTCGAGCGTCGTCCATTTCTTCACTGCTTACAGGGTAGCGTTGGCAAGGGCTGCGGCCTTGCCGAGCAGGTAATTGCGTTCGGGGAGACTGGCTGTTTTGGCGGCTGCTGCCTGGTATTCCAGCACGGCGCGCTTGAACTCACCGGACATTTCGAGAAGGTGAGCTCGAACGGCGGCGAGACGGTGGTTCGCGGCAAGGCGCGGGTCCGCTTCGAGCGTGTGGAGGAGTTCCAAACCAGCGGCAGGACCGTGGACCATCGCGAACGCGACTGCATGGTTCACGCTGACCATCGGGTTATCCGACATCCGCCGCAGAAGTTCGTATAAAACGAGAATCTGCGGCCAGTCGGTCGCCTCGTGAGTCACAGCCTCGTCGTGGAGCGCAGCCACAGCGGCCTGCAACTGATACGGACCGACGGTACCTCTTGAAAGCGCCTCGCTCAACAGTTCGACACCCTCGGCGATCTGGCCACGGTCCCACTTGAGGCGATCCTGTTCGGGCAACGGAATCATTTCACCGAATTGGCCGGTGCGGGCAGGACGCCGGGCGTCGGTCAGCAGCATGAGCGCGAGCAGGCCGGTGGCCTCCGCATCGTCAGTGATGCGCTGAGTCAGACGGGCAAGACGAATGGCTTCATGCGACAGATCGTGCCGCTGGAGGCTTTCGCCTTCGCTGCTGGTGTAGCCTTCGCTGAAGATCAGGTAGAGCACGTGAAGCACCTCGCGAAGTCGGCTGGTGCGCGCCTGCGCTTCAGGGAGGGCGAACGGAACTCCTGATGTCCTGATCGTTTGCTTCGCGCGGCTGATGCGCTGCGCCATGGTTGCTTCCGGCACGAGGAAGGCCCGAGCGATCTGGGCGGTCGTGAGCCCCCCAACTGCCCGCAACGTGAGCGCGATGGCGGACGAGGGCGTCAGCGCGGGATGACAGCACATGAAGAGCAGGATCAGCGTGTCATCCTGATCTTCGTCGACGGACGACACTTCGGGCATGGGATAGCCGAGCTGCTCCCTGTGGCGACGGGCGATATCGGCGCGAATCTGGTCAGTCAGACGGCGGCTTGCTACCTGAGTCAGCCACGCTCGCGGATTGGCGGGAGTACCTTCGGACGGCCATTGAGTCGCTGCGGCGAGAAGAGCTTCCTGGAGCGCGTCCTCTGCCGCAGCGAAGTCATGGAAACGCCGGGTCAGGATGCCGAGAACCTGCGGCGTCAGACCGCGCAGCAGGTTCTGGGTGTTCAAGTCCAGTGGCCCCACGACGTCTAGAAATCTTTCGGCGGGCCGCTCATTACCTGACGAACTTCAATGGGCATATTCAGCGGAACTCCGTCCTTACCGGGCGCGGCGGAGGCACGAGCCGCGATTTCGAAGGCGCGCTCGGGCGTGTCTACGTCGAGGATCCAGAAGCCGGCGAGAAATTCCTTCGACTCAGGAAAGACCCCGTCAGTGATCGGCAGGCCGTCTTTATCCGCGCGGATGAGTTTGGCCTGATCCGGGAAGGCCAGTCCCTCAGCAGATACGAGTTCCCCCGCTGCTTTGAGCTCTTTATTCAGATCCATCATGAACGCGATATGAGCGCTGATGTCTTTCTTTGGCCACGTCATAATGCCCTGGGTGACGTCTGCCTTCATGGTGTTCATCATCAGAATGAATTTCATCTCGTTTTCTCCGTTTGATTCTCGCACCTGAGGTGCGGTTACATGCCTTAGTCGGAGCGGCCGAAGGGATCTCGACACGAGGTGAAAAATATTCTCAAGTTCATTGCGTCTTCCGCCGGTAGAGCAGGTAGCCGAGGCGACCGACGAGTGCAGCTGCAAGTGCGGCCAGCCACACCGAACTGCGGAAAAGCCAGTTTGTAGATAAGGTGTGTTGACCTGCGAAAGAGTAATCGAAAGCGATCGACTTCTGTGCCGGATCGCGCTGTTGGGGTCCTACTGAGAGGCCGTCCGACTGGACCGAAAGGCAATTGACCAGGTACGCGCTAATGTTCGGCAGGTGCCGGTTACGGTAGGCAAGGGTGTGGCCCGCGGCGCGCGCGGACAACTTCACATGGATCGTGCCCAGGCCCTGCCGCATTTCGGCGAGAGTGGGGTAGCGACTCTCAGTGAGTTGCAGCGGGACTGACTTGCCGTCGACTCGAAGGTCGACTTCATTGGCCACCCAGTTGGCGTAGTCGCGTTCTTCGTCCGAAGAAACCCGGCCGTCGGCGTTGCGATCGATGAGCGTCAGCACTGCGTTCACCACAGCGAGGCCGGGAGTCAACTGCACTTCCACTTCGACGCGATCGGGGAGCACGTGTATCAGACTGGCCTGCAGGTATTCGTCGACGCGATGCGCCTCCAGGCTCAGCGCGACCAGCAAGCCGAAGACCGCGCCTGTGATGCAACGCGTGTAATCAGCGAGCCGCAGACTTCTTCCCGTAGTCGTTCGTCGGGTCGCGATAGATGGTGTGAATGTGCATCGTGGGATCGCCTCCCATTTGCTGCGGCGCGTACTCGATCACGACCGTCGGTCCCTGTATCCGATAGTAGGCGGGCGAGCCGTTGGTGATCGGCCCACTCCACGCGAACCAGGTATCGGCGATGCCCGCCTTGAGTTCCGCCATGCGCGCGGCGGCGGCCTGCTCGTTGACGATGCCGGACCATTCCCCTGCGAGGTCCAGGAGCATGGCCTGCTGGCTGGCATTTAGCGCGGAGGCCTTGATCCCTTCCGGCTGGATCGTTTTACCGTCATGGCCCGGTCCGAGGACGAGATCCGCTACTTTGTAGCTGAGGATCGCTTGCTTCCTCTGGCTGTCGTCAAGGGCGTTAATCAGGGCAAAGCCCTTGTCGTTCTCAGCGCCGAGCGGTCGGACCGTCTTGCCGTCCACCGTGTATTTCGCAGGCTGGGCTGCGGTGAGGGTGGGCGTCAGAATGCCTTCGCGGCCCACGATGGTGATGTTGAGAGCAAGGTGATGGCCGCCGAACTGAAGCATCCAAGGGTCCTTGAGCGATGGCTTGCCGAGGATGGAGACGTAGAACAGATCCCGTCCGAACATCGTGGCACCGCGCCCTCCACCAGCGGTCTTCAGCACGTCGTCACCTTCCATGATGGCCAGAACCTTCTCATAGCCCCGTTTGCTGAGGGTTGCTGCGACCAGGCTCATGGCGGACTTGCGCTGTGCGTCGGTCAAGTCACCTAGTTTCAGGCCGGCTCGCGCCACCATCGAGGTGGGCAGGTTCGACCACTTCACGCGCTGCGCGGCATCGTTGTAGTCGAAGAGGACCTTGCCGCGCTGTGCTTCGTCGAGAGAGCTGAGGAAGCTGTTGGCACCGGCAACAATGGCGGCTGGCGCATTGGTTTTGCTCTGGGCATTCGCCAGGGCGCAACAGAGGAGGCCAGCAGCGAGGAATCGTTTCATCCGTTCCAGTATGCAGGATTCTGAGATTTCGCGGGACCGTCAGGGCTTCCTTTCGGATACGATATCCGTGTGATCCGCGTGAACATTGCTTTTTTGCCCCTGCTTTCCGTAGCGGCTCTTTGGGGTCAGGCGCCGGGTGCGGTTATTGATCGCTACTGTGTCGGTTGCCACAACGACAAGGCAAAGATCGGCGGGCTGTCTCTGACGGGCTTGACGGTAGAGGGCGCCGGAACGCATGCGGACGTGTGGGAGAAGGTCGTCCGCAAGATGCGGGTGCGTTACATGCCGCCGGCGGGCGCTCCCCGGCCGGACGAGAAGACCTACGACACCACCGTCGCCGCGATCGAAGGCGTTCTGGACAAGGCTGCGCTGGCAAAGCCGGAACCTGGCCGGACGGATACTTTTCGCCGTCTGAACCGGACTGAATACCGAAACGCGGTGCGCGACCTTTATGGGATCGAGATCGATGCCGCGGCCCTGCTGCCGAAAGACGATTCAAGCCACGGCTTCGACAACATCACGGTGGGTGAGTTGTCGCCCTCGCTGCTGGAGCGGTATTTGTCGGCGGCAACGCGGATCAGCCGGCTCGCTGTTGGCGATGCACCTCGGACTCCTGGCGGCGATTCGCTGGTGACGCCTGCCGACCTGACTCAGGAGGACCGGTTCAGCGAGTTACCTGTGGGCACGCGCGGCGGGGCGGTCTACCGCTATAATTTCGCCGTTGACGGCGAGTATGAGATCCAGCTTCGCCTCACACGTGATCGCAACGAACGCATTGAGGGTCTGACGGAGAAACATCAACTGGAACTCATGATTGACGGCGAACGGGTGCGCGTGTTCGAGCTGAATCCGCCGCCCAAGCCTGCCGATCACGAGACCGCGGATCGCGAGCTTCGTGTGCGGCTTCCTGTCAAAGCCGGGTTACACAGCCTTGCGGCCACATTCCTGAAGAAATCGTCGGCGCTGGTCGAGACGGAGCGGCAGCCCTACACGGCGCGCTTCAATATGGATCGCCACCCGCGCATTCAGCCGGCGATCTATTCGATCTCTGTGACGGGTCCGTTCGGTGCGAAATCCCCGGGCGATACGATCAGCCGCCGACGTATTTTCACCTGCCAGGGAAGTGAGGAGTGCGCGAAGACGATCCTAATGCAGCAGGCGCGGCGAGCGTGGCGTCGTCCGGTGAGCGAGGCTGAGATTCAGCCGCTGCTTCGTTTCTACCGTGAGGGCGCTTCAGTCAGTTTCGATAACGGGGTCGAAATGGCGCTGCGGGCGCTGTTGACAAGTCCAAATTTCCTCTTCCGCATTGAGCGGGATCCGGCAGGAGTGGCTCCGAAAACGGCATATCGAGTTTCGGATCTCGATCTGGCATCGCGGCTTTCATTCTTCCTTTGGAGCAGTATCCCCGACGAGGAACTGCTCAGC
>JAOAPO010000262.1 GCA_025462945.1 Bryobacterales bacterium
TGGAAAAGCGCCTGGTCATTGTCTGCATCCATGAGGGACTGGGCTTCGCCGAGCCATGCTTCGTCGCAGGTGACCGAGTGCGTGTCGAGGATGGCGGCGTAGAGGTCCTGCTTGGTGGCGAAGTGGCGGAAGATGATGGCTTCGGTGACTCCCGCAGCGGCGGCAATTTCGCGCGTGGTGGTACCGGCGAACCCTTTTTGGGAGAACAGGTCGATCGCGGTTTCGATAAGTTGGCGGCGCCGATCTTCGGCAGCCATGCGGGGATGAGCGGGTGCCGGGATGTTTGGTGAAACCGGAGACATGTTTATAGTGTAAGCAAGTGCTTACTTATTTGCAAGCTTTGTAGGTGCAAGAGGGGCCGTTCGCACGCTGCGCGGCTTGGTTGTGGTTCGCAAACTTGGTGCCTGGCGGGTAATCTGGGTACAAGGTAGCTTTGTGATCACTAGAATTACCCGAATTGGCAACTCCCGAGGGATACGAATCCCGAAGCTGCTTCTGGAGCAATGCGGGCTGACGGACGTTGTCGAATTGAAGGTGGAGGGCGACACACTTCGCTTGTCGAAGGGGCAGACGGTTCGTCACGGGTGGGAAGACGCGTTTCGAAAGGCTGGCGATGCGACGAGCGACGAACTGCTGCTGGAGGGGATGGGTGCGAACGCGTTCGACGTGGACGACTGGCAGTGGTAGGGACCGAGTATCGGACTGGCCCGGTCTGGGTTTTGAACCTCGATCCGACTGTGGGATCGGAGATTCAGAAGTCGCGACCCTGCGTGATCATTTCGCCCGATGAGATGAACCGCTACCTTCGAACCATTATCGTTGCACCTATGACGACAGCGGAACGTACTTACCCCGTTCGACTGCGCGTGGTTTTTGGCGGAAGCAGGGGCAGGTTGCTCTGACCAGATTCGATCAGTCGATAAGACCCGTTTAGTGCAGCATTTTGGGAATCTGGAAAAAGCTGTCGTCGGACGAATCGCCGGAACATTGGTGCAGATGTTCGCCGCGCCGAACGGGTAGTGTAAGGAACCGACTGAAGGAAAGTTCCTCGTGTCGCAGGCAGAGCCAGAGCTTCAAACCCGATTCGCTGACCGGGTTTGTCGAATGAAGGTGGAGACGGAGACACACTCCGGTTGTCGAGCGTCAGACGGTTCGTCACGGGTGGGGATGACGATGCGACGGGCGACAAACTGCTGATGGATGGTATGGGTGCGAATTCGACCTCGACCAGTGGCAGTGATACGGTCGACTACCGAAGTGGCCAGGTCTGGGTTTTGAACCTCGATCCCATTACCCCGGTTCGAATACGCGTGGCTTTTGGCGGGGAGCAGGCCAGGTCGCTCTGGATCAGATTCGATCCGTCGATACCCGTTTAGTGCAGTATCTTGGGAATCTGGAGGCTGTCGTGGGGCGAATCGCCGGAACGGTGGCGCAACTGTTCGCAGCGCCGAACGGGTAGTGGAAGCGAGAGGCACTGAACATTACAACTTTAGGAGCCGTCTGCCTCCGTACAATGAGAGCGGACCTCATGAGAATCTTTCGCGCGCTGGTTTTGCTCGTCGCGGCCGCAGCCTCGGTGTTCGCCGCGGGCGATCCCCGCGAAGATGCGCTCGACCTCTTTTATAACCTGGATTTCGATGAGGCGCTCGTCGCCTTCGAGAAACTGCTGGCCGCTTCGCCGAACGATCCGGAACTGCACAACCACGTCGCCCATACTCTGCTCTTTCGCGAACTCCTCCGCAACGGGGCGCTGGAGAGCCAGATGGTCAGCGGCAACAACTCCTTCATCCGACGCATGAAGATGGAGCCCCCGCCTGATGTGGAGAAACGTTTCTTTGCCGAAATCGAGCGCACCATCAGCATCACGCAGGGTATGCTCGCCCGGAACCCGAAAGACACCACGGCGATGCAGGCTCAGGCCGTCGCCTACGCACTGCGGGCCAATTACGGCTTCCTCGTCCGCAAAAGCTGGATGGCGTCTCTGGGCGATGCGAGCAAAGCCTACAAGCTCGACAACCAGGTGATCAGCATTGACCCGTCGATCGTCGATGCCAAACTTCTGGTCGGCGGCTACGACTACATAATCGGCAATCTGACCTGGCACATGCGTATGATCGGTGCCGTGGCCGGCTTCCATGGCGACAAAGACCGTGGTCTGCGAACCATGGAGATGGTCGCGCGTCAGGGGAAGAAGAACAAGCGCGACGCCCAGATCACTCTTTGTGCGCTTTACCGACGTGAGGGCCAGACCGCGAGAGCCATTCCGATGCTGCTCGAAGTGAGCGAGGCCTATCCTCGCAACTACCTGTTTCGCTTCGAACTGGCCCAGATGTATGCCGCGATCGGGGAACGTTCGAAGGCGCTGGCGATCCTTGACGATATACGCTCGCGAAAGGACCACAACCTTCCGGGCTACGCGCGCATCCCGTCAGAGAAAATCTATTACGAGACAGGCAACCTGATGTTCTGGTTCAACGACCTCGACCGCTCGCTGCAGAACCTCCGGAAAGTGACCGGCTCGCGAGAGCAACTGAAAGAACTTGACCTCAACACCGGCGCTCTCGCCTTCATGCGGCAGGGACAGATCCACGACCTGCAGAACCGGCACGACCTTGCTGCCGCCGCTTACCAGCAGGCCATCCAGTTCGCGCCCGATGCGGAGGCGGCTAAGGAATCGCAGAAGTACATCGACAACCCGTACAAACGTCCGCAGCGGAACTGAGGTTGCGGGGCAGTCTTAGGTGCCGCTGTAGCGCAAGCTCTGCGGACCGATATGGATGTGAGCGCCGGTGGCTTTACCGGGTACTGCCATGCGAAACGCGAAAAACGGAATTCGGTTCGCCTGCAGCTGTTTCATCAGCCATGCGCCTTCCGGCATGTCGGGACTCACCGCGACATCGACACGACCCCTGTGATCGAAGCCCATGGAACGATGAACCGCAGTTGCTCCGTCAGCGCTGATCGGCAACGGACGGGCAAAACGAGCGACGAAAGCAGCCGAAATGCGTTGCAATTCGCCGGGCTCGAATGAGCCCTTACCGTCGAAACGGGTATACATCTGCCCGTTCCACTCCGGGTGCTCCTCAACCTGCGTCTCCAGCATGGCCAGGCTCTTTTCAAGCCGCAGCGATTCGGCCATTTGCTGGACCAGCGATGCCCGCGTCATGGCCAGTTGCATCTCGGTCTGCGCCCGCTCGAAATCAGCTCCGTGCGACTCGGCCTCGGCGCGAGAGATCACTCCGGAATCTACCAACTGCTGCGTCCGGGCAAAAGACTTCTGGCGGCGAACCACCATTCGCTGCGCGATCGACACCAGTTGTTCCGCCTGCTCCGGCAGCAAGTCTTTGCCATAAAGATGAGCTCGAAGGATGGCCAGATCCTCCGCATCCTGCAGATCTTCACGTGCCCGCTCGAGCCGGAGATAAGGGAGGCCGCCATGGGCCACCAGCGTCCGTATATTATCGAGGTCACTCTTCGCTCGCGCTACCCCCGGATCGTTCGGGTCGGCCGTTAGCTCAGAGGCGGCCGGAGCGGTCACTACGGGCACCGGCTCGTCAGCAAACGCAAAGATAGTGGCGAGGGCCGCAACAGCGGCAAATCGTTTAATCACGCTGTTTCTATAGTACGATAGTGAGTGGATGCAAGTTCTAGGTAAGAAGCAGGATATCGTTCTCGACCCCACTCACGAAGCGCTCCCTGAGCCAGTTTCAACAGTCACCGAAAACCACACAGAAGAAGACTCAAACTACACAGAAAGCCCCGAAATTCCTGGCTGGCTGGTGGTCGTGCGAGCGGCTGAAGAGAAGAAAGCCACAGACATCGTCGTACTCGACCTGCGGGAAGTGACCACCTTCACCGACTATTTCGTGATCTGTACCGCTGGTAACGCGAAGCAGATGCAGGCCATCACGGACGATGCAGCGCTCCAGATGAAACGGCACGGCGAGCCCGTTCAGTCCATCGAGGGCTATGAAGGCGGCGAGTGGATTCTGAGTGACTATTCAGACATCCTGCTGCACTGTTTTCACGAAAAATCACGCGAATTTTACTCCCTCGAACGGCTTTGGAAAGAAGCCAAAAGGGTTGAAATCCCGCCCGCACCAGCACCCGACACCGCCGTGACGGCGTGAAAGTGTTCGTGTACTTCGTGGGCAAGCCGAAAGACGCCCACGCCAATGCCATCGCTTCGGATTACGTGAAGCGAACCTCCCGGTATGCACCTTGCCAGATGACTGAAATCCGGCTCGATCGTACCGACCTTTGGGCTAAACACCCCACGGCCAAAAAGATCCTGATGGACCCGGCCGGAGTGTCGCTCGACTCCGGCGCGTTCGCGCAGCTTTTCAGCAAAGCCGAGATGCTGGGCCACGACCTGGTGTTCGCCGTTGGGGGGCACGACGGCCATCCGGAAGAGTGGAAAACAAGAGCGGATATGCTGGTTTCGCTCTCGGCCATGACCATGCCACACGAGCTTGCAAGAGCGGTTCTCACCGAGCAAATCTATAGAGCGTTTACAATCTTGAGAGGGCACCCGTATCCCCGTTAACAACGACGGCAGCCCCAGCGAATCAATGTCCTGGTTTAAACGCGAAACCGACTCCGGTAAGACGCCGCCCGAAGATGGCGAGCGCACTGTGCGCACTGAGGGCCTTTGGCTCAAGTGCGACGGCTGCCGCCAGATCATCTGGAAAAAAGATCTCGACCTCACGAATAACGTCTGCAGCAAGTGCGGTCATCACTTCCGCATTGACGCGCGGACACGTCTTGCCATGCTGTTCGACGGCGGGATCTATCAGGAGCATGACACCGAACTGGCGTCTTCCGACCCCCTCAAGTTCGTTGACCAGAAGGCCTACAAAGACCGTCTCGCGGCGACA
>JAOAPO010000321.1 GCA_025462945.1 Bryobacterales bacterium
CAGCAGCGTGGAAAGCTCCATCTTGGCCTTCTCCGCCGCTTCCTTCAGACGCTGCAGAGCCATCTGATCTTTGGAAAGATCAATGCCCTGTTCGTTCTTGAACTCGCTGATGATCCAGTCCATCACGCGCTGGTCGAGGTTGTCGCCGCCAAGGTGAGTGTCACCGTTCGTGGACTTCACTTCCACCACGCCGTCGCCAACTTCGAGGATCGAGACGTCGAAGGTACCGCCGCCGAAGTCATAGACCGCGATGGTTTCGTTCTTCTTCTTGTCCAGCCCGTAAGCGAGTGCCGCAGCCGTCGGCTCGTTGATGATGCGCTTCACGTCGAGCCCGGCAATCTTCCCGGCATCCTTCGTGGCCTGGCGCTGGGCATCGTTGAAGTACGCAGGAACGGTGATAACCGCCTCCGTAACTTTCTGCCCAAGGTACGACTCAGCCGCTTCCTTCAGCTTGGTCAGGATCATCGCCGAAATCTCGGGCGGTGACTGCATCTTGCCCAGGCTGTCAACGCGCACGTCGCCGTTGTCGCCGCGGACCACTTTGTAGGGAACCATCTTCTGCTCTTCATTCACTTCGTCGGCCTTGCGGCCCATGAAGCGCTTAATCGAGAAGATCGTGTTCTCTGGGTTTGTGATCGCCTGGCGCTTCGCCACCTGGCCGACCAGCCGGTCGCCAGACTTCGTGAATGCAACCACGGACGGCGTCGTGCGCCCGCCTTCCTGGTTGGCGATAACCGTCGGCTGTCCACCTTCCATCACTGCCACGACAGAGTTGGTGGTTCCGAGGTCGATACCTATGATTTTGCCCATGTCCTTTTCAGGACCTCCTTAAATGAGAACTTGTCGAGCTGTCAAAGCGTCGCGAGGACCACCGATCGCTTAGCTCAATCTCAGTATGAAATATGAGTCGACAGTTGTCAAGTAAAGGATTTGGCTGTTGAGTGCCGGGTTGTTAACTGATGATGCCTTTTATCACGTCGCCCCGAATTTCGGTGAGCCGCTCTTTGCGGCCCAGGTGCATGAAGCTCAACGCATCCTGGTTCAGGCCCATCTGGTGGAGAACGGTGGTGTGCAGATCCCTGAAGTGGACCGGGTTCTCGGTCGCTTTCAGACCGATGTCGTCGGTGGCGCCGTACACGGTGCCGCCTTTGAAACCGCCGCCAGCTACCCACATCGAGAAGCCGGTATTGTGGTGGTCGCGGCCTTTGCTCTTCTCAGACTCGGGAGAACGACCGAACTCACCGCCCCACATCACAATCGTGGAATCGAGTAAGCCCTTGCGCTTGAGATCTTTGATCAACGCCGCGACGGGCT
This sequence comes from Bryobacterales bacterium, assembly GCA_025462945.1. GTDB lineage: Bacteria > Acidobacteriota > Terriglobia > Bryobacterales > Bryobacteraceae > BOG-234. The sequence goes on from JAOAPO010000321.1 coordinate 1,315, forward strand.
TGTCGGTCCAGCTCGCCATGCGTAAGTGATTGTCTTCAATATCGTTATGCGCGTCCCACTCGGCTTCAGGACCACCGCCGCCAGAGACGACGCAGACAAAGCGAACACCGTTTTCGACCATCCGCCGCGCCATCAGGCAGCGACGTCCGTAGTCGTCGGTCTTGGCGTCGCCAACCCCGTACATCTCGAGAGTTTCCTTTGACTCCGTATTCAGATCGAACACCTTCGGAGCTTCAGTTTGCATCTTGAAGGCCGTCTCGTAGGTCGACATGCGTGCCGCAAACTCAAGATCGTCACCCATCCCGGACGCGTTCAGATCCCGCAGAAGCTTGATCGAGCGCTTGCGCTCCTCAAGCGAAACGCCTTTGGGCAGGTCCAGATTTAACACCGGCTTCGGACCCGGCCGGAACATCGTCGGCTGGTAGACAGACGGGAGGAAGCCGTTGGTGTACATCGGCACACCCGCTTCCTGCGCGCCGTGCGGGTCCGGCATCACAACATAAGCTGGCAGGTTTTCCGCTTCCGATCCAAGCCCATAGACCACCCAGCTGCCCATCGCGGGGAAGCCAGGGATCACGCGTCCCGTCATCAGTTGATACTGAGCCGCCGAGTGAACCACCATGTCGCCGTGCATCGATCGAATGACGCAGAGGTCGTCGGCCACCTCGGCCTGATGCGGGAACAGGTCGGAGATTTCAATGCCCGACTGGCCGTACTTCTTGAACGTCCGCTTGGTGCCGAGGATCCGCGACTGCGCGTTCACGTTTTGGTACTGCACATCCCCAAACTCTGCCGGGCGCGGCTGCCCGTCGAGCTTGTTGAGCAGCGGCTTCGGGTCGAACGTTTCCAGATGAGATGGTCCGCCCGCCATGAACAGGAAGATGACCGACTTCGCCTTCGCCTCCATATGCGGCGGCTTGGCGGCGAGAGGATTGAAGCTCTTCGGTGCGCCCTGGGCAAGCGAGGCGAAGGCAAGAGTTCCAAAGCCGGTGAAGCAGTCGGTCAGCATCTCGCGCCGGGTGCGGGGATAACGAACGTGTGGTCGGATCATGTTAATTCACGTAGAGGAATGCGTTCAGGTTGAAGACGTCAAGCGCCAGTTCTTTCAGGCGCAGCGGATCGCCGGGTTTCTCTGCGAGGTACTGCAGAGCCAGTTGCTTCTCTTTCAGCGTGGGCGCACGGCCAGCGGCCAGCCAGAACGCCTGGTCAACTCGCGCAGCGTCAGTCTTCGCCGACTCCGACAGCCGATCGGCAAGCGCCTTCGCAAGGTCGTTCGAGAGCTGGCCGTTCAGAAGCTCCAGAGCCTGCGGAGCGTGGGTCGATTGCTCACGCCGGGGGCAGGAGAGCTGCAGGTCGGGCGCATCGAACACTCCCATGTAGGGCAGGATCAGATTGCGCTTGTAGATCATGTACATGGTCCGGCGGTCGTACTCCGACTTGTCCTTCGTGGCGATCCAATACTGCGGACGCTTCAGCATCTTCACCAGATCCTGATCGATCGGGATCAGGACGCTGTGCCCGCCGTACTTGCCGTTCAGTCGGCCCGAGGCGGACAACATCGCGTCACGGATCTCTTCGGCTTCCAGACGGCGTCGGCTGAACTTCCAGACCAGCGCGTTCTCCGAATCTTTCTCCATCGCCAGCTTCTCGATCGGCGACTCACTCGCCTGCCGATAGGTACTCGACATGAGAATCATCTTGTGCAGCGGCTTGAGCTTCCAGCCGCCCTCGACGAAAGTATTGGCCAGGTAATCCAGAAGTTCCGGGCTGGAGGGCTTCCCGCCCATGCGCCCAAAATCATTGGGCGTAGAGACGATTCCCCGCCCGAAGTGATACTGCCACACGCGGTTGACCATGACGCGAGCAGTCAACGGGTTCGCGGGGTCGGCGACCCAGTTGGCGAGCTTGGTCCGTGGATTCGCCATCGTGGTCGGATCTTCCGGTACGCCTTCGGGCAACAGCACGCCGAGCGGACGCGCACCGACCGCGTCCAGCGGCTGCTGGTAATCGCCCTTAAAGAGAAGATGAACAGGGCTGACCTGCTTGGGGTCGTTCTTCACGGCGTAGATCGCCGTCAGTGGCAGGGGCATCTTCTCGTCGATCTCGTCGAGCCGGGTCTGGAGCTTGCCCTTCTCCTCTTCGGTCGCTCGACGCATCTTGCCCTGAATTTGGCGGATCTCGGTCTGCAGAGGATCGACCACCGCTTTATAGGCGGCCTGTTCTTCGGGGGTGGCGCGGATCAGGTCGTTTGGCTGGGTCTGGGCAAAGAAGCCCTGCAGCCGGTAGTAATCGGATTGGCGGAAGGGGTCAAACTTGTGGTCGTGGCAGCGGGAACAGCCCACTGTGACGCCAAGGAATGCCGCACCGACGACATTGGTCATCTCCGTGAGGACTTCGTTCCGGGAGCTCGCCACGTTCTGGTTGCCGGCGTTCTTCCGCAGCGGGCCCAGGCGGTTGAAGCCGCTGGCGATCATCAACTCTTCGTTGTTCGCGTCCATCTCGTCGCCGGCCAACTGCTCTTTTATGAACTGGTCATACGGCTTATCGCTGTTGAACGACTGAACGACGTAGTCGCGAAACCGGTACGCGTCGGGGCGGTGCATGTCGTACTCGTACCCGTCCGATTCGGCGAACCGAACCACGTCGAGCCAGTGACGGCCCCACTGTTCTCCGTAGCGGGGGGAGGCCAGCAGACGATCGACCAGGTTCTCCCAGGCCTTCGGCGACTGGTCCTGCACGAAGGCTTTGATCTCGGCAGGTGTTGGCGGCAAGCCCGTCAAATCGAAGGTAATCCTCCGAATCAGTGTCTCTTTCGACGCAGGCGGCGCCGCGCGTAGGCCCGCTTTGCGAAGACCTTCTGTAATAAAGGCGTCCACAGGGTTGCGTGCCGCGGCGGGCGGGACGACGTTTTTCCGTGCCTGGAAGGCCCAATAGTTGCGCTCTGCGGGCTTGTAAACACCAAGTGGCGCGATCTTTTCTTCCGCTCCTGTAAGAGCGAGTGCTCCGACCAGGAGCACGATGGAAAGTTGCTTCATCGTCAGTCTGTTACGACGCTATCACAGAAACCGGGCAGTGGTCCCGAACCCTGGGTGGGAGTTGCGGGCGGTGGTATTCTGAATCGAAACGGAGCCATGGTGGACATCGATCTGGATAATCTGAAGACCGAGATACTGGACTACCTGAACGCCTCAGAGTTCGCCGTCTTCCGCAGCGCCCCTGGGACGCTGGACGCAATGACGCTGATCGAGTGGGACACCGAAGCGGTGCCCGACTACCGGCAGTTCCTGGACGCTGCCCGCAAGGCCGGCAAGCAGATGATCTTCTTCTCTTTTCGCGAGTTCGAAGAGAGCGAAGTGGACGAGGCGATGGAAGATCTGAAGTCGCTGGAACTCCCGCGAGAGGAACGCCGCGATCTGGAGACTCGCATCATATTGGGACGTCGCCACGCCGGCTCGGTGTGCTACCTGGAACTCGCTTTCGAACACGGTGCCAATTTCTATGTTTATGGCGCGCAGCCGGACTGGCACGCCGACTTCGTGGAAGCCTACGACGAAGTCACAGCGCTGATGCCCGACGACCCCTTCGGCGGCGACTCGGAAAACCTCGGCGGCTACTACTCCAACAACTAGCCGCTGATTGACGGAGGACCTCGTCGCCGCGACTTTCGTCGCGCGGGCGGCACCCCTTCGGGGCTCTCAATCTTCCAGCGCTGAATTCCCTTCCCCCACCCCTTCTGCTCTCCTGACCCTTGGCAGCCCGTTCCCTGCGCCCGCCGAGCTGCAGTTCGGCGGGCGGTCGAACGTCTGAAAACACCAGCTTAGGGACGCTCTTCCGTGTAAAGAATCCAGGCGTACGGGTGAATTCAGGTTGACGTCGGGGACGCACGGGCGTAAGATCGCTTTGCTTCGGTAAATACAGGGGAGAATCATCTTGAATCACCACAGGACCAGAAACATTCGTTTGCACCGCGCTAAGCTCTTGCTCGTCGTGGCAGCGGCCTGTCTCGCTTGCCCGCCTGCCTGGGCACAAACCATCTCCAGTACGCTTTTGGGCACCGTCACCGATCCCTCCGGCCCGGTGGGTCCCAAGGCGAACGTAACGGCCATCAATGAGGCTACAGGCGAGCAGCGTCCGACGACGACCGATGGCTCGGGTAACTTCAGTTTTCCATCGTTGCTACCTGGCACTTACACGGTGAAAGTTGAGATCACTGGGTTCCGAACTCTGGAGAAAACGAACAACCGGCTGCCGGCGAATGAACGCGTCTCCGTGGGCGAACTGCAGCTCACGCTCGGTTCCATGTCGGACTCGATTTCGGTGACCGCCGAGGGCACGCGAGTGCAGACGGCCAGTTCCGAGAGTTCCTCGCTGCTGACCTCAACCCAGATCGACACCATCGCTCAAAAGGGCCGCGTGCTCTCCAACTACCTTCTTCTGCTGCCGGGCGTCAGCACCACGGGCGGCGGTGCCGATGCGGCCTCGGGCTTTATCACGCTGCCGAACGCCGGCGGGCTTCCGAA
>JAOAPO010000355.1 GCA_025462945.1 Bryobacterales bacterium
ACATGGTGGCGGTTGTTGTTGGCGACGCGGACAGTTGAAAACCTCTCTCCTTTCAGTATCGGCGATTCCGTGCAGGATCTTTAGCCGATGAAATCCAGGCGGTAAAATCAACCATGATTTCCTGTGCGGCTGCGCGCCGCGTCGTTGGCCTTGCGCTTCTCTCCGTGCTGCAGCTTGCGGCGGAGGTGCGGACTTTAACCATCCTGCACACCAATGATCTGCATTCGCGCCTGACGCCTTCCGACAATCACAAGGGCGGGTTCGCTTATTTAGCTACAGTGATTCGGCATGAGAGAGAGGGGTGCGTGGACTGCATCCTGCTGAATGCGGGGGATCTGGCGCAGGGGACACCGGTGTCGACGATCTATCGCGGCATGCCGGTCTTCGAGATTGCGAATCTGCTCGGGATCGACGTGGGAACGCTCGGGAACCACGATTTCGACTACGGCTGGCAGCAGGCGCAGAACTTTGTGGAGACGGCGAAGTATCCGATTGTGACCTCGAATGTGGTGAACGGGGACGGCCGGATCCTGACGGGGAAACCTTACGTGATTGTGAAGGTGAACGGGCTGCGCGTCGGCGTGATTGGGGCGATGACGAATTCGCTGCCGACGTTGACGACTCCGGCGCTAATGGGGGACTGGCATGACACGCCGGTGGTGGAGACAGTTCGGAAGTACGCTGCCGAGTTGCGCCCGCAGACGGATTTGCTGGTGATCCTGGGGCATTTGGGGCCCGACGAGGAGAAGGCTCTGCTGGCCGATGGCGCGGCACCGGTGATTGTTTCGGGGCATTTGCACTCGAACCTGCCGATGGCGCTGACGGACGGTGGTCGGGTGATGGTCCGGATGCGGGGCTATGGCGAGGAGCTGGGCCGGCTGGAGTTGAAGGTGGAGACGAAAACCAAGTCGGTGGTGTCGTGGGAGTGGAAGAAGATTCCCGTGGACAGCGATAAGGTTGCTCCGGCGGCTGATGTGGCAGCCCTGGTGAAGACGTGGGAAGACAAGGTGACGGCGGTGGTGGACCGTCCGATGGGTGTATCGAAGCGGCGGCTGACACATGCCGAGGTCAAGGTGCTGCTGGAAGATGCCATGCGCGACGTGACCGGGGCTGATTTCGCGTACATGAATCTGGGCGGGGTGCGGGATGTGCTGCCCGAGGGGCCGTTACAGGAACGCGCGGCCTGGAATATCATGCCGTTCGATAATCGCGTGGTGTTTGGGGTGTTCAAGGGTCGGGCGCTGCCGGAGGTGATCAAGGAGGGGAAGACGATCGATCCGGACAAAGACTACAGGCTGGCGGTCTCGGATTTCACGGCCGCGAATCAGCGTGCGGCGGAGCAATTGAACAGTACCGGTCTGGTGTTTCGGGAGGACAAAGGTTTGCTGCGGGATGCTTTGATTCAGTTGATTCGGAAGCGGAAGGTGATCGAGTAAGCGATCACTTCCGTTCCGTGAGCGTTACCTTGACTGCCAGCTTTTTGTCCTTGCGCAGAACTTCTACCAGAACTTCGTCGCCTGGCTTGTGGGAGCGCAGGGCGTAGGTGAAGTCGTAGAGGTTGGCGATGTCTTTGTCGCCGAAGGTGATGAGGATGTCACCCGCTTTGAGGCCTGCGAGGGCGGCGGGGGAGCCTTCTTTCACGTCGGCGAAACGGACGCCTTTAGGCGGCTCGGCGAAGTCGGGGATGCTGCCGAAGTTGGGGCCGTAGCCTCCTCCTGAACCGCTGACCGGGCCGGCTGCTCCGGAGTGGGGATCGGCTTTCGGCTCGACCCGGACGAAGGTGGGGCGCTGGGTATCGGCGTTGATCTTCTCCGTCACTTCGGCGATCAGCTTGAGAACCTCGATAGATTGCGGGCCGTCGATCTTGTCCCAGGTGTCGCTGGGCTTGTGATAGTCGCCGTGGAGTCCGGAGAAGAAAAAGAGGACGGGGACCTGGCGGGCGGTGAACGATGTATGGTCGCTGGAACCGTAGCCGCTGTTGTCGGAGTAATCGACTTTCAGAGGGTGCTTCGGGAGGATACTGTCGAGGTCGGGGCGGAGGGTGGTGCCGGTGCCGGCTCCGCCGACGAACAGCTTGCCTTCGCGGACTCGGCCCACCATGTCGAGGTTGATCATGGTCACGGCGTTGGCGAGCGGGAGCAGCGGGTGGGTGGCGTAGTAGCCCGAGCCTAAGAGGCCCAGTTCTTCACCGGCGAAGGTCATGAAGAGGATGCCGCGTTTGAGCGGCTTTCCCGATGAGGAGCGGCCGGCGAAGTAGCGGGCGAGTTCGATGACCCCGGCTGTCCCGGAGGCGTTGTCGTCCGCGCCGGGGTGAACGGTGCCTGCGAGGGATGGGGCGAGAGAGTGCTGGTCGCCGAGGCCGAGGTGGTCGTAGTGGGCTCCGATGATGATGTATTCGTTAGTCTCACCGGGCAGGTAGGCGAGGACGTTGTTGACGGTTTTGACAGCGCGTTCCACTTCGATGTTGGCGTGCAGTTCGGTGCCGGGAAAGGCGAAGGACTGGGGTTTCAGGTCGGCGTCGATTTGGGTGATAATGTCGTCGACCTTTTTGCCGGCTGCGGCGAAGAGGGGCGTTGCGGCTTCGGCGGTGATCTGGAGACAGAGGATGCCGGCTTCCGCGGGTCCGTCGGCGCGTCCGAAGGGGTCTAGTTTGTCGGCGTCGGCTTTGTGGTTCTGGAGGTCGCGAAGGTAGACAATGCCTCGGGCTCCGTGGGCTTTGGCATTGGCGGCTTTGCTGTACAGCTGAGAGTGATCTGTGAAGGCTTTTCCGGCGAAGACGCTTTTTTCGTCGAGTTCCTGGGGCTCGTGGGTGAGGACGAGGACGAACTTGTCTTTGACGTCGAGGTTGGCGTAGTCGTCGTAGCTGTATTCTTTGGCGGTGATGCCGTAGCCGGCGAAAACCAGGAGGCCGGTGGCTTTTCCGGACGCGGAAAAGTTGAGGGGCTGGAAGTCTTTCTGTGGCTTCAAGTCAGCTTTGGAGTTGAAGGTGGAAGTTTGGGTCACGTTCGGACCATGGGTCTCCTGAAGCTGCACCGGGAACTGGACTTCCAACTGATTCTGTTTGCCGACCTTGGCGCTGGTGGTGACCTGGAAGGGCTGGAGGTAGCCTTTCGTGCCGGGGACGGGTTTTAGCTTGTCCGCTTTGAATTGACCAGCAATGTATTGCGCGGCCTTTTCGAGTTCAGGGGAGCCGGTCGCCCGACCTTTCATTTCGGGTGAAGCGAGGACCTTGATGTGGCTGATGTAGCGTGTCGCGTCAAAGGTCTGGGCGAAGGCCGCTGTGGTGAAGAGCAGCGCAACGGCGAGGCGGCGGGTCATTTGAGTTTGCCGGGGGCGGCGGGTTTGTCGGTGCCGCCGAAGGAGGGAAGCGTTACGTCGCAGCCGCAGTCTTCGCCGGCATTCTTCGCGGTCTTCTGGTAGCCGATTTCGTAATCGATGACGAACTTGAGGTCGGTCCAGTTGGTGACTCCGCCGAGGCGGCGACCGTTGACGAACACGGTCGGGGTCTGATTCACGCCGAGCGACTGGCCGATCGCGATGCTGGCGTTGACTTCGGACTCGGTAGCTTTGGAGACCATGCAGCCTTTCAGGTCGTCGACATTCAGGTCTTTTACGCCTTTCGCGAAGTCGAGAACTTTGGCCTGCAGGTTGTCGGCGGTGAGTTCAGCCTGGTGTTCGAAGGCGAAATCGTGGAAGTCCCAGAAGGCGGAGGCGGACTGTTTGAAGACGCAGCGCCCGGCGATGGCGGCTGGTTTGGCCCAGGGGTGGATCTGTTCCAGAGGGTAGTCGAAGAAGTAGAGCCTGGCTTCTTTGGGGTAGGTCTTGAGCAGATTCTCGCGGATGGTCTTCGCTTCTTCGCGGCAGAAAGGGCACTGGAAATCGCTGAATTCGGCGATGACGACGGGTGCTCCGGCAGTGCCCAGGCCGGGGCGACCGGAGGTCTTGATCTTCACGTTCTCGGTTTTGAACGGGTTCTGGGAGACATCGTAGACGACACCACGGATGATTTTCTGGCCGTCGAAGGAGACGAAGAAGGTTTCGTCCTGCATCTGGGCACCGGAGACGCCGCGGACTTTCACTTCGTAGTAGCCCGGCATGGGCGCGCCGGAGGGGTCCTGAATGGTGACCACGATGGGTGGCGGCCAGACGTAGAGGTGGCGGAGGTAGGCTTCGAGATCGGCCTTATTGAGGGCAGACTTTTTGGGGGTTGCGGCGGCGGCGGGCGCGGCGGCGGTTTTGGGCGCGGGGGCCTGGGCCAGAACAACAAGCGCTGCCGAGGCGAGGGTAATCAGTACTCTGCGAATCATCATTTCGTTTTCCTTACATTACCGGCCCGATGCGCCACGGAACGAACTCGTGGTGACCGAGGATTTCAGCCTTCGTGCGCTCGCCTGAGGCGACGCGGAGGATGGTGTCGAAGATCTCTTTGCCGACCTGCTGGACGGTACGGTCCCCATCCGCGATGGTCCCGGCGTTGATGTCCATGTTGTCCGGCATGCGGCGGAAGGTGTTGGTGTTGCTGGCGACCTTGATCACGGGAACGGTGGGGAAGCCGATGGCCGAACCGCGTCCGGTGGTGAACACGATCACGTTGCAACCGCCGGCTGCGAGGCCTGCGAGCGAGGGTGGGTCGTAGCCCGGAGTGTTCATGAAGTTGAAGCCGGGGGTGGTGATGCGTTCGGCGTAACCGATGGCGGCGGTGAGGGTGGAGGTGCCTGCCTTGGCGACGGCGCCAAGGGACTTCTCCAGGATGTTGGTGAGGCCACCCTCTTTGTTACCGGGTGAGGGGTTGTCGTCGAAGCTGCCTTCGCCGAACTGGTTCAGGTACTTCTTATAGCTGCGGACGTAGCCGAGGAGGTCTTCGGCGACCTGGCGGTTGCGGGCGCGGCGAACGAGAAGGTGTTCAGCGCCGAAGATTTCGGTGGTTTCGGCGAGGACGGAGGCGGCTCCAAGGGCGGCAAGCATGTCGGAGGTAACGCCGAGGGCTGGATTGGCGGTGATACCGGAGAACGAGTCGGAGCCGCCGCAGTTCAGGCCCAGAGTGATTTTGGAGGCGGCGACTTCGGTTCGCTTCTCGGCGGCCACCTGTTCGAGGAGAGCTTTGATCTCCCGGCGGGCGGCTTCGACAGCGCCTTTGGTACCGCCGCTGCCCTGGAGGGTCATGCCGACGAGGCGGCTGGAGCGGGGCGC
>JAOAPO010000354.1 GCA_025462945.1 Bryobacterales bacterium
AAGAAGTAGACAAGGCGTCGGCAGGAAAGGCGACGCACCTGATTAAGATGCTCAAGGCCTGGAAACGGGAGTGCAACGTTGAGATAAAATCCGTTTGCTTGGAAATCATCGCAGGTGTCTTCGTTTCACAGTGGCAGCATCGTGAACAGACGATGATGCATTACGACTGGATGATAAGGGATTTCTTCGCGTTCATGTCGATCTACGTGAATGGGAAGGCACGACCAGCCGGGATCACTGAGTGGATTCCGTTGGGCGATGCATGGGATACGAAGTGCCAAAGCGCCTACAACCGGGCGGTAAAGGCATGTGAGCACGAGCAAACGAGCAAAGGGTTCAACGCCTCGTGCGAGTGGCAAAAGATCTTCGGCTCCCAATTCCAACTCGATTTCGCTCAAAGTGCACTGGCGATAGGAGTCAGCCGGTAGGGATTCCATGTCAGACCAATGCTCAGGTAACAATGGTGCAGTATCGCCGTACGCATTGGCGAAGGCGCTCGATGACTGCGCAAAGCTCTGGTGGGGCGTCAGCCTCGCGGCAAAGGGACTTGGCTTTCTAACCGGCGCGTTCATCAGCTTTCTCAAGCCCGAGCCAGTGCCGTTCATCGTCGCAGGGTTCGCACTCATAGCAGAATCTTGCACGTACCGTTCCGACGCACTTAAGAGCGCTGCGCAGCAGTTTCGACGAAAGCTCGATATGCAGGATGGCTTCGGGTGGCCGATACCGAAGACCGACCTGTCTGACATCTGGGTACGGTCCTCCTTCTGGATCAAGAGGCGGGCGCGATCACTTCCCGCGGACGAGCCTTACTTCGCAAGTACAGATCCGCCGGGACCTGTACGTGCGTTGAGGAACGTGTCCGAATCTGCTTGGTGGACGAAGCACTTGTCGCACACGATGGCAATCTGCTGCTGGACTACTCTAGTCATCGGCACGATAGTTTCTATCATCATTCTGATCTTGGCGCTACAGGCAACTCAAAACCACAGCGACCAAGTCAACGTGGCGCGACAAGTCACCGCGTTCCTCATGTTCTTTCTGAGTTTTGGCATCGTCAAGCTGGCACTCAGCTATACGAGCCTGAATAAGAATGGCGAGAGCAGCGAAAAAGCGGCAGACCGAGCACTCCAGACGACAACGCCAGAAGTTCTCAGCGCGTTTAAGCTCATGTACGACTACCACCTCAGCCGAGCGGCAGGTCCCCTTTTTCCGAACTGGCTTTGGCGGTTGCGCGAGCGTGACCTCAACCAAACATGGAAGGAACACCGCAACGGGCAGAGGACGCAATAGGCAATGAACAACGAACTGTTCGAGAACCTGCTCTTCGAGGAAGAGGGTACGACCCTTGACTTTAAAAGGGACCAATATCGGTTCGAGAAGGCAAGCGAAGAGGAGAAGTCGGAACTAGTCAAAGACCTAATCGGATTCGCGAATGCATGGCGGAGAACAACAGGCTATATTCTCGTGGGCGTCGAAGATGTTCGCGGCGGACGTAGTAACGTCATCGGGATTCCCGCTTCCGACCAGTTACAGGATCACTCCCTGCAACAGTTCGTGAACAGCTTGGTGAACACGCCGATCCGGTTCAACTATCGCGCATTTACATACGAGGGCAAGCAAGTCGGAATCTTCGTCATCGAGGAGGGGCAGGATCGGCCGATTCACCTCACCAAGAAGTACGGCAAATTGGATAAGGACAAAGTGTACGTACGTTGGGGCAGTTCGACCGACCCTACGAAGCCAGCATCTCCAAGCGACATCGCACGGATGGGAGCCAGTCGTTCACGAGAAAGAGCAGATCTGGTCGTTGAATTTGCTGAGGTTGATCGCGACAATGCCCTGGGAGATCGAGTGCACGTGCAATACGACCTCTGCAGCCTCCCGGCTTCAGATGATATTCCTGACTTGGCCGACCCTGATGACAACACTTACGGAATCAGGATTAACGAAATAGGGTCGTGGCACAATCCGGACTACTATCGTGATCTTGCAGAGTACAGGCTCATGACTCGCCTGTGTAGAAGGGTGCGCCTCGCTGTCAGGAATGTTGGACAAGTAGCAGCGAACAATGTTCGCGTGGAGATCACCGTTGCCGCAGACCAAGGGGTTCTTGCGACGTTAGAAATGCCGCAGGAGCCGAGGAAACGACAGAATTTTGGGGAACGATTTCCAGTGGCGCTCGCGTCGGCGCAGAGGCGTGAGCCGGGGGGCGTGGGAATTGACCAGAATGCGGACCGATACCGTATCGTGATCGACGGCAGAGACCTCCAACCGGGCCGACAGATAAGGTCGGATGTGTTCTACATCGGCGTCGGAAAGAGTGGCAACCACTTGCTTCAGGGCTTGGTTCTTGCGGACAACCTCCCCGTGCCGCAGCAGTTCACATTAACCCTCACGGCGGAGGTCACACAGACCGCGCTGACGTTGAAGGACCTCCTCACCAACTGATCAACGCTGTGCTCTGTTTGTGCTCGATTCGATTCCTGAAGGGCGGCACGGTGCGGGATTCCTAAAAACTCTAACGCCGGATAGTGGTACAGGAAAACGCCGTTGTCCTGTGTTCTCAATCTTCGGTCGTCTTCCCAAGCTGTACGTCAATGATGCCTCTAACGCAGAGTGACTGGAGTGGTCATCCACCTCTCCAAACTCCAGGTGTCTTCCCATCGGAGGGCGTGCCATCCGTGCCCGAAGTAGAGGCAAGGCTGCACATCTCCGGTTCTGAGCATTCTGCCTAAGTTGCAGGCTGAGAAAAGGGTTAGCATCCCTTCTCGCGATTGGGAACGATAAACGCGCTTGCGTCAGGTTATTTTCAGACGGCCTGGATTACGGAAGCACTACCGCAAAAAGGTGTGCCGAGACGGTCGGCGCACCGTCCGTAATGCCGGGACGGGACGAGATAGACATCATTCACGCGTTGGCGGGAATTATTTTTTCGCCTAAGTTCCTTTGTTTCGTTCACTGCCGCTCGTCCTAGCTGATTTGATCACTTTTCCTGCTGCTATCCAGTGAGCAGGATGACAGACGGCAAACAGATCCGACCTCGGTGGCTTGGCACGGCCCAGGACCCGGACGGCGGGAGTGCGCCGGAACCTTGTCCTGACATCGATCCGATTGCGTTTGCTTCGGAGACGGGGTTTGTCCCGGATGACAAGCAGGCGGCGGTGCTGCGGGCTATGGCCGATCCGGAGATCAAGCAGGGAATTCTGAACTGTACGCGGCAGTGGGGCAAGTCGACGACGGCCGCGGCGGGGGCGGTCCACAGGCTGGTGACCCGGCCGGGATCGCTGGTGGTGGTGGCTTCGCCGTCGAAGAAGCAGTCGGCGGAACTGGTGCGGACTTGCGTTCAGATGTTGGCGAAGCGGGAGATCGGCACGGTGCGGGACGGGGTGCATCCGGTGTCGGCGGTGCTGCCGAACGGGTCGCGGATTGTGGGGCTGCCAGGGAATGAGGCCACGTCACGCGGGCTGGCGTCGGTGTCGCTGCTGCTGATCGACGAGGCTTCGAGGGTGCCGGATGCGATCTATCATGCGGTGCGTCCGATGGTAGTGATCGCGCAGGGAGACATCTGGCTGATGAGCACGCCGTGGGGGGCGCAGGGGTTCTTCTATGAGGCGTGGGAGCACGGCGGGCCGGACTGGGCGCGGTTTTCGGTGATGGCGACGGAGTGTCCGCGAATCCCGGCGGAGTGGCTGGAGAAGGAGCGGCAGCAGATGACCAGCGGCGTGTTCCGGCGGGAGTTTATGGCGGAGTTCACTCAGGACGATCTGTCGGCATTCGACGCGGAGGTGGTGGAGGAGGCGATGGATGAGCATGCGGCTCCGATGGAGATCGACTGGGCGGAGTTCCGGAGGCAGATGATGATTCACCAGGGCTCACTGCCCGACATAAGGCCGGGCAAATGTTCATCGTAGGGCTGGATTTGGGGCAGAGGCACGATCATTCGGCGATTGTGGTGGTGGAGAAGCCGCCGAGACATCGCCTGTCGACGATGCCGCAGAGCCTGGTGGTGCGGATGGCGCAGAGGATTCCGCTGGGGATGGCGTACCCGGAGGTGGTGGAGGTGGTGCGGCATGTGACGGGGATGGCGAATGCGGCGGGTCGGGCGGCGGGTCAGGAGAACTGCAGGCTGGTGGTGGATGCTACGGGGCTGGGACGGCCAGTGGTGGAGCTGCTGCGGCGGGGGCGGCTGGATTGCCTGATTACGGCGGTGACGATTACGTCGGGGGACCGGCAGCATTCGCGGAAGGGGGAGGGGGAGGCGATGAATGTGCCGAAGCAGGATTTGATTGCGGGGGTGCAGATGGCGCTGGAGAGGCGGGAGCTGCGGATTGCGAAACAGATGCGGGAGTCGGGGACGCTGAAGCGGGAGTTACTGGATGTGCGGATGTCGCGGCGGGAGAGCGGGTATGTGCGGGTTGGGGCGGACGGGTATGGGCAACATGATGATTTGGTGATTGCTCTGGCTTTGGCGGTTTGGCGGGCGGGGCGGTTTTAGGTGGCGCGTGCCACTGCGCTGCGGAGGGACGCGGCGTTGGGATTGTTGCACCGAGGCAGTGAAGCTGGTCGTGTTTATGGGGTTGTTCGCCGGGGAGCGTCTGCTGTCGCGCTACATGAATTTGGCGGAGCGACGCAGGCGGAAGATTCGGGTTCATACTGGAGTCGTGACCGCGGACGACACATCTCCTCAGGCAAGCAGTGTCTATCACCGGCGTCTGGCGGAAATGACGCCTGCGGAGAGGATCGGAGTCGGGTTGGCGCTTTGGCGGGCCGGGGATTCTATGCAGCGTGCCGCCATTCGACGACGGTATCCGACGGCGGATGAGGATGAACTCAGGTATCAGCTGGGCGTGGCGCGATTCGGGGAAGCGCTGGCGCGCCGCGTGTACCGCCGGCAGTGATGCAGGTACAGGACGCTTTCGATCCGCTACGGGCGGCGCTGGAAAAGGCCGGAATTCGCTATGCCGTGGGCGGATCGTGGGCGAGCACATTCTACGGCGAGCCCCGGTTCACGAATGACGTGGACATTCTGGCCGAGTTTACGGTTGAGAATGTGGCAGGTTTTCTGAAAGGTCTACCGGATGCGTTTTTTGCGGACGCGGACGAAGCTCAAGTCGCAATTCGCGCGGGCAGACCGTTCAATGTGATCTATATGCCGATGGCCTTCAAGTTTGATTTCTTTCCTGCGGGGGCCTTTGCGCTGGGCGTTCAGGAACTGGATCGCGCCGTGTTTCTGAATGAAAGCGGCCTTTCCGGGAGTCCGGTACCGTTTGTGACGCCGGAGGATATTCTGATTGCGAAGCTGGATTGGTATCGGGCAGCGGGCGAGGTTTCGGAAGTGCAATGGCGCGACATTCGGGGGATCGTGGTCGGCACGGGCGGGAGGCTGGACCACGAGTACTTGAGGCGAAGCGCGGAAACGTTAGGAATTCGCGACTTGCTGGAGAGAGCGGTTCGATTGACAGCGTCGAGTTAGAGGAATGGGTCTTAAAGTCGTTTTAGTGGTCCCGCTCCCTTACGGTCACGGCTCATTATTCAGTGCGTTCGTGAGATTGCAGTGAGTTGTTGAGCCGTGACGTGAGGGAGCGGGGCCTTAGCGATCAGAAGTAGTACTTCAGACCGATCTGCATGTTTCTTGGACCGACTCCGCTGCGGAGACCGGTTATCTGGCCGAAGTTGGTGGCTCCGTACCCGAGACCGGAAGGATCACCGAACATGGGGGTGTTTGTGAAGTTGGTCGCCTCGAGGCGGAACTCGAAACGCTGACCTTCCCGAGTGGCGATGCTCTTGAGCAGGGCAACGTCGAGGGTCTTGATGCCGGGTCCGCGGTAGCTCAGGTTCCGCGGAGCCGAACCGGGGACGTCGACCGCGGGCTGCGAGAAAGCAGCCGGGTTGAAGTAGGCGTTGATCCGATCCTGAATGCGGCCCGTGGTGCTGGGATCGCCGAGCAGGTTGGGGCGCTGGGTACCGTTCCAGATGTTGCCGCCCGACTGCGTGACCTGCAAGGGCATGCCGCTCTGGATGAGGTAAATACCGCTGAGGTCCCAGCCGCCGGCGACCCAGTTCAGAACCTTGTTCGAGTTGCCGCCGAAGTGGCGCTTATGGCCAAACGGCAGTTCATAGTTGCCCGTCAAGACGATGCGGTGCGCTACGTCGTGCGAGGACAGCGAACGTTCGCCGCGCAGATCCCAGATGTTCTGGAGGGCGGTGGAGCCGCCGAGCCAGGACACGTTGCCGGAAGCATGCGAAGCGTTGTCGATCATCTTCGACCAGGTGTAGTGAGTCAGCATGGTCAGGCCCTGGGTGTAGCGCTTTTCCCACTTGACCTGCAGTGCGTGGTAGCTGGAGTCGCCGCGAGCCGGTTCTGCCGTGCCGACGTCCAGGCCGTTGTACTGGGGATAGGCGCGCAGCAACTGGAAGCGCTGCACGGTGGCACCACTTAACGGCGAGCGAGGATCGGTAATCTGACCGAGGAACGGGTTCGGAACCGCGCTCTGCAGCGAGGTGCGACCTTCGGCCCAGTTCTGCTGGGGGACAGGGCTGAGGGTGGTCAGCGGGAGGAACAGGTGCGTTCCGCGGCTGCCGGTGTAGTTCATCTCAAGGACGGACTGCATGGGCAGTTCGCGCTGGATGGAGAAGTTCCACGAGTGGTACTCGGGGTTCCTGTTGTTGGACGGAACCGGGGAACCGACGCCGAAGCCAATGAGAGTCGCGTCGCCCTGCGAGCGGCCGGGGGGCAGGAGGATGCCATCCGGGAAGGGGTTGGAAAGCTGCCGATTCAACGTTGCGTTCGAATCGAGCGACCAGACCACGGGCGAATTGATGGTGAAGCCCGTTCCGGGGCGGCCGTAGACGGTTGCGCGGGAGAGCTGGTAGAAGAGGCCGTAGCCGGCGCGAATGGCCGTTTTGGAATTTGCCGCATACGCGAAGCCGATGCGCGGAGCCCAGTTGTTCATATCCGAGTCGAAGGGCGAACGACGCTTGTCGTCGTTAAACTTCAGGACACCTTTCAGTGCCTGGCCGTTCAGCTTGATGGGTGAATTCGCGTCGAGATCGAGGTAGCTGTAGCGATTCTGCAATTCCCAGCGCGGAACGTCGAAGTCGTAGCGGAGGCCGAGGTTGAGGGTCAGCTTGCTGGTGATCTTAAAGTCATCCTGGTAGAAGAAGCCCCAGTATGCGGAACGGGAGAAAGCCTTGGGTTCGATCTGGTATTCGCTGCCGGTCGTCCAGCCGAGGAGCATGGTTGCGAGGCCGTTGCCTTCGTTGCCGGCACACGAGTTCAGCGTGCGGCAGGTAGCGCCGCGGGCGAAGTTGAAGCGGCCGGACGGATTGCCGGGCTGGTTGTAGTCGAGCATGTTGTAGCGGCGCTCGCCGCCGAACTTCATGTTGTGGCCGCCGATGACTTTCGACACCGAACCTGACATGTGGTGGACGCCTTCCTGGCGGTCCATGATCCAGTACGGCTCCGTGCCGAATTCCTGGAAGCCTTCCGGAGCCCAGCGGGGGAATACCTTCTGGGTTGCGGTGTCCTTCATGTTGGTGGGCAGGCCTAGCGTGGTGACGTCGAAGCCGTAACCAACGCCGGGATCGCGGTGGAAGTCAGAGTAGGTGAAGCCGTAGCGGAAGGTGAAGACGGTGTTGCTGCTCAGGACACCTGTGTAATCGGCCACCATGGAGTGGGTTTTGGTTTTGTTTGGACCGCCGGTCCAGTAGGCCGGGTTGTCGGTGCCCCAGAGGTTCGGGTTGGTGCCCTCGCTGGGAATGAAGCTGTAGCGGCCGCTGATGCGGTGATTGGACGAGATCTGGTGGTCGCCCTTGAAGTTCATCTGCTGACCGCTGCTGGTGTTGATACCCTGGCCGAACCAGTTCGACGTGTTGGTGAACTGCGCGCCGGCCTGATTGGGAGCCGGCACATAGCTGAGTGCCTTCAGCGCGATGGGGTTGAGCATCGTTTGGGGAACGACGTTGTTCGGGAAGGGACGCCGTTCGACCGCGCCCTGAGCGTTGGTGAAGGTGTTGAAAGGATTGTTGATCGTCATCAACTGGCCGGCGGCATTGAACGTCTGGGAGAAGTCGCCGCGACGCTGCAGATCCGTGGGGAGGGTGACGGTGGAACTGGTCGGGCTTTCCTGTTTTGTGTACTCGTAGGAGACGAAGAAGAAGGTCTTGTTCTTGATGACCGGGCCACCAAGGACGCCGCCGAACTGATCGCGATGGAAGTCGGGGATGGCACGGCCGGCGCGGTTCGAAAACCAGTCGTTCGCGTTCAGCGCTGCGTCGCGCATGAAGTAGTAGCCCGTTCCGTGGTAGCGATTGGTGCCTGAGCGGGTGACCATGTTGACAACGGCGCTGCCGGTCTGGCCGTATTCGGCCGAGAAGAAGTTCGTTTGCATTTTGAACTCCTGCACGGTGTCAACGGAGGGGGAGAATTTGAGGTCTGTAATGCCTGAATTCTGCTCCACAGTTGTTACGGTTACGCCGTCAACCAGTACGTCGGAGGTGGAGTTGCGGGATCCGTTGGCGACGAAGTTGGTGCTGTTGTCGCCGCGGCGGCCACCGGCTCCGACGACGCCTGGCGTGAGATAGGCCAGTGACATTGAATTGCGCGCCAGGTTCGGCATTTGCAGAATGTAGCGGTTGTCGATCACCTGACCGAGATTCGCAATTGTGGTGTTGACGAGGGCTGCGGCGTCCTGCACCTCGACGGTGCTGCTTACTTCGCCGAGCTGCAGTTTCGCGTCGATTGTCGCCTGCTGCTGGACGGACAGAGTCAGGTTGCCACTGGAAAAGCGCTTAAAGCCTGGGGCTTCGACAGCGAGCGTGTAGTTGCCGGGGGGCAGCGCTGTTACGGCGTACCGACCGGTTTCGTCGGTGGTGGCGGGGAAAGTGGTTCCGCGATCAGCGTCGGTGATGACCACGCGTGCCGCGGTGATGGCGGAATTCGAGACGTCGGTGACGGTACCTCTGACGCTGGCTGTGAAGGATTGTGCGAAGGCGCTGGCGGCGAAGAGCAGAGCTGCACCACACGCGAAAAGGGATCTACAGGGATTTTTCATTCTCACCTCGATAGTTAACGAAACGTAATGAGAATATATCATCCTCGACGTACTGCGGGTACTGGCGGGAAGCTGCGTAATTCAGGGCACGCTCGAACAGAGCGGATTTGGCCGTCACAGCGCAGAGTTGCTAAAGTTCCAGGAAATGGCCCTCGCCGAAAATTTATCGCCGGAACTGCGGCGAATGATGGCCGATTTGCAGCGCAATGAAGAGCAGGCGCGCGGGCGGCTTTGGTGAGCCGGCGAAAGATGGCGATTTAGCTGTTTGCGGGAGCAGTGAGTGAAGCGGGAGCGGCTAGTCTTTTAGCTCGACGATGGTGGCACCGGCTCCGCCTTCGAACTGGGAGGCCGGGTAGAACTTTTCCACGTGCGGATTGGCTTTGAGCAAATCCTGAATCATCCGCTTCAGAATGCCCATGCCGTGACCGTGGACGATGCGGACGCGGGCGGCGGTTGCCATCACCGCGGCGTCGAGGAAACGCTCTACCCGATCGCTGGCTTCTTCGGCTCGCTCGCCGATGATGTTGATCTCCTGCACCAGCGGACTGAGGGCGGGTCCCGACTGGAAGCGGACGTTCGAGGGCAGCTTCGAGGTTTTGGTGGCCGGGGTGTCGGCGAAGACTTCCTCCACATCCTCGGCGCCGATTTTCATCCTGAGGAAGCCGGCCTCCACTTCGTAGCGACCGTTGCCGAGGTCTTTACTCACGCGTGCGAGTTCGCGGATTCCCTTGAGGCGAACGCGGACGCCTTCTTCGATCCGAAGCGTTTTGCCCGGGGCATTCGCCCTGGGACCCGCAACCGCGGCCTCCCAGTTTTCGCGCATCTCGCGGCCGGCTTTGGCCACTTCGCGCTGGATCTTGTCGCCCGCCTTGCGCTGTGTGGAGACCTCTTCGACGCGCGCGATCAGTTCGTCGGAGCGCTTGCGCCACTCCGTCTGCATCTTCTCGAAACGCTCTTCCAGCTCGCGGATTTTGGTGGTTTCCCGGCGCTCCCAGTCGGCGCGGAACTCGCGCTCGCGGGCGGCAATGGCCAGCTTTTCGGACTCGAGTTCGGTGCGCTGGCGCGTGGCCTGTTCGAGGCTGTCGTGCAGGCCGGCGATGAGGCGTCCGAGTTCGATTTCCTGTGAACTGAGGGCGACGCGGGCACGCTTGAGAATGTCCTCGGGCATACCGAGTTTGGTGGCGATGTCGAGACCGGCGGATTTGCCGGGAACGCCGATGCGCAGCCGGTAGGTGGGCTGCAGCGTCTCTTCGTCGAAGCCCATGGAGGCGTTGAGCACGGATTTGGTGCTGGCGCCGTAGACCTTGAGCGCGGTGAGGTGGGTGGAGGCCAGCGTGAAGGCGCCGGCGGCACGGAAGTGGTCGACCAGTGCGACGCCCAGTGCGCCACCTTCTTCGGGATCGGTGGCGGAGCCGATTTCGTCGAGCAGGACGAGGGAGGCCGGGGTAACGTCGAGGGCCATCTCGCGCAGGCGTGCCACGTGAGCGGAGAAGGTGCTGAGGTTTTGTTCGATGGACTGGTGGTCGCCGATGTCGGCGAGTACCTGTTCGAAGAGGGGCAGTTCGGCGGAGAAGCAGGGCACGGGGAAGCCGGATTGCGCCATCAGCGCGATGACCCCGGCGGTCTTGAGGGTGACGGTCTTACCGCCGGTGTTGGGGCCGCTGATGAGCAGCGTGCGGCATTCGCGATCGAGCGTGAGGTCGAAGGGAACGACCGCTTTCCGTGATTTTTTGAGCACGTCCATCAGCAGGGGGTGGCGTGCGTTCTGGACGTGGAAGCGTTCGCCGAAGGTGGGAATGGCGCAGTCGAAGTCGACTCCAAAGCGGGCTTTGGCGAAGATCAGATCAAGGTGGGCGATGACGCCGGCGGCCACGCGGATGTCACCGACCTGGACACGCAGGCGGTTGGTGAGTTCCTGCAGGATGCGGTAGACCTCGCGCAGTTCCTCTTCCTGCAGGCGGACCAGTTCGTTGTTGAGGTCGATGGTTTCGAGAGGTTCGAGGAAGAGGGTCTGGCCCGAGGAACTGGCACCGTGGATGACGCCGGGCAGCTTGCGCCGCTGGCCCGCGATGACGGGGACCACGAAGCGCTCGTTGCGCAGCGTGACGTACTCTTCCTGCAGAACGCCTTCGCCGCGATTGGCGCGCAGGAAGCGGTCGAGCGAGTCGCCGATGGACTTCTTCTGCTTTTCGACTTCGCGGCGAAGCCTGTTGAGGTGGGGACTGGCGGAATCGGGGACGGTGCCGTCGGGCAGGACTTTTCCCTGGACGGCTTTCAGTAATTCACGGAAGTCCGCGATGGCGTCGGCTAGTTTTGCGAGCAGCGGGAAACGTTCCGGGGAGGCGGTGAGCAGCGAACGGGCGTCGGCAGCGCGGTCGAGAAAGGCGATCAGGTTATAGATCTCGCCTGGGTCAAGGGAAGCGCCTTCGATGGCCAGCTTCTGGACGGCGCGAGTGATGTCGGGAACGCCGCCGAGGTTGACGCGGATGGCGGAACCGGAACCGGCGGCAGGGTTCGACGCCGCACGCAGGTATTGGATGCCCTCGCGGGTTTCGGCTAAGGCCTGCTCGACGGCAGGCTGGTCAGAAGACGGAGTGACCAGTTCGAGCGCGGCCGCACCGGCGGCCGTGGAGATATAGCGCCGGATGAGCGCGACAACCTGGGGGAATGCGAGAGCTTCTGAGCTGGAGGACTTCACCGGTTACCAGTTTCGCGCGTTCGCTGCGAGCCACAGGAAGGCTTTCTCGATCACGGCAGGGGTTCCGGGCGTGATGTGTAAGGCAGCGACCTCATTGCGGGGGAACCAGCGGGCGCGGCACGCATCGTCGGCGGCGCAGAGGACTCCGCCGGTGACCCGGCAGACGTAATCCATGAGGATGTAGTGGTATTCAGCGGCACCGGCTTCGTCGCGCGTGACGCGTTCGAAGATTTCGATGAGGTTGAGGACGTCGACGTCGAGGCCGGTCTCTTCTTTGACTTCGCGGCGGAGCGCGGTTTCCAGACTCTCGCCCGTTTCGACAGCACCGCCGGGCAGGGACCAGTAGCCTTTGAGCGGCTCGCGGCCGCGTTCGACGAGCAGAACGGCATCGCCCTCAATGATGAGAGCGCCCACGCCGGGGATGGGGTGGGAGGGATAGCGACGGAGGCTAATACTGCACCGCGCCTTTTACGCCGACATGGATCTTGAAGACGAGTTTGCGGCTGCAGGCGTAAATGGTGTCGAGATCCTGGTCGCCGAACGTGAGATTGGTGATGACTTCGGTATCCAGAAAGGTATGGATGAGCTTGCCCTCGTGAGTATAGACGCCGAGTCCCTGAGCGGCGATGTAAAAGCGGCCCTTTTCGTCGGTGCGGAGGCCGCCCGGGACGCCTTTGATGTTCTTGATTGTGTCGCGGGGGTTGGTGGCGGCACCCTTGCTGTCCAGGTCGTATGCGACTACGGCGCGACGGTCGGAATCAGTGACGTAGAGGGTTTTGCCGTCGGCGGAGAGGGTGATGCCGTTGGGGCGAGTGGTCCAGCTGGCGACCATGTCGAGTTCACCTTTGGGCGAGATTCGGTAGACGCCGTTGTGGTCGAGTTCGCGAGTATCGAGGGCACCGGCGAACGCAGCGTCTGTGAAGTAGACGTTGCCGTCTTTACGGACGGTGATGTCGTTGGGCGAGTTGAATTTCTTGCCCTGGAAGTTGTCGGCGAGGGTTTCCGTTTTGCCTTTGCGGTCCATGCGGACGACGCGCCGGGTGAGCGCTTCGCAGATGTAGAGGCGGGACTGTGCATCGTAGGCGAGGCCCTGTGCGCCGTTGTGATTTTCTTCGGTGGGCTTCGGAGGACCGCTGGAGTCGAGACGATAGACGGTCTTCTTCACTACGTCAGCGAAGACGAGGAAGCCCTCGCGCGCCCAGACGATGCCATCGAGATAAATCATGCCGGAAGCGACGCGCTCAGACATGATGCCTTCGAAGTCCTGCGCGTTCGCGGCCAGGGCTGCTGCGGCGAAGAGAATGAGCGAGCGAGTGATGACGCGCCGTGGCAAAGGAATAGCCTACGGTTTTTCGATAACGATGTTGTTGACGACGCTCTTCACGCCGCTGATCTTTTTGGCGATGCGTTCGGCCTTGTCTTTCTGTTTGGACTCCTGCACCTTGCCCTTCAGCGTGACCACACCGCTTTTGACGTCTACTTCGATGTTGCCGCCTTTGACAAGCGCATCGGCGGCGAGCCGCTGGCGGACAGAATCGTTGAGGTAATCGTCGGAGCGCGGCTTGTCAGCGGCGGCAGCCGAGACCAGCATCGAAACGAACAGTAAGAGGGAGAGGCCGAGCTGCTTAATCTTCATTTCTACCCGTCATTGTACGCCAGTCTACGGTGTTCAGATACAGCGCCTTTTGCCGCCAGCCTTCTTCGACTTTGACGTGCAGGTCGAGATAGATGCGGATGCCGAAGAGGGCTTCCATCTCTTGTCGGGCAAGGGTTCCGATCTGTTTCAGGACGGCGCCTTTGGCCCCGATGACAATGGCTTTCTGCCCGTCGCGCTCCACCATGATGGTGGCGTAGATGCGGACGATGGTCGGGGTCTCTTCCCATTTTTCAATGGTGACGTTGGTGGCGTGCGGCACTTCCTGGCGGGTTGCCAGCAGAACCTTTTCGCGGATCAACTCGCTGGCGAGGAAGCGGGCTGGCTGGTCCGTTACGTGGTCTTCCGGGAAGTACTGCGGGCCTTCCGGCATGCGGGAGAGAACGGCGGCGCGCAGCTTGTCCATGCCTGCGCCTTTGGTGGCTGAGATCGGGATGATTTCGGCGAAGTCGAAGCGGGCGCTGTACTGCTGGATGAGAGGGAGAAGGTCGTGCTTGGCTTTGACGGTATCAATCTTGTTGAGCACGAGGATGACGGGCGGGCCCTCTTTACGGAGCATGCTCAGGGCTTTCTCGTCATCTTTGCCGAACTCGTTTCCAGCGTCGGCCATGTAGATGAGCAGATCGCGCTCTTCCAGCGAATTGCGGACCGCGTCCATCATGCGCTTGTTGAGGGCGGAGTCAGAGCGGTGGATGCCGGGGGTATCGATGAAGACGACCTGCGCTTCATCGTCCGTCATCACTCCCTGGATGGCGGTGCGGGTGGTCTGCGGCTTGTCGGCGACGATCGCGACCTTCTGACCGACGAAGGCGTTCATCAGCGTGGATTTGCCGGCGTTCGGGCGTCCCATGATGGAGACGAAGCCGGACTTGTGGCGTGTTGAAGGAGTACTCATTCGGATGCCACCTCTGGAACTGTCTTACTCAGACGCACCTGCGCCACACGTTTTTCGTCACTTGCAAGAACTTCGATGCGGATTCCCTCACGTTCAATGGTCTCACCTGGCTTCGGTACGCAGCCCATCCACTCCATAACCAGTCCACCGACCGTGGTGGATTCGACCTCTTCGTCGGGATGAAAGCCGATGAGTTCGTAAAGGCGGGGCAGGTCGAAGCTGCCCGAGACGATGTGTCCGCCGGTGCCGTCTTCCAGAACATCGGAGCCGGGCTCGTGCTCGTCGCGAATTTCGCCGAGGATGACTTCCACGAGGTCTTCCATGGTGACGAGCCCGGCGGTGGAGCCATACTCGTCGATCACGACGACCATGTGCGAGCCTTCTCGCTGCATCTCGCGCATCAGGTCGCTGACCAGCTTCGTTTCGGGAACGACGTTGATGGGACGCATGAGTTCTTCAACGGTTCGCGTCTTGCGGCTGCTTTCGGCAACCTCGAACATGTCGCGAACGTGAACGAAGCCGAGGATATCGTCAATGGAGTCGCGGAAGACGGGGATGCGCGAGAACTGCTCGCTGACCACGAGCGCGTGCAGATCTTCAAGCGTGTGGCCTGCCTCGATAGCGACAATGTTGGGGCGCGGGGTCATCACTTCACGAACGGTTTTGTCGCCGAACTCGACGACGGACTGGATGAGCCTGCGGTCGTCTTCTTCGATCAGACCTTCTTCAGTACCGGCTGCGATGAGAGCTTCGATATTCTCCGCGGCGGTGGCGACTGTTTCCTCGCCTCCGGTTTCGGCGTTGACGATATCGAGGAGCGAGTGACTGAATGAAAGCAAGGCCACTACGGGATAGATGACAAGCGCGCTGAGCCGGTAGAAAGGGACGAGCGGGACCAGCCACTTGCCTTCCGTGCGGCGGTAGAGCATCTCCGGAATGGCGTACGCGCCCAGAACCATGCCGACCCAGGAGACAAGCAGCGCTTCAGTGACGATCCACGGCAGGGGGGTGCCGGTTGTGGTGGCGCGGAGTGTGGCGATGACGGCGAAGGAAGCGAGACAGACATGCTTCCAGAGAGAGAAGGTGAGGGCACCTTCCTCGGGCTTCATTTTGGTGAGCGCTTCGACCTCGGTCTTGAAGTAGTGGAGGGACGGCAGGTCGCGCGTTCGCAGCCGCATGCTTTCAAGGTAGAGCGTCTGGATAGCCGTGAACAGAACGAGAAGCGCGAAGAAGGCGAGCAGAAGGATGAGCAGCATCTACTTCGCTCGTTCCACGAGACCGAGGGGCAGTTCGAAGGTTTTGCGCCAGCGACGTTCGGTGCGCGCCATGGCACCGGAGTCGACCTCATGATCCATGCCCTTCAGATGCAAAGCGCCATGCAGCATGAGCACGCAGATTTCAGAGGCAAGAGAGTGACCGAACTCCCGGGCCTGCGCACGAGCCTGCGCCATGGAGATCGCGAGATCGCCGGCGTAGCGATCGGGTCCGGTGGCATCGGCGTTTGGCTCGTGGGGGAACGAAAGAACGTCGGTGGGGCCGTCTTTGCCGCGAAACTCTTTGTTGAGGCGCGCGAGTTCGGCGTCACCGGTCACGAGGCAGTGAAACTCCTGGCCCCTCAGCACACGACGGCGCACTCGTTCGGCGAACTCTTCGAGTGAATTGGTGTCAAGATTGTCCGGCTTACGCCGGAAGGTTATCAGTGGGTCGGATTTCATTGTTGGCCGCTGCCTGTGGGGCCGAAGCGGCGTCTGGGGTTGTGGTTGATTCGGCGTTTCTGTATGCGGGGTCACTGAGCTTCCAGCTCGTTTGAGGACCCGCGATGGTTTCGTTGTGCTTTTCATAGGCACGAACGATTTTCTGGACAAGACTGTGGCGTACTACGTCCCGCTCGTCGAAACGTACGAACGAGATACCTTCGATGTTACGGAGAATGTCCACGGCGTCGAGCAGGCCACTGCGGCGGCCGTTCGGCAGATCCATCTGAGTCAGGTCGCCGGTGACGACGGTCTTCGAGTTGAAGCCCTGGCGGGTGAGCACCATCTTCATTTGCTCCTGGGTAGTGTTCTGCGCTTCATCCAGAATGATGAAGCTGTCACTGAGAGTACGACCGCGCATGAAGGCCAGCGGCGCTACTTCAATTGCGTGACGCTCAAGAAGCTTCTCTACCTTCTCGGGCTCGAGCATGTCGTAGAGAGCGTCGTAGAGCGGGCGGAGATACGGATCCACCTTCTCCTGAAGGGTACCCGGAAGAAAGCCAAGTTTCTCGCCAGCCTCGACAGCGGGCCTGGTGAGAATGATGCGGGTGACCTTCTTGGTGACCAGAGCCTGAACGGCCATGGCTACGGCGAGGTATGTCTTGCCGGTTCCGGCAGGACCGATACCGAAGACGAGGTCGTTGCGTTCGATCGCTTCCAGATAGCGTCGCTGTGTGACAGATTTCGGGGTTAGTACCTTCTTGCCGAAGGTCCGCTGCCGGCCGCTGTTGGCGAGTGCGCGAAGGGTGACTTCGGGGTCGGTGGTGACCACGCGAAGCAGACTGTTCAAGTCACCGCCCTGAAAGGCCATGCCTTCCTGAACGAGTGCGAAATAATCCTCGAAAATTTGCCCCGCGCGGAGTACCGGCTCGCGTTCGCCCTCAATCTCGATGGCACCGTTGGACAGACGGGTGTTGACGTTCAGGCCGGCTTCGATGAGGCGCAGATTCTCATCGTGGGTACCGAACAGACCTTCGATATCTTTGCCTGTGGTTACGCTGGCGATCATGCGGAGGGGTGAGAAGCCTTGGGGGGAGGGGTGGAACCCGTGTCGATATGCAGGCGTGAAGAGACGGCCATCCGCTTGAAGTATAGCATTTTTGGCGTTCCTGGCACCTCTGAGCGCCATAATACAAAGGCCATGATCTTTGCCGATATTGAACTGAGCCGACGTGTGGAGAGTGCCGAGGGTCGCGCCGGAGTTGCCTATACGGAGGCTCGCGCAAAACTGCAGCCGGAGGTGGGTGCCCTTTGGCGAGACATGGCGGGCGCGATTGCATTATTCGATGGCCCGGCGTCTCCGGTGACGCAAACGTTCGGGCTGGGGTTGCGCGGTCCGGTCAGCGGTGATGACCTTGACCAGTTGGAGCGTTTCTTTGTCGAACGTGGTGCGCCGGTGAATCACGAGATCAGCCCGATGGCGGACGAATCGTTGTGGCCCCTGCTCACGAGGCGGGGTTATACGCCGATCGAGTTTACGTCGCTGTTGTATCGCGACCTGATGGCGAAGCCGCCGGAGATGTACGCCATCCCCGGCATTGAGGTGCGTCCAGTGCGCGAACAGGATAAAGAAACGTTTGTCCGAATCAATCTGGAAGGCTGGAGCCACATTCCGGGTTTGGCCGATCTTCTCGGCGACCTGATGCGGGTGATGAGCATAACTGCCGGCCTGCGGGGTTTGATCGCGTATCTGGATGGAGAACCGGTTGCAGCCGGGGCGATCAATATCCAGAACTCGACCGCTTTATTCGCAGGGGCCTGCACAATTCCAGGAGCCCGCGGACGAGGGGCTCAAAGGGCGCTGTTGGCGGAGCGCCTGCGGGTCGCAAAGGAAAGCGGATGCGAGATTGCCGTGATGGGCGCACAGTCCGGAAGTGGTTCCCAACGTAATGCGGAACGAGCCGGATTTCAAATTGCCTACACACGAACAAAGTGGCAGTTAAATCTTCCATCTTGTTGAATTTCGGGGCTATAATCGACGGGAAGGAGCACCAGCCAATGTCAGAGCAGAATTACGCGAATCACCCCCAATTTGTCACGGGTTTCCACAAGGTCCTGTTTCCCCTTATTGCAGCCATCTTCATCGGCTCACTCGTGAACCTTTACCAGTCAATCGGCGATCACAACCGGCTCTACAGCGCTTCGCTGATCACAGCTATTTCAGTAGCTGCGATTATGCAGTTTTTCTTTTCTCGCATTTTCCCGCTCAAAGCGCAGGATCGCGCAATCCGTGCGGAAGAGAATCTGCGGCACTACGTACTCACGGGCAAGCTTCTCGATTCGCGCCTGAACACGCTGCAGATCGTGGCGCTCCGCTTCGCTCCGGACCACGAATTCCCCGAACTCGCCCGGAAGGCTGCCGATCAGGGCCTCGCCCCCAAAGACATCAAGGTCGCCATCAAATCGTGGAAGGGTGACTACTACCGCGTCTGACCCGCGCACCCCCTGGTTAGAATGAACTCAGGGCGCTTTTCTTCTCTTGTGAGATCGACTTCGATCGGATCAGCGGAAGAAAAGCGCCCTTACTTTTACTGACGCCAAAGCCATGCCGCTACAGCTGCACAACACACTGACCCAGAAGGTAGAGCCTTTCCAGCCGCTCGCCGATAACACGGTAAAGATGTACACCTGCGGGCCGACGGTCTACGACTACGCCCACATCGGCAACTTTCGGACGTTCGTTTTTTACGACCTTCTGCGCCGCTGGCTGCGCGCTTCCGGTTTTGCGCTGAACCACGTCATGAACATCACCGACGTGGACGACAAGATCATCCGCAACGCCGTGGCTCAGGGCAGGTCGCTGCGGGACTACACCGACAACTTCACGAAGGCGTTTTTGGACGACTGCGGCACACTGCGCCTGGAGCGTCCCGAGCACATCGCGCGCGCGACCGACCACATCAACGAAATGGCCGAGGCGATCGCCAAGCTGGAAGCCGGCGGTTACACCTACCGGAGCGACGATTCGGTTTACTTCCGCATCTCGCAGTTCCCGGGCTACGGCAAGCTTTCGCATAACGACTTCAGCGGCATGGTGGCAGGGGCTCGCGTGGATGTGGACGAGTACGAGAAGTCCGACGCGCGAGACTTTGCGTTGTGGAAGGCGCCGAAAGATAAGGATGAGCCGGCGTGGGATACCTGCATTGGCACCGGACGGCCCGGCTGGCATATCGAATGTTCGGTGATGGCTTACCAGTTTCTGGGTGCCACGCTCGACCTGCATGCCGGCGGCGTCGACCTGATTTTCCCGCATCACGAGAATGAGATCGCGCAGTCGGAAGCTCTTACGGGCCAGCCTTTCGCGCGGTTCTGGGTGCACTCGGAGTTTCTGCTGGTGGAGGGGCAGAAGATGTCGAAGTCCCTCGGCAACTTTTACACTCTGCGCGATCTTTTCAGCCGCGGCTTTACGCCGGAATCCGTTCGGTTTTTGCTGGCTTCAGTGCCGTATCGGAAGGGTCTGAACTTTACGTTTGAGGGCCTGCATTCTGCGAAGACGGCTATCGACCGGCTCCGCAACTTCAAGCTGCGGCTCGAGACGGCGAAGCTCGCGGAGGGCGAGAACTCCGAAGTGCAAACGGCCGCTGAAGCGGCTCATACAGGCTTCCGCGCGGCCATGGATGACGACCTCAACACCGCCGAAGCGCTGGGCGCGGTGTTCGAGTTCCTGCGCGCCGCCAATGTAGCGCTGGATGGCGGCACGTTTCTGGACGGCAACCGGGCACGCGCGCTGGAACTGATGGTGCTGTTCGATTCGGTGTTCGAGATCTTAAAGCCGTCGGAGACAGCGGACGGCATCTCCGCGGATGATGTAGAGGCGCAGATCGCCGCGCGCGCCGCAGCTAAAAAGGCGCGCGATTTTGCCCGTGCCGACCAGATCCGCAACGAGCTTCTGGAGAAGGGCGTGATTCTTGAGGACACCAAAGACGGTGTCCGGTGGAAGAGGAAATGAAGCTACATACCAGGGCGGTTCACATCGGTGACCGGAAACGCGTGGAGGGGGGCCGCGATTGGGTTCCCGTCACTACGCCGATCCACACAGGCACCAGTTACTTCTATAACGATTTGGCCGATCTCGATCGGGTCTTCGGCAAAGAGATGGCGGGCCAGAGCTATGCACGCTACTCCAACCCAACGAACGACGCGCTGGAGGAGCTTTGCACTTCGCTCGAAGGCGGCGCCGGTTCTCTGGCGTGCAGTTCCGGAATGGCAGCTCTCCATATGGCCGTCAGCACGGCCCTGCTCGACCGGCGACGCGTGGTGCTTGCCGCGAAACTGCTCTACGGCGCCACGCTGAATATGCTGGTGAAAGCGTTTGAGCCCGCGGGCGTCGAGATTCACTTCGTCGATTTCGATGACGAGAGTGCGGTAGCCGCGGCCATTTCTGAGCACCGGCCGGGCGCGATTCTCATGGAGACCATCGCGAACCCAATGCTGCGCGTTCCGGCGCTGGATCGTATCGCCGCGCTCGCGAACAACGCGGGTGCGCCGCTGATCGTCGACAACACTTTCGCGACACCTTTGATCACTCGTCCGCTGGAACATGGGGCGGCGATCGTGGTCCACAGCCTGACGAAGTATTTGTCCGGCCACGGGGACGTTCTCGGTGGCGTCGTCGTTGCAAACCAGGAGTTTTACGGGCCTTTGCGGGATATTTCGCGGATGCTTGGTTTCGTTCTGGGCCCGTTCGAGGCTTATCTCGCCATGCGCGGCATCAAGACGTTCCCGCTGCGCATGGAGCGGCAGTGTGCCAATGCCCAGGCCGTCGCCACCTGGCTCGCAAGCCATCCTGCAGTCGACCGGGTGTATTTCCCGGCGGATCCGGCGCATCCGGACGCAGCCAACATCCAGCGCCTGTTCGAGCCTGGTCTCTTTGGGGCTATGGTGAGCTTCGAGGTGAAAGGTGCGGCCCGCGAGCAGATTTTCAAAGTGATGAATTCGCTTCGGATGGTCGTCCCGGCCACTTCACTGGGCGACGTTCACAGCATCGTTCTTTATCCGGCGATGTCCTCGCACCGGGATCTTGCACCGAAACATCGCGCTCGACTTGGCATTCAGGACAATCTGCTGCGGCTGTCGGTGGGCATCGAAGATCCGGCGGACATCATCGCCGATTTGGATCAGGCGCTGAGCGCAACTTAGCTAGTGTAGTGTCCAGCAAATAGCTGGACGTAAATCGCAGGTCAGCATACACTGAGACATGCCCCGAGTGACGCCTGTTCTTGCCG
>JAOAPO010000394.1 GCA_025462945.1 Bryobacterales bacterium
TGGCAACGTCCACACACATGACCAACTGCCGACGATTCTGGCTGGCCGCGGGGGAGGTATTGTGTCGCCGGGTCGCCACATCATCTATCAACGCGAGACTCCGGTCTGCAACCTGTTCGGCACGATGGCGGAGCACATGGGCGTGCGTCCCGACCAGTTTGGCGATTCCACGGGCCGGCTGCCGGGCCTGTCCCTGAGCTAGGGCCGTAATGCAGAATCCTTTTGGCGGGAAGCAGCCGATTGGCGTGGTGTACAACACGTCAATGAGTCGGCCGGATGCGGCTTTGGCATTGGCGCTGTTGTATGGCTTGTCGGGTAAGCGCGAGGCCCGCGTCGGGTCGGTCTGCGTGACGGGCGCGGGGCTGGAGGCGGCGACTTTCTGCGATCTGGTGGGTCTGTTCTACACGCCGGGGCCCCCTCGCAATGCGAATCAGGTGCTGCCGACAGGCCTGGCGCTTGAAACGGCGTCGCTGGAAACGCCGATGGTGCGGGCAGCAATGGATCGGAAGAAGGCGGATGGAAATCCGCAGTATGCGCGGACCATCAGGAAGGTCTCGGACACTTCCGTGGCGGAAGCGGTGCTGCGCAACGGCGTCATTTTCAATGCCGAGGCGGTGGTCGTTCTGAGCGCTCCGGCGACTTATCTGGCGAAGACACTGGATCTGCAGGGCGTTAAAGAGTTGTACGAGAAGCGCGTCAAGATGCTGGTGATTGTGGATGCGGGCGGGCGGCAGGATGTGCCGGCGATGCGTCGTTTACTGGCGGAGTGGCCTGGTCCGATTGCGCTGTGCGGGAAAGAGATTGGGCCGCAGTTGACATGGAGCGGAGCCACAATCGACGCGGATTTCTCGTGGGCTCCGGCGCATCCCGTGGTCGACGCCTATAAGGCTTTTCGTCCAATGCCGTTTGATGCTCCGCTGTGGGATCTAGCGGGAGTTTTGTATGCGGTACATCCGACCGAGGGGTACTTCCAGACTCAGGCTGGGACCATTCAGGTTTCAGACGGCGGGGAGCTGAGCTTCGCCGCCGGTGCTGGGAAGCATGTCGGTTTGCAGTTGGATCCGGCGGGCAGAGAGAAAACCTTGAAGGTTCTGATGGAAGTAGCTTCGGCTAAGCCTCCGGTGCCGCAGCCTGGACGTGGGCGCGGGCCGCAGGCTGCGGCAGCGGCGGAGAAAAAGGTGGATCCGGCTCCGGGCGTCGTCAAGCAACAGTAGCTGCGCTCGGGCTGGTCTACCACACGTGGGATGCAACCAGCTCTGGTTGAGCCGGCGTGTTACCGATCACTTTCGCGTGCAGAACCAGTTGGATGCTCTTGTTCTCCCAGCCTGCGGGCAGCTTGTTCAGGATCGGACCCAACTCGCCCGGTTCGGCAAGTAAGCGCCCGGCGGCTTCCGTTCCAAACTGCTTGATTCCCGCCGAGACGATCAGCAGGCCTCCGGTTTGCGAGTGTGGAATCCTCACGATCAGGCAGTAGTCTTCCGGAGTTGAACCGTCGGCCTTGGCGGGAACGCTCCACTGGCGGTGATCCTTGCTTTGGGAGTCGCGGATCACGGGCAGGTGCTCAGCGGTCCAGCCGAACTGAAACCGCCAACTCTGGCCGAGTTCGTTGGTCCAGCGGTTCGAAAGCGAACCGATCAGGTATGTCGGTGAGTGGCGCAGGTCCGCGAATGGAATGCTGCTCGCCAGCAACAGGCGGACACTGTGACCCCGGCGAGCCAGCATTTGGCTCACATCATTACCGGCCACCATGTCGCCGAAGCCGACGAACTGGTTTTCGACCGCAATAATGTCGGAGCCGTCCATTTCTTTGGGGCCAAGCGACAGCGGCCGCTGTGTTGGGTAGGGCGTCGGCGGCAGTCGCTGCTCATTTAGTAATGATGCCCGATGGGACGGCAGGTAGACGAGCGGATGTCCGACTCCGATCAGCATGGGGGTATTCGTCTGGAGCACGGGAGCCCAGAAGGTCTCGAAGGCGCTATCCCGGGCGGGACCGCGGTTCCACTGCATCAGGACGTAGCTGCCGGCGACGACCGCGATCAGAGCGGCAGCGGCATAGGGCCAGCGGCGTGGAACCGCTGCGGCAGGAGTTAGAGTGTCGGCTGCGGGGAGTGGCTCCAAAACCGTCGTGGACAGGGCCATCGCCTTAGGCGGCGCAGAAAACCTGAATTCGGGGACGTAGGAACCGAGCGGCAGTTCGATGACGATGGGTGCCGCCGCCCCCTCCGCGGAAGCATAGTACTGCGCCAGGCGTTTGCGAACCTCGCGGGCTCCGACCCGAACGATGGTGTCTTCCCCGAGCCCTGAGTCGGGACGGCGGCCGAATACTTCGATCGCGACATTACGTTCTTTGAGAGCCCCCGCATCTCCCGCCTGAGATCTGGTGCAGACGTATTCCAGGAACTGCTGGCAACGCTTGCTGCCGTGGAACGAAGGACTCGCGAGGGTCGCAAGAAGCTGTCGCTGGACTTCCTCTTTAGATGGTACAGGCGTGCCGGAAGATACGTCCTCAGCAAGCGATCCTGTAGTTTTACTCATGTGTTCCCACCAGCGCTGATGCCATTCTCATACGTCGCACCCTCAAAAGCAAGCACCCAATCCCTCAAAGCCAACCCCAAGTTGTTGTAAACAAAAGCGATTACACCGTGAAATACCGTGTAACCCGTTGTTTGCCGCGCCTTCTGTGGGTATGCTTGTTCCACACTTTGTATTGGGTCTTTTTAGTTACAGGTGTATTTCAGGGCAGCTTTGCAAGGAGAAAGAAATGAAGAGAATTCTGGCCATCGCCACCGCAATGTTTGCGCTGGCGGGCTACAGCCTGGCGCAAAATGCGGCAGGTACGCTCACCGGAACGGTCACTGACGCGTCCGGCGCGGCGATTCCCGCCGCGAACGTCACGGTGGAAAACGTAGCAACAAACGTAAAACAAACGATTCCGACGAACGCCGAAGGTCGCTTCTATCAACGTTACGTCTTACCGGGTACGTACTCGGTCACGGTCGAGAAGACGGGATTCCAGAAATCGGTGACGACCGGCATCGGTATCGCCGTCGAACAGACTGTCAGCCTGAACATCGGCATGAAGCTCGGCGACGTCGCGACAACCGTAGAAGTGAGCGCCAGCACGGCACAGTTATCAACCGAGTCCTCCACCGTCGCAACGACGATCGGCCAGAAGGCCGTTCTCGATCTGCCGATTCAGGGTCGTAACCCGCTGTCGCTCGCGGCGCTGGTGCCCGGTGTTGTCACAGGCAACGGTGGCTCCACCCCGTGGATCAGTGGCGGGCGCAACAATTCGAACGACGTGACCATTGATGGCACTTCGGTCATCGTCCCGGAAAACAACGTCAGCAACCTGCAGGTTGGTTATACGCCGATCGAAGACAGCGTGGCTGAAGTTTCCGTGGTTACAAACTCACTGGCAGCGGAATACGGACGCACCGGCGGCGGCACGATCAACATCGCGACCCGCGGCGGTACGAACACGATACACGCGACCCTGTTCGAATTTAATCGTAATGACAAGTTCAATGCGAACTCCTGGTCGAACATTCGCAACAACATCCCACGCAACGTGGTTCGGTTTAACCAGTTCGGCGGCAGCGTCGGCGGTCCGATCTACATCCCGAAAGTCTACGATGGCCGTTCCAAGACCTTCTTCTTCTTCAGTGAACAGAGCACCCGCCAGCCCACCGGCCAGTCCCCCACCCTCAGCGTTCCGACGGTGAACGAACGGAACGGGATCTTTACCGGCTGGACGAATGGCGCGAACAATGGTCTCGGCGCTGCCGTAACCATCTACGATCCGCTGACATCCGGCCCGAACTCTGCGTGCCCGGCGGCCATTCCGAACTGCTTCCGCCAGGCCTTCGCAAACAATGTGATCCCGCCCAGCCGTGTCGACCCGGTAGCGAAGAAGCTCCTGACGTTCATGCCGCTGCCGAACAGCCCCTCCAGCGTGACGAACGCGGCCCTGCAGACGAACAACTTCCGCACCACCGGTTCCTCCACCAGCCCAAACAACCGCTTCGACGCCCGTGTTGACCATAACTTCTCGGAAAAGCTGCGCGCCTTCGTTCGCGTTTCGAACGACTGGGGTTACAACAGCAACTTCAACGTGTATGGCAACCCCGGCACCAACGGCGGCGGCGACGGTCCGACGACATACTACAACCGGAACGCGACGTTCAACGCGGTCTACTCGCTCAATCCGACGACGATCATCAATTTCAACTATGGTTTTGCTCGTGACTACTCGATCCGTCTCCCGTTCTCGCAGGGCACCAAGCCCTCTGACATCGGTCTTCCTGCCTCGCTCGACGGCGTGGTGGACAACTTCGAGTTCCCGCAGGTCACCTTCCGCGGCAATCAGTCCGATTACAACCTCGGACAGGCCTCGTTTACGACCCTGTATAATTTCCCGTCAGCGCACATCTTTCGCGGCGATCTGACCAAGATCATGGGTCGGCACACTCTAAAGACGGGCGGCACGTACGAGAAGCTGTTCGTGAATTTCACGCAATTGGGCAGCCCGACGGGCCAGTTTGCTTTCACGAACGCGAACACACAGCAGATCGCAAACGGCAACAATTCGACCACACAGGGTATCGGTATGGCCAGCTTCCTCCTGGGCCTGCCGACCAACAACGGCAGTGACTTGCAGTTCACCTTTTCGGCAGCCACCGCCAGTGCCTACATGGGCGGCTACGTTCAGGATGACTGGAAGGTCACCAGCAAGCTGTCGGTCAACCTTGGCCTTCGCTACGACGTCGACACGCCCCGAACGGAACGCTACAACAGGCTTTCTTACTGGGACGTTGACGCGGTGAGTCCTCTGCAAGGACAGGTCGCGGCCTCCGCGATTTGCCCGAGCTGCGGCAACCTGAAAGGTGCCATGCGGTTTGTAGGCACCGATAAATCCTCTTTTGGGCGTCGTCAGACTCCCACCGACACCAACAACTGGGGACCGCGTATCGGCTTCGCGTGGAACGGCATTCCGAAGACGGTGATCCGCGGCGCGTATGGCATCCTGTACTCCGCTTCCATGCTGCAGGCCGCTGGCACGTCCGGCAGCTCCGGCACCGCCGGCTTCACGGGCAGCACCGCACTGAACACCACCCTGGACAACGGTCAAACGTTCGTTGCCAGCCTGAGCAATCCGTTCCCGAACGGCATCATCAAGCCGCAGGGTTCGAAGGAAGGTCCCATCAGCGGTTCCTCCACCTCGCTGGGCAACGGCATCGGCGACACGTTCTTCATTGATTACCGTAACCCGGTGATTCAGCAGTGGAACATGAACGTACAGCGCGAAGTCAAAGGCGGCTGGATCCTGATGGCCGGCTACCTCGGCAGCAAGGGTCAGCACCTGCCGGACGGCGAAAGCAGCATGCAGTACAACCAGCTGCCCACGTCGTACTGGCAGTTCGGCAACAACCTGCTCGCCAACGTCCCGAACCCGTTCTTCGGCAAGATTCAGGATCCGACGTCCACTTATTACAACCCCACCATTCAGGCGCGTCTGCTGCTCACTCCATATCCGCAGTACAACGGCGTTGGCGCGTTCCGCAAACCGCAGGCGAACTCGATTTACCACTCGTTCATCGCATCAGCTGAACACCGCTACAGCAACGGCCTCTCGATGCAGATCAGCTTCACCGGCGGCAAGCTGCTGGACGATGCGTCACAGGTTGTCAGCTTCATCGGCCAGGCCGGCACCAAGCAGGACTTTTATTGCCGCAAGTGCGAAAAGTCGGTTTCGGCGCAGGACGTTCCGGCCCGCCTTGTGACCAGCTTCAACTACGATCTGCCAATTGGCAAGGGTCGGAAGCTGTTCGCAAACATGCCCAAGGTCGCGGACGCCTTCATCGGCGGCTGGCAGATCAACGGCGTCAATGTCTTCCAGAAAGGCATCCCGATCGCAATCGGCAATAACGGCAACAGCGCCAACCTGGGCGCCCCCGGTATCCGTCCGACTGCAACTGGAATTGACCCCTATGTGGGCGGCAACATCGGCGACCGTCAGAACAACTACTTCAACCAGGCCGCGTTCACACAGACCCCGAACTTCGCGTTCGGCACTGTGGGTCGCTTCCTGCCCAACGTTCGCCAGGTTGGCACGCACAACCTCGACTTCTCGATCTTCAAGAACTACCACCCGATCGAGAAGGCTCAGTTGCAGCTCCGCGGCGAATTCTACAATGCAACCAACACGAATGTGTGGTCGAATCCCGGGACAACGATCGGAACATCAACATTCGGTATCGTGACGAGCAAAGTTAGCAACAACACCAGTCAGCGTTCGGCTCAGCTTGGCATCAAGCTGATTTTCTAGTCGACGGCGGGCTTTACCCGGCCACCGCCCCTCGCTCCGTTTTGGCGAGGGGCGGTGGCCTTTTTCTTGTAATGTGGAACGGTAAAGAAAACTATGACAAAGCGTGCGATGCAACTGACGGCGGTGGCAATTCTGAGTGCGGCAGGCAGCTGGGCGCAGCGTCCCCCCAATGCCGAAGCCGCCAGCCTCAACTTCAGCCTTGGCGGCAAGATTGCCATGGATGACGGCTCAGCCATCCCACCGCGTATTGCGGTGCTGCTGTCTTGCTCAAGTGCCGGTGGCCGCGCGCTGGTGAGCTACACGAACGCCACGGGTCAGTTCTCGTTTCCGTCGCAGAACTCCTCGGTGCAGGACTGTGTGGTGCAGGCCTCGGCGAAAGGTTACACGTCGGAACCGATCGGTGCGATGAAGGCGATCTCGAGCGGTAGCGGGAACGTCGGCATTTTGAAACTGCACCGCCTCTCGACGACCCAAGGCGTTACGACTAGCCAGACCTCACTGACGGCTCCCAAAGACGCAACGAAGGCGTTTGAGCAGGGTATGGCCCTGGTAAAGAAGGGTAAGCCCGAAGCCGCTGTGAAGGATTTCGAAAAAGCCACAACCATCTACCCGAAGTTTGCGGAGGCATGGTACCAGCTTGGGCGTTCACAGCTTGCAGCGGCGGCTAACGATGCCGCGATCGTCTCTCTAAAGAAGGCGGTTGAGGCCGATCCGTTGCTGGTGGGCCCGCAGGTGCAGTTGGGAATTCTGGCGGGACAACGCAAGGACTGGGCGGAATCGGCAAAGCTGCTGGACGTAGCACTGGAGTTGGATCCGGTAGACTACCCGACAGCCTGGTTTCCAGATGCCGTGGCGAATCTGAACCTGCAGAAGTACGACCAGGCGGAGAAGGCGGCCCGTGAAGCGCTGCGTCTGGATCCCGAGCACAAAAATCCGAAGGTCGAGTACGTGCTGGGTCTCGCGCTTGCCGAGAAGGCCGACCTGAAAGGTGCGGCGGCGGCGATGAAAAGCTACCTCGCACACGCGCCGAAGGCTCCGGACGCGGACCACGTCCGGGAGATGATCGCGCAGTTCGAGGCGACGAAGTAGACCGAAAGCACACGTATCGCGAAACATTCTCGGTGCATCTTGTTCTCTGGGACGAAAGCTGCCACTATGGCATAAAGTGGCCCAGAAACTTTCATTGTTAGATCCTTTGCCCGAATTCACTACGGTTCGGCAGCAGGCAGGCCTTTCCATCCCGGAGACGGCTCAACAACTCGGTTACGGCGAGCGTACCGTGTATCGCTGGGAGGCTGGAGAGACCAGGCCGCGCAAGGCTGTACTCGACGTATTGCGGACGATGAAGGCCACTGGAGCGGGCGAGCATCGTCCTGCCGCCTTCACATTCATCGACCTCTTCGCCGGGATCGGCGGTTTGCGGAGGGGCTTCGAGCCGACCGGCGGAAAATGTGTTTTCACCTCCGAGTGGGACAAGTATTCGCAGATCACCTACAGGGCAAACTTCCCCGGGGACGACCACGAGATCGCCGGCGACATTCGGAAGGTGGACGCGGCTGACATCCCTAAGCACGACCTCTTGTTAGCCGGCTTTCCTTGCCAGCCCTTTTCCATTGCAGGCGTATCGAAGAAGAACGCGCTGAACCGTCCTCACGGCTTCGCCTGCGAAGCCCAGGGGACGTTGTTCTACGAGGTGGCTCGGATCATCAGTCATCACCAGCCGAAGGCGTTCGTGCTTGAGAACGTGAAGAACCTCGTGAATCACGATCAGGGGAGAACGTTTCGCGTGATCCACGATGTTCTCGCGAAGGAACTCGGCTACCAAATCCGGTGGAAAGTGATAGACGCAAAATCGTGGGTGCCACAGCACCGTGAGCGCATCTTCATCGTGGGCTTTCGTGAGCCGAACGGCTTCAGCTTCGACGACATGCACATCCCCGGCCCAACCGATGGTCCCAGGCTGGCGACGGTACTGCACACCGTCGGCGCTGCAGCAGAGAAGGCGTTCACGCACGAGGATGGACGGGTTGCGGACAAGTACACGTTGTCAGAGCACCTCTGGGGCTACCTGCAGGGCTACGCCGAGAAACACCGTCTTAAAGGGAATGGCTTCGGGTTCGGCCTGTTCGGTGGCGACGATGTCGCCCGCACCTTGTCCGCGCGATATCACAAAGACGGCTCCGAGATCTTGATCCGGCAGGAGGGCAAAGCGCCCCGGCGGTTAACGCCCCGCGAGTGCGCTCGTTTAATGGGGTTCGACTCGCCCGGACGCGTGCCGATGAAAATTCCTGTTTCCGATACCCAGGCTTATCGACAGTTCGGTAATTCGGTTGTGGTGCCCGTGGTCGAGGCGGTTGCGAACCATATGGTCGCTTCCATCCGCGAAGCTGTGGAAGTTGAGAAGGCGAAAGCGGCGAGAAGGGCCATTGCCTAAGACCGCAAATGTAGATCTGGAATTGGCGTGCAATGGCCCTGGCTGACCTTACGGACTGGTTCGACGACTTCGACCGTCCCGGGTTCGTCTGGTATATAAAGCGTCTATCCGCGAACGATACGCTCGCGAACAACACGCACCAGGCAGGGCCCTACATTCCAAAGACTTTCTTATTCGAGGTCTTACCGTCACTCGACAGTGCGGATATCAAAAATCCCGATGTCTGGTTTGATCTATACCTCGACTCCCATTCGGACCATAAAAGGGTCCGTGCAGTTTACTACAACACGCGCCGAAGAGGTGAGGGCACGCGCGACGAGGCTCGGATTACCAATTTCGGAGGACGCCAGTCCGCGCTCCTCGATCCCGACAGCACCGGCGCGCTAACGATCTTTGCCTTCGAGGTGAATGGTACCGAAACGCCGTCGTGTCATGTCTGGGTTTGCGAGCATGCAACCGAGGAAGATCTGATTGAGGAGCGCATCGGGCCAGTTGAACCGGGGCAGGACATGGTCTGGACCCCAACGGTCGGTCGAGTTGGACAAGGCAACTCGACGACAAGGACGAGTTGCTCTTTAAGAGATGAAGAGATCCCGCCAGCCTGGCTTGTGCGGTTCCCTTCGGGTGAAGAGATTATACGAATGGCCGTGTCTTTGCGAAGCGCTGCGGGCTTGAACCCTGATGCGCGACTCGTGCGTCGGCGGAGCTGCGAATATGAGTTATTCCAGAGCGTTGAGCGGGCCGTCTACCTCCCGCGAATTCAAGCAGGCTTTAGTTCAGTTGAGGGGTTTGTGGGTCTGGCCCAATCGATTCTGCAGAGCCGGAAATCGAGGTCGGGAAACTCTCTCGAACTGCACACTCGGGAGCTGTTCGTGGAAGAGGGCCTCCGCAGTATGCATGAGTTTCAACACAAACCGATCGTCGAGAATGGCAAGCGGCCAGACTTCATTTTCCCCTCCCAGGCCGCCTATGAAGACCCGGCCTTTCCGGCTGCGCATCTCAGAATGCTGGCAGCCAAAACAACATGCAAGGATCGTTGGCGGCAGGTTATCAACGAAGCTGACCGCATCCAAACAAAGCACCTTCTAACACTGCAAGAGGGCGTTTCCGAGGGCCAATTTCGAGAAATGTGCGAGGCGGGTGTCCAACTCGTCGTTCCGACAGGCCTCCATCCATCCTTTCCCGACGCAGTTCGTCCGCACCTCATGAGCCTGGAAAGCTTCATTGCGGATGTGCGGTTGAGTGCGCTGACGCATGAGAGTTTGCTCGCATAGCAGCCTTCGGGGTGCGCCCGGGAAAGCGCTGCCCCCATCTGTTCAACCCTTCGACAAAGGGCGACCGCTCTGGACACTACGGGCCCGGTCTGACGGGAGGTTTCGGCGGTGCCGGACTGATGGCGTCCCACCTTGCATCGCCGGTTTGCCTGTACCCGGGTGGCAGCGTCTGCCAGTCGGGGCGAGCGATCGCGTTGAGGTCGTAGACGACCTTGCCATCACGAACCGTCAATTCGCACCGGAGCCGTTTCGTGCCGGCGAGGCGGGCGCCGTACATGTCGGCAAACCCGTACTTGCCCTCATGGAGGCTGAGGACGGCTATATCGGCCGGAGATCCAACGGAGAGATTGCCGAGAGAGAACTGGCGAATCTGCTGCGCGGGGTTCCAGGTGGCTCGCGCGACAACATCTTCAAGGCTCAGCCCCATCGCCATGAACTCGCTCATCAGGTTGAGCATGTCTTTCGTGCCGGAGTTCATGCTGGTGACGTGGAGATCGGTGGAGATGGAGTCGGGCAGAAAACGCTCTTTCATCGCCTGCATGGCGACGGGGAACGCGAGGCTGCCGCCGCCCTGCCCTACGTCGAAGAACACGCCGCGCTTACGGCCTTCGAGCATCGCCGGGTTCAGTTTGCCGTCGGAGCCAAGCTCGTGACGCAGGCCGGAGAAGCAGTGGGTGTAGATGTCGCCTTTCCGGAGTTTCGCGGTGAGGAGTTCGCTCAGCGGGCGCTCCGGGCGGTCGGCACCGAAATCGACCATAACGGGAAGGCCCGAGATCTTTCCCGCTTCGACGGCGTTCTCGACGGGCGTCCATTCAGGACCGGGGTAGTGGGCGCTCTTGATGACGATAATCTCTTTGTGATAGAGCGCCAACTCACCGGCTGGCTTCGCCTCCATGTCGTAGAGGTCGGATTCAAAGCGACTGCCGCGCATCCCGTTGCCGACGATGTTGAGGAAGGCGAGAACGCGGGTCTTCGAGCGATCGATGATGTGGTCTTTGAAATCTTCGAAGTTGCGCCAGCCGGAGCAGCCCGCGTCGGCGACAGTGGTGACTCCGGTACGGAACGTGAAACCGTCGGGCGGAACGCTCAGGTCGCCGGCGTACGAATTCCGCTCACCGGTTCCGGAGAAGACGTGGACGTGGATGTCGACGATGCCTGGGGTTATGAAGAGCCCGGTGACGTCGATGGTCTTGAGGGCCTGAGCCGGGTTGAGCTTCGGCGCGACAGCCGCGACTCTGCCGTTGAGGATGGCAAGGTCGCCAGGGGCGGAGAGGTTGCTTTTGGGGTCGATTAAATGCCCACCCTGGAGGAGCAGGTCAAACTGAGGCGGCTGTTGAGCTGTTGCGAACGGTGCCACGGCCGCTAATGTAAGAAATGCTCTGCGATCCATATCTCTGCGATGCATACGAGGGCAGCTTGCTCCTGGTTATTAGGTGAGTACGCTTCCCAGCGTAGCGGTATCAAGGTCTTCGCGCCGAGGTTTCCGCAAGCCGAGTTCAGCGCGTGGTGCAATGCCAACTGATTGCTGCAGTCGGGTGGGTCTTCGACGGAAAGTTGCGCCTGCCGGAGGATGCTTTTCAGTGTTCCAGATGCAATCACGGCATGGTTCGGAACGGTGATGCGCAGGGAGCCTTTGCCCAGCCGAACGTGGCAGCCAGTTTGCCTGAGGACTGTGAAGCCAGCCTGTTCCAGTGCGCGTATAACATCGCGCCCCGACAGCGAGCGGGGTAACTTCAGGCCGCCGCCAAAACGGGATCGTCAACAAAATGCAGACGCACTGTTCTCGGCGCGTCTTCCGGTTCGAAGTGGGCCGCGACAGCCTCGCGCATGTTGTCTTCCAGTTCGGCCAATGTCTCGCCTTGCGTGGTCAGGCCGCCAACACCGGCGGGGTCGTCCCACGAGGCAACAAGCGAGCCAGATTCTGCGCAAAGACTGATGCTGATGGTGATGCCGTCCAAGGTCCGATTGTACCTGAAGTTTACTAACGCTTCGCGTGCATGACGAGAGTGCCGAAATCCCGGAGGTTGGTGCGGGTCTTCGGGCCACCGGCGAACCAGTCCTCGTGGTGGAAGTTCCCAAAGTTTCCTTCTCCGACTTCTTTCCCGTCAAGGTCGCCGAGGGCGATGTTGAGGCCCATTCTGCGGTCGCCCATGGCTGGGGAATAGAACTTGCCTGGCTCGACTTCGAGGCAGGGATCGAAGTTCACGGCCCACTCGATGATGTAACCGTGGCCGCCGGGCTTCTTCTTCGCGACAGCCTCCTGTGCGCCCGAGAGAATCCACTTTTGGTACGTATTCCAGGCGCTGTCGGAGCGGCGGGGCTCCCCTTCCAGCAGTCCCCCGATACCCACTCCACCTTTGCGGGATTTGGTCAGGTTGCAGACCATCTGCCAGGAAGTGCCGTCGCCCACCGAATCCTGATTACCCTCCCACTTGTTCGTCGCGTTGATGAGAACTTCCATCTCGTCGCCGAACCACGGGAACCCGGCACGGCTCAGTTCATGCGCCTTCGGGTTTTCGTTCGGCAGCCACCGGGGTGTGTCGATGCCGTACAGAACGTCGTCAGTCACATCGAAGGCGAAGTAGAGGCGACGGCCGTCGTGCTTCACGTAGCCTTTGAGGGACAGGTCT
The DNA here is from genome assembly GCA_025462945.1 of Bryobacterales bacterium. Taxonomy (GTDB): domain Bacteria; phylum Acidobacteriota; class Terriglobia; order Bryobacterales; family Bryobacteraceae; genus BOG-234. Next base: position 12,667 of record JAOAPO010000394.1, read on the forward strand.
TTAGGATTGGTCGTGGGTGAGAAGGTAGGGGTCCAGCCGGTGTTGTCGAAGGCGGTGGCATCGGCGTACTCGCCTTGAGAGATTATGCCGTCGAGCTTTGGAGTCTTGCCGGGCCACGCGTGCAGTTCGCGAGGAGAATCTCCCGCAGTCAGAGCCGTGACTGTAAGTACGACGGCTATGACGGCGGCGAACTTCATTTGGCCCTGCGGACGGGCGACTTGGCAGGCGTGGGGCCCGTGGCGCTCAGGCCCAGCGCGCGAAGTTCATCCCTGGCCTTCGCTGCCTGAGAACTGCGCGAAAAATTGGCGATCAGCGCGCGAAAGGTGGCGGCGGAGTCACTCTTTCTGCCGGCTTCCCGCAACGCGATGCCCTTGGAGAGGTAAGCGTCCGGCGTGATGTCGCTGGAGGGGTAGCGCTCAATGACGGCGTCATAGTCCTGCGCGGCGAGGTCAAACTTTTTCAGGCCACGGTGAGCTTCCCCGATGTTGAATTGGGCGCGTGGCGCATTCGGGTCTTCGGGGTAGAACTTCAGGAAGTCAGTAAATCCGGAGAGCGCGAGGTCGTACTTGCCGGCGTCCTGATCACGATAGGCGTTCTGGTAGAGAACGGCGGCGGGTGGCGGCGCGGAGGTTGCGCCGGTACCGGCATTTGGAGGCGCGGCTGCCGGGGCCTGAATCACTTTGATGGCATCGCTGATGTCACCGAGGCGCTGCAGGACCTTGTTCATCGAGAGATTCAGATCACTCACCTGATTGCGAACTTCGGCAACGTCATTGTTGGTGTTGTCCACTTTGGCGGCGAGACCGGCCACAGGCGTCATCTGGCTTTTCAGCTCACGCTCGAGAGTCTGATTCACGGTGGCGGCAAGGACGCTGACCGCCGTGTTCGCTTTGCCGGCAGCATCGAGGGACTGAGTCACCAGCGCCTGGATGGCGGCGAGCTTTTGGTCCTGACTGCTTTGCAAAGCCTGGAGTTGAGACTGCAGTTGCGCAATATCGCGCTGCAGTTCCTGCATCTCCTTGCTGGCACCGAATGCGGAGCCGGCAAGGAGGATTAGTGTGAGAGCAGCAGAACTGAGTATTCGCATTCAGACTCCTATTTTACTGGGCTGCAGCGAAATGTGCGCGGCGGTTGCTCTGATAGCAGCCTTCGCTCGCTTCCGTACACTGCGGGCGCTCTTTGCCGTAGCTGATCGGCTTGAGCTTGTCGGCAGGCACGCCAAGCTGGATCAGGAAGTCGCGGGCGGAGGTGGCGCGGCGATCGCCGAGACCCAGGTTATATTCAGCGGAACCACGTTCATCACAGTGACCTTCGACCGCGATGGTGGCATTCGGGAAGTCGGCGAAGATGCGCTTCATGGCCTCGGCGTCGGCCGTAAGAGCGACGCGGGCGTCATCGCGGATGTTGTTGGAATCGTAATCGTAGAGAGCGTCTCTGAGCTCGGCCTGAACGCGCGATTCCAGCGTGCCTTTTGACGAGTTGTTCGACGGCGGAGGCGGGGGTGGCGGAGCCGGAGCGGTGACAACGACACGTGCGGTGCGGGTGACACCGTTGGCGCTGAGAGTGTACGTGGTGCTGTCAGCGGGCTGCACCGACCGAGTGCCGGTGGGCGGCACGGTGCCGATGCCGTTGTCGATGACAATATCGTTCGCGCCGGTAACGGTCCAGCGCAGGTTGGCCGACTGTCCGCGTTCAATCGTGGACGGCTCCACGGCGAACTCCGTAATGGTGGCTCCGGCGCTGGCCGGACCGGTTGGACCGGCGGGCTGAACGATTGGGTTCGGCGGCGGCGGAATTGGGGTCTTTTTCTTACAACCAGCTGCTGAGACCAACAAGACCGCAGCCAGGGAGAGTCCGGCCCAACGGGCCATGCGGACTGAGTAGAATTTCGTTGTCATAATGTTATTTCGAACCCCAAACCGGATATTTGTTGGTGCCTTGCTGTGTGAGCTGCTTCACCTGCGTACCGTTAGCTAGCATTGTATATATCTGGCTTCGGCCGCTTCGATTGGAGGCGAACGCAATGTGCAATCCATCAGGTGCCCAGGTGGGATTTTCGTTCTTTCCCTCACCGTGTGTCAACTGAACGACCTGCCGGTTGGCAATATCCATCACAAAAATATTCCAGCCGCCTCGGGCGAAGCCCGCAGTGGAGGAGAAGGCGATGTGTTGTCCGTCGGGATGCCAGGACGGGTTTGAGGCTTCACCCTCTCCGTTGGTCACGCGCTCGACGGCTGCGCCATCAGTGTTCATCCGGTAGATCTGTTGGGAGCCGGGTCCGCTGACAAAGAGCAACGTGCCCGGGTTCTTCGGATTGACTTTCGGCTCGACTTCGACGGCGTTGCGGCGGGACACGCGGCGGAAGCCCTGCCCATCCACACCGGCCGCCACGATCTGCGTGGAACCGCTCGCGCTGGAGGCGTAGTAGATCAGTTTGCCGTCCGGCGAGAAGTTCGGGGTGGTGTTGATGGATGCCTGCTGGTTGTAAAAGCTGAGAGCGCGGCCCGTCTCGGTGTTGAGGACTGAAATGGAGGGTGTGCCTCGTGCGTAGCTGGTGAACGCGAGGCGGGTACCGTCGGCTGAGATGCCCGGCGTGATTGCCAGGGAGCGAAGATTGGTGAGCTGCTTCTGGTTGTTCCCGTCCCAATCCATGGCCCAGATTTCCTGAACGTTTTTGGGGGCGCCGCGGTCCGAAACGAAGTAGATCCGGCTGCCGAGCAGGGAGCCGACGCCCCCGAACTTCTGGATAATGTCGTTCGCGAATTCGTGGGCGACTTTGATGGCGCCAGCCTGGTCGACCGAACCGGTGTACCGGCCAGTGAGTAGCTGCGCCGCCTGAATGTTGGCTTGACGCGCATCGTAGACATAACCGTAAAGAACGAGTACGTTGTTGACGACCGACGAATAACCGAACACGAGGTGGGAGGCACCGACCGGGGCTCCGGACCAGTCCTGAAGCGCGTAGCCCTGCTTGTTGTCCTCCGGCCGAAGGTCTTCAGGCCGCTGGGGATTGGCGAGCGGGAAGAGACTCTTGGACTTCATGTCGAAGAGTGCGGAGTTCTGCAGATCACTGAACAGAGTAGCGTTGAAGGGAGCCATTTGCTCCTGGGCTCCCGCTCCTCCGCGGAACTCGGTCACGGCCAGCGCTGGCTTCGCGCCGCCGGGGCCGTTGATCCACGAGGTAATGTCGGCATTCTGGGCGGTTACATGCACCACCAGCAGGGTCGCGACCAGCGAGGGGATCAGAAAAGAAAGTTTGCGCATCATTTGTTCAACTGGAACTTGAGTTCCACCGTTGCCTCATTCTTTGGGACTTCACGCGGAAGCGCGGGCAGTGGACTGGCGTCCATGACGGCTCTCTTCGCCGAGGTATCCAGCAGATAGTTACCGCTGGGCTTCGCTACCTGGACGTTGGTGACGGTCCCGTCTCTCGCGATGGTAAAGCTGATGGTGCAAAACTGCTGGGGCGTGGAGCGAACGTCAGCGGTGCTCCAATGCTGGGCGATGCGGTCACGCATGAGCTGGACGTATGCACCGAAGCGGTTCCCCAGAACGGAGGCAGGGCCGATATCGATGCCACCCGCGCCGCTCATTCCGAACATGGGTGAGTTCGCGGCCTGCGCCGACTTCGAGTAAACCTGATTGGGCTGATACGCCATGGGCCGGTAGACGGGGGGCGCGGGCGAGTTCTTTTTGGGTTGTTTCTTGAGGCGGTCGGGAACAGCGATGCCTTCAGTCGGGGGGGCCTTGACCTGCGGTCGCGCTTTGGCTTCGGAAGCCTCTTGCGGCGCCTGATTGTCAGTGTCGCTGGCGACCGGATTCGGCGGGGCCTTTTCCTGCGGAATGGGAATGCGCGAGACCAGTTCCACGCCAATTGCCCCGCTGGACGCATGGTTGGCGCCCCAATTGTCTTTGAGGTTGAGGAACCCAGTAAGCGCGAAGGCTCCGACGATGGCCGCATGGGTGGCGAGAGACCCGGCGAGCGCGCGCCCGAGGGGTTCGCGCGAGTCTGCCTGACGATGGGGTATGGCGGGCGACATTACTTGCTGCCTCCATCCGGTTGGGTGACCAAAACGGGGTTGATTTTGACCGATTGCAACTGAACCAGAACCTGCGCCAGGACGTCGTATTTCACCTGACCGTCAGCCCGGACAAACGCTGAGTCTTTGTCCGGGTAGCGGCGGCGAATCTCTGCGCCCAGAGTGTTGATGTTGATCGTTTCGTTGCCGAGGTAGAGGTCGCCTGTTTTGGACAGGCCGATGACCGGCAGATCTTTGGGCGTCGATTCCACGGTTTTGGTTTTCGGGACCGCGATTTCGATCCCATACTCCATGACGTGCGCGGTGATCATAAAGATGATCAGGAGAACCAGAGCGACGTCGACAAATGGGGTGACGTTGATTTCGGCCATCGCTGGCATGCCCCGCCGGCCCCGTCCTCCCCCCATTCCTCCGACTCCGATCGCCATTCCTTATTCTCCGAAACTTCGCTCGATCAGGTTGAGGAATTCGAGTCCGAAGTCGTCCATCTGCGAGCCGAGTTCACGCAGGGTGTGGCCAAAATGGTTGTAAGCCATGGCGGCGGGGATGGCGGCGAAAAGACCGGCCGCAGTGGCGATAAGGGCTTCGGCGATGCCGGGGCCAACTGCCGCGAGGTTGGTACTGCCCGCTGCGCCGAGATTCTGGAAGGCCCGGATGATGCCGATAACGGTGCCCAGGAGGCCGATAAAAGGTGACACGGAGGCGGTGGTGGCGAGCCAGCTCAGGTTCCGTTCGAGGAAGCTGAGTTCCTGATTGGTGGCGATCTGGAGGCTTCGGGCGATGGATTCACGGTTGGCAACGACACCGCGAGCCTGGATCTGCCGGGAGACTTCCGCGTACGCATCTTCAAAAACGGCCACCAGGGGAGCGGGGCGGAACTGCTCGCTGGCGGCTGCGGCGGTTTCGAGAGTGGCCGATTTACGGAAGGCGCGAACGAAGCGCGAATTCCCGTTCTTCGCTGCCCCGAGTGCGGACCACTTGGAGAAGATGATGGTCCATGACGCGATCGAGAAGATCACGAGGAGAACGAGGATGGCGTTCGCAAGGGCGGAGCCACCGCTGATGAGGTCCCAAAGGCTGGTTTGGAGCAGGAGGGCGCTCGGGTGCCCGCTAAATAAGAGGTCCAAAACTGAATCTACCACGCCTGAACAATGTGTTCCTAAATTGTTCCGGAGCAAGGAGCGATAGACTGGCACTGATGAAAATCGCACTTGCGTTGGCTTTTTCCTGCAGCCTGCTTCCCGGTCTCATAATTGCCGGGACTGACTGGCCTGGCTATGGCGGGGGTCCTGAGGGGCTTCGGTACTCGAAGCTGAAGCAGATCAACACGGCAAATGTTTCGAACCTGCAGGTCGCCTGGAAACTGGACGTGACGGACTCGACGGTGGCGTCACAGACCCAGCCGATTGTGGTTGGTGGCGTAGTGTACGGTTTGACACCTACACATAAGGTAGTGGCGATCGATGCGATCACCGGGACACTTCGCTGGAAGTTCGACGCGGGAATCTCGGGGCGCGGCGCGAATCGGGCGGTGATGTGGTGGTCGGACGGGAAAAAGGAGCGCATCTTTGCCGGAGTTCAGAGTTTCCTGTATGCGATCGATGCCAAGACGGGCAAGCTGGACGAGGGCTTTGGGAAGGCCGGCCGGATCGATCTGCGGGAGAATCTTGGCCGCGATGCGTCGAAGCAGTCGGTAGTGCTGACCAGCCCCGGGATCATCTACAAAGACCTGATTATCATGGGTGGACGGCTGCCGGAGCAGCTGCCGGCACCTCCGGGCGATATCCGCGCTTACGATGCGCGGACCGGGGCGTTAAAGTGG
>JAOAPO010000399.1 GCA_025462945.1 Bryobacterales bacterium
AGCAACATTCCGCCGCTTCGCTACAATCTCTTCGGTGCCAGCGTCGGCGGCCCGGTCGTCAAAGACAAGACGTTCTTTTTCTTCACCTACGAAGGCCGCCGCCAGGTTGCGCCGACCAATCGCGCCGTAAACGTCCCAACCCTGGCTGAGGCACAGGGAGACTACTCGGGTGCCAGCTACATCGTGCGGGATCCTGTTACCGGGAATCCCTTTCCCGGCAACGTGATTCCGGCGAACCGCCTCGATCCTGTTGGCTCCAAACTCGCACTCTTCTACCCCGCACCCAATGTTCCCGGCGCGGCGTCGGGGAAAGGCAACTTCAACGCCAACACCTCGTCCCGCACCAGCCCCAATGACTACGTGGCTCGCGTGGACCATACATTCAACGAGAACAACCGGCTCTATGGGCGCTTCCTCGCGGAGCCCTCAACCAGCACCACTTCCGCCCTCTTCCCTGTCGCAGCCGCGGATCCTTTCGCAACAACGTCCCTCAACTACTACTACAACGCTTCGGGCACTTACTATCACAACTTTTCCCCGGGTGTGATCAATGAGGCGAGGTACACCTATACGAAGCGGAAAGCCTTTGCCATTGGATCCGCTGCGGGCACGAACATTGCTTCGCAGATCGGTCTTACGGGGACGGATCCTTCGTTCTTCCCAACGGTTGTTGTTCAGGGTTTCCAAACCATCGGTGCTCCCTCGCAGCAGCAACGTCTCCAGGGACCGATTCGCAGCGACGCGATCAACGACAACCTGACGATCGTCCGCAACAAACACACCATCAAACTTGGTGGTGAATACCGGTATTCATCAAATCTGGATAAGTACTCGCCAACCGCAGGTGGTTCCTTCACGTTTAACAACGTTGCCACTGGAAGCGCGCTTGCCGCGCTTCAGCTGGGCTGGGTGCAGCAGGCCAGTCTGCTCGCGACCGATCCCATCCTTTCCCGAGCCGACTCCTACGGGTTCTATATTCAGGACGACTGGCGGGTCTCGCCGAAACTGACACTGAACCTGGGTGTGCGGTGGGACATCGATCAGCCGCGCTGGGAGAAAAACAACAGACAGAACTCCTTCGATCCACTGCCGATCAACCCGGTCTCGAATACGCCCGGCATCATAACGTTCTCGGGCCTGAATGGCGTCAGCAGATTCGCGCATGGCTGGGATCTCAACAACATTGGGCCGCGGATCGGTTTCGCCTACAAAGCGACAGATCAGTGGGTCGTCCGCGGTGGCGGCGCACTGCTGTTTGCCGGCGAATACGATCAGGCAACACCGATTGTTGCCAATACCGGATTCTCCAGGCAGGGCAGTTTCGTATCCCCCGACAACGGCGTCACGGCAGCCTTCCTGCTTCGGAACGGCCTGCCCGCGACTTCGTCCCCCGCAGCAGCCGATCTAACCTCTGGCTTTGGCGCGGTCGCCGTTGGCGCGAGGCCGACAACGGCTGTCTCTTTCTTCAACCAGAATCGCCGGACGGGTTATCTCTATCAGGCGAGCCTGGATCTACAGAGGCAATTTGCAGGGAACCTGTTGATTGACATCGGCTACCTTGGAACCTTCGGCCACCACCTGCCGGCCCCGGACGCCCTCAGCATCAATCAGGTGCCAACAAATCTGTTGCGGTCGGGCAACACCCAGAGTCTCCGGCCTTTTCCGCAATTCAGCAACGTGCAGATCATTGCCGCCGACATCGGTGCGTCGAAATTCAACGGTCTGAATCTCGGAGTCGAAAAGCGGTATTCGGGCGGGCTGCTGTTCAAAGCGAACTACACAGTCGCGAAACTACTCGATAACGCAGCTTCCCGGAATGAACGGGCAGGCTACCCTGGCGTGGGCGCCTTCACGGACTATTACAACCAGGCAAACAACTGGGGACGTTCCGGGAACGATATCCGTCAGCGGCTCATCTTCAGCACCGTATATGAACTGCCCGTGGGTCGCAGAAGGCAGATCCGCGTGACGAACAAAGCGCTCGACTTCGTAGCTGGCGGATGGTCGATCGGCGCTGTCTCCGAACTGGCCACCGGAACGGCCCTCAGCCCGGCGATGCTCACGAATACCTCGAACTCCTTCTCCGATGGACAAAGGCCGAACGTTGCAGGCGATCCGTATCTTGAATCCCCGACCATTAGCCGCTGGTTCAACACAGCAGCCTTCGCGGCACCGGCGGTAAACACGTTCGGCAATGCCGGCCGCACGTTCGGCAACGGTCCCGGCATGATCAGCGTCGATGCGTCATTGCTCAAGGACTTCTCTGTATCCGAGCGCATCGTTGTCCAGTTCCGCGCGGAGGCCCTGAACATTCTCAACCATCCCAATTTTGCCAATCCGAATACCCAGTTCGGGAGTCCCACATTCGGGCAGATCACCAGCCTCATCAGCGGCAACCAGTCCCGAATCCTACAGCTGGGCGCGCGGCTGTCGTTCTAAGTGACTAAGAGAGACATCCGGATGAAACCAATGGCAGGCAAGACATTAAAACGAGCGCCACGCTTTGCGGCGCTGACGGGCGGGATACTTTTCACTTGCTCCATACTCCTCTCCGCGGCAACTGCCGACGTGACCGCGGAGCAGGCGGCCTTCTTCGAGAACAACATCCGTCCGATTCTGGCCAACCGATGCTCAGGCTGCCACTCGAAAGACACTCGAGCCTCGGGCGGGCTAAGTCTTGACAACCGCGACTCATTACTCAATGGAGGGAAGTCAGGTGCAGTGCTGGTGCCGGGAAACGCGGCTGACAGCCTCCTGCTCCGCCGCATAGCAACGACTGATTCGAACCTAAGAATGCCGCTCGGAGACGACCCACTCCCATCGAAAGAGATCGCCGATCTCAGGACCTGGATCGACCAGGGTGCCGTGTGGCCCCAAAAGACTGTGAGCGCGACCGCTCCTGCAAAGGACGCCGCGCAGCCGGGCTCTGCCACGAAGGTTCTTTATCCTCGTCCAGCCACTGCAGAGCAGTTGACCTGGTTCGAGAAGAATGTTCGTCCCATCCTGGTCAACCGTTGCTACAACTGCCATTCCGACGCTTTCAAGGAAGCCGGTGGCTTACGGGTGGACGTGGGCCGCAGTATTTTCGCGGGCGGCAAATCGGGTCCGGCAATCGTACCCGGCTCACCCGAGAACAGCACTCTCATGAAGCGCGTTACTGCAACCGATCCAAAGCGCCGGATGCCGCAGGAGACCAAAGAACCTCTGCCCGCCGCCGAGATCGCCGTTCTGGAGCGGTGGATCAGAGATGGCGCTGCGTGGCCGGATGAAACGGAGAAGCCGCCAGCCACGCCGGCCAAAATACTAAGCCGTTATGACGGCCTGCGCAGCTCACATTGGGCATGGCAACCGCTGGCGAATCCGAAAGTTCCTGCGGTCACCCACACACTCTGGCCGAAGTCTGACATCGACCGCTTTGTCCTGGCAGCACTGGAGGCCAAAAAACTAACTCCTGTGAAGGATGCTGACCCGGCGGCCTTGATCCGTCGGGTCAGCTACGACCTCACGGGGCTTCCCGCGTCACCCGCCGATATTCAGGCTTTTGAGAAGGATCACTCGCCGCAGGCGTACACGAACCTGGTGGACCGCCTGCTGGCTTCGCCGCAGTTTGGTGAACGTTGGGGCCGCCACTGGCTCGATGTGGCACGGTACGCCGAATCGACCGGTCCGTCGCGTAACATCCCTTACCCGAATGCCTGGAGATATCGCGACTATGTGATCGATGCCTTCAATCGCGACCTCCCGTACGACCGCTTCGTTCAGGAGCAAGTGGCGGGCGATCTTCTTCCGGCAGGCACGCCCGCTGAGCGGGATCGGCTGCTCACTGCCACCGGGTTTCTCGCTCTGGGGCCGAAGGATGTGAATCAGCGCTTCAAGGCCCGCTATCAAATGGACAACATCGACGACCAGATCGACACGGTCACGCGTTCCACGATGGCGCTCACCGTATCCTGTGCCCGGTGCCACGATCACAAGTTCGATCCCATTCCCACCAAGGACTACTATGCGCTCGCCGGCATCTTCGCCAGCACGGAAGATTTCGTTGGCCTGACCAGCAAAATGGGCGGTGCTGGACTTCAGTACTATGCGCCTGATTCGCTGGCATATATGAGCAGCGCCGCAAAGCTCCCGCCCGCGCCGGCGCAGGCAGTGGAACAACTAAAAGCGGCAGTCGAGAAGGCGAAGAAAGCGTTCCAGGCTGCCAAAAAGGCTGCCGAAGGCACGACCCCCGGCGAGCAGCAAAAGCACCAGCTCGAAGATCTGGACAAGGCCGCTAAAACGCTGGACGTCGAACTTGCTCTGATCAATGACCGGGGGGACCACGGCTACGGCATTCACAGCGTCCGCGACGGCAAGATCAACGACACTCCGATTCGCGTCCGCGGTGTCGAGGAACGCCACGGCCCGCCCGCTCCGCGCGGGTTCCTTTCCCTGGTGCAGTTTGCCGATCAACCGAAGATCCCGCAGGATCAGAGCGGCCGCCTCGAGCTGGCACGCTACATCACCAGTCCGAACAATCCTTTAACGCCGCGCGTTTATGTGAATCGCGTATGGCAGCACCTGTTCGATACAGGTATCGTCAGCTCGGCAGATAACTTCGGGTCAATGGGTGCGCTGCCTGCAAACGCCGCGTTGCTTGACTATCTTGCGCAGGATTTCATTCGCCAGGGTTGGTCCACGAAGAAGCTGGTCAGGCAAATCGTCCTGAGCCGCACCTACCGCCTCAGCTCTGATGCGCCACCGGCGTACCGGGCGATTGATCCGGCGAATCATCTTCTCTGGAGACACGAACCTCGCCGGCTCGAATCGGAAGAAGTACGCGACAGCCTGCTCGCGTCCTCCGGTCAACTCGATCCCGCTCACCCGGAAGGCTCGGCGGCAATGGCGCTGCGGATGATCGAGATTCGGGACGATGGGCCGGCCGTGGCCTCAATCCTTGCGGCTGCGGATCGCAGCGAGTACAGGAGTGTCTACCTGCCTTTGCTGCGAGGAGAGACTCCCCGGCAACTCGCGGCCTTCGATCCTGTAGTCCAGACCTTCGTCAGCGGGCAACGGGAAACGACAACGGTGCCGACGCAATCGTTGTTCCTGTTGAACTCGCCTTTCGTGAACCGTCAGGCGATGATACTCGCCGGACGACTGCTCACCAAAGAGTACGTGACCGATAGCGCGAGACTGCGAGAAGCTTACTTGCGTGTGCTCGGGCGTGCTCCCACCCTGGCGGAAGTTGCGAAAGGTCAGAAGTTCCTGGGTCGGTATGCCGCTGACTGGCTTGATTCGCATCCTGGGACACCTGCGGCGAACGTCAGCCACGCAGTGCCTTCGGTCCGTTTGGAAGGCGGCATCACGGCCGGTATCGAGCGGTCGGATGGTCTCACTCAGGATCAGGAAATCTTCGAGGTGAAGCCTCCCATGGAGGACCCATCTTTGGCCATCACCCCGGGCAGTGCGGCTCAGGCCGCCTGGGGCGCCTTCGTACAGGCTCTTTATGGGTCTGCCGAGTTTCAGTTCCTGCGCTAGTCGCGCTTTGACAGGAGAGATATTGCGTATGTCGAAACAGAAACATCTACTCACAGGTCGCCGCAGTCTGCTGCGGGCCGCCGGCGCGGGATTCGGCCACATGGCTCTCGCGGGGCTCATCGGATCGCAACCCCAGAAGGCATCGGCTGCGGACTTCAATCCACTCGCCCCAAAGCTGCCGCCGCTCCCGACCAAGGTCAAGCGGGTCATCTTCCTCTTCATGGAAGGTGCGATCTCCACCGTCGACACGTTCGAATACAAGTCCGAGATACAGAAGCGCGATGGACAGTCCAGCCCGGGTGGCGGCACCATCACGGCATCCAAATTCAAGTTCAAACAGCACGGTAAATCCGGTGCCTGGTTCTCTGAACTGATGCCGAACATAGCCACGCATTCGGACGAGCTGTGTTTCATCCGTGGTCTCTATACCGATACGCCCGCTCATCCGCAGGCCGTGGTGCAGCTCCACACCGGAAGCACCAACGCGGCGCTCACCCGGCCGAGCTGGGGTTCTTGGCTGCTGTACGGTCTTGGCAGTGAGAATCAGGATCTGCCCGGCTATATCGTCATCAACCCGCCGGTGGATTTTGGGGGTGCGATCAACTACGGCAGCGCTTTCCTCCCTGCCTACTATCAGGGAACCGCAATCAGCGACCTGGGCTACATGCCCAACATCAGGGCGGCGGCAGAGAAGAACCTGCAACGTCAACAGATCGATCTCATTCAGGACTTCAACCACTCGTTCCGAGCAGAGCGCGGCGCGCCGGATGCCGTCGACGGTGTGATCAGGTCTTATGAGCTGGCATTTCGGATGCAGGACAAGGTTCCGCGCCTGCTGGATATCTCGAAAGAGCCGCAGGAAACGCTGGACGCTTATGGTGTGAAGCCGGGGATCGAGGGTTCTTTTGCCCGGCAGTGTTTAATGGCGCGGAAACTCAGCGAGGCCGGCGTCCGGTTTGTTGAGATCCGCCAGCCCGGCTGGGATCATCATCAGAACCTGCACGAAGGCCTGATTCAGCAGTCCCGCCGTGTGGATCAGGCGACGTCCGCCCTCTTAACGGATCTTCGCGAACGCGGTCTGCTGGAAGAGACGCTGGTGCTCTTCGGTTCCGAGTTTGGCCGACTGCCAACCGCTCAGGGACCTGATGGCCGGGATCACAACGTGACCGGATATTCGATGTTTCTGGCCGGAGCCGGAGTGAAAAAGGCCTTCAGCTACGGCGCGACAGATGAGTTGGGGCTGAAAGCCGTGGAGGGGCGAATGCATATGGACGACCTCCACGCCACTTTGCTGGCGCTGATGGGACTCGATCACGAAAAGCTCACCTATCGTTATGCGGGACGCGACTTCCGCCTGACCAATGTAGCCGGGGTAGTTCAGCAGGAGATCTTTAGCTGACCTTGCGCTCGTGTTATCTCAATTGTGCTTGCAAAGTCCGGTTATCGGAAAGTTACACTTGGCAAGCTTTGCGGCCAACGTCGGCACCCTATACGGCATTCCCCGCCCTGATCACCTTTCGCGGAATGCCCCGACCATTGAGTTATGGACGAACTGACAGAGCCGGTAGCAGCACTTACGATCTTCGGGCGGGCCGGTCCTGCCGGACGGGTCGTGGCATTGTGTGAGTACCCTAGTGACAGACGCGGTGTCGCCCGGTCGTGATGGTCTGAGCTAACCGACCGTGGCGGCTAGGCGAGGGCATTAGCTTGCCGCCGAACGGCTGAACTGTGAGTTAGCTCGAGAGCGTCGCCAGGGCGTGACACTACTGCGGGGCATTCAGGCCAGTAGAGTTGTACGAGCTTGAGCCAAGAGCGTATTCGCTCTCTGAACTTCCTTTCTCTGGCGTATTCCTGGACGCCTAACTGTTCGCGCAGGCCCGACGGACCGAACAGGGGAATGCGCTCCGGTCCTTTCGCCTGGTAGCACCGCCAGGTCAGCCACGTATACAGATCTAAACATCCCGGGTTGTTTGCCAGCTCCCTCACTACGTCGGCATCGACCGGGATGGGGTGGCTTTTCAGTTCCTCCCAGAACGAGGCCGAAAGGGCGACAAGATTTTGTCTCCTCCTTCCTGTTGTGAGGTCTTCGTCAAACCAAAGCTGAACATGATCGAAGAAGTGGTTTCTGCTGCAATTCCATACCTCAGAACGGCGCCGGTCATCTCGTGTGCCGAAGAAGATCGTACTGGTGAAGACCCGCTTGAATGCGGTAGCCAGCCGCCGATAGTAAACACCGTTCGTCGGCAGCCGCCATTCGTTCAAAATCTCTGCAGCGCTCCCGAACTCCACCACCGGACTCTTGTTCCGCACTGCCTGGGTCGCGAGCCAAAGCAGAACGAGCCGATCCTGGCCAAACGGCACGCCGAACTCCGGATGGCCGACGATCTCAAGGAAAAATCGCCCGTTTCGACGAGTGTAGGTCAGGTCGCCTTCGGGAAGGCGCTGAATCGGTAGTCCACACAGAATGAACGGTCGGGCTCCAAAAGCGAGGTCCTGAGGGCCCGATTCGCGCTTGTCTCTGACGATCACGACCGCGTCGGCCTTACGCTCGATCCGGGATGCTGTCCGGGGCTCCTCGAGGATGTCCTGAAACAGTTCACGGGCAAGATCGCCGGAGTGCCTCAGCATGGCTCCCAATCTCTGGACGAAAGAACACCAGACAGCCGACTTGTGTTCAGAATAGTGTTCAATAAGCGCCGGACAGGCCGAAGAAACAGCATATGTCCGAAGAGGAGTGTTCAAAGAATCAACAATATAGCTGATGTCAAGTAGCTACGAACCAGAAGGTCGCATGTTCGAATCATGCCGGGCGCAGCATAGAATCAATAATTTAGGGATGCTTTGAGGCCTCTAGGTTAGCCAGACGGTCACCCTTTTGTCGTTAGTAACCGGCCAATGGAATCAACAAGATAGGGAAGGCTACGGCTCTTGTGTTCAAAACGTTTTGAGGTTTGCAATTTTGGCTGCGTAGAGGCCTCTTAAGTGCGAGGCACTTGCTCCGGACGCTCCTTGGCTCTTTTTCACCGAAACCGAGAGTTCCATTGGGTAACCCATTCAGCAATACGGCTAACCGCTTATCTAAGATCCCGGTAGTCGCGTCGACAACGTCGTGTCAGCCATCCGGCAGAATGCGGCGTTTAGATGGAGCTTAGCTGGCAATGCCCTTGGCAGGGCGCAACGCAACCTTGAAGAAGTTGCAGGAACGGTGGTCGTCCCTCAATTGGGCGCGGAACTAAGTAGTGTTTGTCCTCGATCAGGAGAAGGTCATTCCGCTTTACACGAGTCCCTGGAGGACCGCATGATGTTCACTAACAGCAGGCCCCGCACGCGCGACACCGAACTGTTAAGAAGGAATGACGCTACATCGCCGCGGAGTGCAGAACTGGTCCGAAAAGGTTACCGCGTGAGAACAATGACCGGCGATCCCGACTCAGTTCGATCTGCAGATACCAAGGCCGGTAATGGGCATTCGAGCGTCGCACAAACAGGTTCAGAGCACTGACTATCCTTTGACGGGACGGGGGAGTCTGGATGCCATATCGCCCTACCCGGCGAAGGAGTCCGCTGTAATCGGGTGAACGCGCCCGCAGCGTGCAAAGTGACGGCCAGCCAGTAACAGCGAAAGCCACCCCCAACGGACCGCACCCGGGATTGTGAACTGCCCATCGGAGTCGCGGGCGGTGCAAACGAACGCCTACCAACTCCTATCGCCGAGCCCAGATTGGACGACTGGCCTGCAATGGTCACGGTGCCAGCGGGGCCGCCACCAGTCCAGGTGACGATTTGACCGGATTCGCGGGCGATGCTGAAAGAGGTGTCCTTGTTCATGTTCGTCCATGTAAGAGGAGCCTGCACCGCAATGACGGCGCCGCCGGTCGAATATGCCGATGTTGTTGTTGCCGGTGAAGTTGTAGACCGCGCAGTCCAATCGGTGCTCCGCCGGCGATTTGCTTCTGGCCTACATGAGTAACTCTTGGCTAAGACGGGCCGACCCCAGCCCGCATGGTTGAACTGATCGACAAGACGGCGCTCCGGGCCGTTCGGGTCAGTCTTTACTGGACCTGGCTGCAGACATTGGTGAACTCCAGCAAGGCTATTTAAAATCGTGCGCGACGCCGCTGGCAAGGTGCCCTGCGGCGTCCATCGTCTGCGCGCGCCGAGATTGTCCCTCACTGCTTCTCTGTTTGGTAAGCTCTTCGGCAATCACCAGTGTCTGAACGACCGCGCCGTCCGGGGTGCGAATAGCTCGGCAGTTCAGACGCACCGTGATGGTGCTTCCGTCTTTCCGCATCCACTCGCATTGGCTCGCGCCAATCTCGGCCGTTTCCCTCAGTTCGATATCGCGGTGGAGATTCCGCTCCATCAGTTCCTCTTTCGAACCGTAGCCGAGCATTGCTATGACAGCCGGATTCGCATTTAGACCTTCCCGTCCTCGGGGGCCAAAATAATGCCATAGGCGGCGTGTTCGAACAGTTCGCGGTGTTGCTCTTCCGAAGCGCGGCGCGCCTCTTCCGCCCGTCTGCGTTGGGTCGCATCGAGAAAGGTAACTACGGCGCCCACCGGCTCTCCGTTGCGAAACATCGGATGAGACCAGAACTCCGCGAAAAGACGGGTGCCATCGGCTTTCCACAGGACTTCATCGGACAGATGACTCGGCACGCCGTCGCGGATCGCGCCGTATATAGTGCATTCCTCGCTGGGGTAGGGGGTCCCGTCGGGTCGTGTGTGGTGCGTGAGCTGATGCATGTTCTTTCCCAGCAGATCGGCCGGTTCCTGATAACCGAGCAGGCGCAGGCAGGCGGGATTACAGAACGTGCACAGGCCATTCAGATCGAGTCCATAGATCGCTTCGGCGGTCGAATTGAGCAGAAGCAAATACCTCTCTTCGCTCTCCTCGAGCGACCGCTGGATTGCTTTGAGTCCGGTGATATCCACGCCGACGCCCGTCATGCGCAACCCCTCATCCTGGAGCATGACGCCGTGGGCATCGAGCCAGCAGGTCGAACCGTCCGGTCGCACGATGCGGTATTGTTCGGCAAACTCCGTGGCTTCGCCCGACAGCACCGTCGCGATGGCGAGTGCGACGCGCGCCCGGTCATCGTGATAAATGCGGCCGACGGCATC
Organism: Bryobacterales bacterium; assembly: GCA_025462945.1. Taxonomy (GTDB): domain Bacteria; phylum Acidobacteriota; class Terriglobia; order Bryobacterales; family Bryobacteraceae; genus BOG-234. The sequence continues at coordinate 10,645 of JAOAPO010000399.1, forward strand.
TTCTACACGGCTCGAAAAGGTTTCCCGCGTGAAGCCCCACTGGCGATACGTCTCATCGGACCATACGACCGTGTTGGCGTTGATGTCCCAGTCCCAGAGCCCGATGCGCAAACCCGAGTGTTGCGATAGCTCGATGCGCTTACGCCAGCCGGTCTCGGCGCGCTCGAGGCGTCTGATTTCGGTGACGTCGCGAATGATACAGGCGGCCATGCTCACGCCGTCCGCCATCTCGACGGGCGTTAACGATACATCGAGATCCCTTTCGCCGAGTTCCGGATATCGGCAGCGGAAGGTAAAGTTCACCAATCCGCCACTGAAACATTGGTCCAGATGAGCTTTTATGACGCCCTCGAACAGTTCGATGCCCACCATCTCTGAAACGCGTCTGCCGACGAGTTCTTCCTGGCTTATGAGCCGATAGCTGAGGTAGGCGCGATTGGCGAGAACAAATCGGTAATCGCGGTCCACCACGGCCATCATCTCTTCAATGCCCTCCACAAGACGTTCGAACTGCCGCAATCTCTGCTCGGCGCGCTTGCGGGCGGTGAAGTCGGTAACCGCGCAGGAGATGCCGACAACTTCGCCCGCCTCGTCTCGGGCGGGCTGGTACGAGGCAAGAAAGGTTTCTTCGGGCTCGGACCCCTTGATCTCCACGTCGGCGACCGCCTCTCCGCTGAGGGCGCGGTTCAGGAACGGTGCGATTTGAGCGAAGACACCGGGCGCGACCTCGGAGACGGTTCTGCCAAAATGCTCTTCGAGGGGCAGGTGATTCAGATCCGCGAGCCGCCGGTTCAGGTTGACGTATTTGAAACTGCGATCCAGAAAGCCCAACGCCACCGGTGCGCCGTCGTAGACTGCCTGCAGTTGCGCCAGTCGTTGAGAGGGCAGCCCCTCGAGGTTGCCCACACTCAGGTTTTTCCAGCGAAACGACGGGGAGGCGGGCCGTCCTGGTTGGACGGCGATGACGGCTGCAAGTTCCCGCGCCGGGACCGGTGCCCCGTAGAGCCAGCCCTGCGCCTCATCGCATCCGAGCCACAACAGCATGTCGGCCTGCTCCTGGGTCGCTACTCCTTCCGCCACGGTCGTCAGCCCCAGACTCTGGCCCATTCCCAGAACTGCGGCGACGATCTTTCTGCTGTCCCGTCGCTCGGTCATGGAACTGACAAAGCTTCGGTCGACCTTGATCGCATCGAACGGCATGGACTGGAGTTGGAGCAAGCTCGAGTACCCGGTGCCGAAATCGTCCAGAGCGATTCGGCAACCGGCTTCTTTCAGAGCGGACACGGTGGCGCGAGCCTTCCGGGGGTGATCCGACACAGCGCTCTCGGTGATCTCGATCACGGTGCGCTTCAGTGAAAACCCGGCCTTCTTCGCCCCGCTCACAATCCGCTGGGGCAGTTCCGCATCGTGCAGTTCCAGCGGAGAGATATTGATCGAAATTGTCAAAGGAGACGGGAGCAGGGCGGCCGCGGCGGCAAATGCGCTGCGAACAATAATCGTTGTCAGCTCTCCAATCCAGCCGTCTCTCTCGGCAAGCGGTATGAAAGCGCCCGGCCCGATGATCCCCAGGTCCGGATGGTCCCAGCGAGCCAGAACTTCAAAACCGGCTAATTCCCCTGTGCGTACCGCTGCTATTGGCTGGAAAAATGGCACGAATTGCCCGGTGTCCAGAGCGTGTCTGACCTGCTGAGAGTTAGGGGTGATGGGCATTTACTGCTGCTTTCGTGAATCTCAGATTGGATAAAACCCCGCCAGCAATG